>NZ_CP098604.1:4600973-4907705 GCF_024499015.1 Xanthomonas hortorum pv. pelargonii | reverse complement strand
TGCAGGATCAGTCCAATCGCGCCGAGTAGCTCACGCAGCGAAAAATCGCGCTGGTCGATGCGAATCTTGCCGGCCTCGATCGCTGAAATGTCCAACACTTCTTCGACCAGCGACAGCAGGCTGCGTGCCGACGCCTGGATGGTGTTGACGCACTCCTTCTGCTCAGCATCAAGGCGCGTGGTTGCCAGCACTTCGGTCATGCCCGACAGCCCATTGAGCGGCGTGCGGAATTCGTGACTCATATTTGCCAGAAAACGGCTCTTGGCCTGATTGGCATGACGCGCCTCGCGCACCGCCCGTGTCATCGCACGCAACAGCGAATCGAAGTACAGCGGCACGGCGATCAGGCCCAGCAACAAGCCCCAGCTCAGGTATGGATTGGCTTTCCAATAGGGTGAAATCAGGATGGCGCTGAGGAAGCACAGGCTGCCCATTGCCGTAGCGGCGCGCAGATAGTTGCTGCCGTAGCGCAGACCGTTGCCGATGGTCACCCACATGCACACTGCGTACAACGGTGAGGCAGGCTCGCCCTGGATCGCCATGATGGCACCGGTGCAGGTGTAATCCAGCAGCATGCCGATCAGGCGCCGCGTGTGGGACACCTGCGGTCGCAGCAGGATCGCCACCATCAGGCCAAGCGACACCACCAGTTCGCCCACCAGGATCAACCAAGTGGCAACCAGCGTGTCGCCGTGCGTATGTTGGTAGCGCCAGCCCAGGTAAGAAATAAACAGGGTGGTGATGATGATACGGACCAGATTTTGCGCGTGTTCCGTGTCCGCCCGTCCTGACAGACGTTGCTTCAACCATGGCAGTGGAAACTTCATAGACGCCTCAGACGCGCGGTGGCGTCGATGGGGTTGGGATCCTTCCTTGCTGCGTCGCAGCGTCGATACCTGCAGCGGGCGGTGGCTCAATGATCGCTTGGTCGTGCTCGCGCAGCGTACGCAACAATGACATAGGAATGACGATCAACGCACCCAGCAGCGCGATCGCCAAGCCAAGCCGACCCTGCCAATAGCTACTGTTGGCCAGCGTTGAGCCGAAGCTGAGCGTGGCCATGGCCACTGCGTTGTGCAGAGCCTCGCTACCGAACCGCAGCCCATTGCCGATCGTTATCCAAAGCAACACGACATACAAGAATGCCATTGGCGCCCCCATCCAGGTCATCGCCAGCCCGATCAAGCCGTAATCGGACAGCATCCCTAGCGTGCGACGCAGATGCGAGCGCTGTGGGTTTGCAACAATCCAGCCAAAGAGCACCAGCGCCATCCCCTGACCGATTGCGATCAGGCAGAACAGCTGCTGCAGCTTGTGCCTGGAGACCTGCCACTGCTGAGCGAAGGTCAGCGCATAGACCAGCATCAGCAGAATCAACACGATGCGCACCAGCGCCTGACCATGCTCGCTGTCGGCACGCCGGGCGAGTCGAGCGCGCAGCTGGCCAAGCACCGCCTTCACTTCACACCCCGGGTCGTGCCGATGCGGTCGAGAACTCCCCGCAGATCTGATCCAGCTGCGCGCGGCCACGTAGCAGCGCATCCACGCAGCGCGGGTCGAACAGGCGGCCGCGTTGGGCGTACAGATACGCAAGCGCAGCGTCCATCGTCCAGGCCTCCTTGTACGGGCGCGGCGACAGCAGGGCGTCGAAGACGTCGGCCACTGCCACGATGCGCGCTTCCAGCGGAATCGCCTCGCCCACCAGTCCGTCCGGGTAGCCGGTGCCGTCGTAGCGTTCGTGGTGACGCAGTGCGATCAGGGCGCCGACCTGGATGAAACGGTTCTGGCTGCCGCTGAGCAGCTCGTAGCCGATGCGCGGATGCCGCTTCATGATGCTCATCTCGTCGTCGGTGAGCTTGCCCGGCTTGAGCAGCACCGAATCGGGAATGGCGATCTTGCCCATGTCGTGCAGCGGTGCGGCCATCTCGATGATGCGCACCTCCTCTTCCGACAAGCCGAGTTGCTCGGCGATCAGGCCGGCTACGTGCGACATGCGCTCCAGGAACGCGCTGGTCCCCGAGTCGCGGTACTCGATGGCGCGCGCCAGCCGCGACAAGGTTTCGCGTTCGCGCTCTTCGACCTCGTTCATGCTGGCCAGCAGGCGCTGTTCCAGCGACAGCGCGCGTTGCTTGACGCTTTCGCTCTGCTGACGCAGCTGCAGCAAATTGGCGCAGCGCGCGCGCAGTTCGCGCGGGCGGATCGGCTTGACCAGAAAGTCGATCACGCCGGCTTCCAGTGCGGCCTGACGAATCGGTTCGTCACCGACGATGGTGATCAGGATGATCGGAATATCGCGATGGCTTGGCAGCCGACGTAGCCGGCGTGCGAACTCCAGGCCGTCCATGCCCGGCATGCGATAGTCGAGCAGCAGCAGATCCACGCGTCCGGCTTCGCACCAGGCAAGCGCGTCGAGCGGGTCACCGAAGTCATAGACCTTCAACTCCGGTGCGATGTCTTCGATGACGTGACGCAGCATCGTCCGCGCAGACATCTGATCATCGACAATAACGATGTTCAATCCCAGATCCGCCTTTTCCGACCAGCTTCCCCATGTATCCGTCGACGATACACCGACCGGATTCCCTAAAACATCCTGCATAGCCGTTGCTCCTCTGTCTCGAGAACGGGAAAGCGATAACGCCGACGGTACTGCCGACTCCCCCGACGATACGCCATTCGGGGCTCCGCTCAAGCATATGCAGTATCTGTGCCGTCGGCGACCCGACGGCGCAGAGCATCAGGCTTCCGGACGCATATACGGGAACAGCAGCACATCGCGGATCGAGGTGCTGCCGGTCAGCAGCATCACCAGCCGGTCGATGCCGATGCCCAGACCACCGGTCGGCGCCATGCCGTACTCCAACGCACGGATGTAATCGGCGTCGTAATGCATCGCTTCGTCATCGCCACCATCCTTGGCCTGCACTTGCGCCTGGAAGCGCGCGGCCTGGTCTTCGGGGTCATTGAGCTCGGAGAAACCGTTGGCCAATTCCTTGCCGTTGATGAAAAGCTCGAAGCGATCGGTGTACCCCGGCTCGGTGTCGCTGGAACGCGCCAGCGGCGACACTTCGACCGGATGATCGGTGATGAAGGTCGGCTGCACCAAGGTGTGTTCCACGGTGGCTTCGAAGATTTCCAGCAGCAGCTTGCCCCAGCCGTACGATGGCTTGACCTTGATCTTCAGGCGCTCGCAATGGCGCAGCAGCGCATCGCGATCGGTGCAATCGGCCGCGCTGATGTCCGGATTGTGATGGCGAACGGCCTCATCCATGCGCCAGCGCCGGAAAGCCGGCGCCAGATCGATGTCGGCGCCATCCCAGTTCACCTGGGTGGTGCCCAGCACCGACTGCGCGGTATCGCGGATCACCTGCTCGGTCAGATCCATGATCTCGTGGTACGTGGCATAGGCCTCGTAGAGTTCGAGCATGGTGAACTCGGGGTTGTGCCGGGTCGACACGCCCTCGTTGCGGAAATTGCGGTTGATCTCGTAGACGCGTTCCAGCCCACCGACCACCAGCCGCTTGAGATACAGCTCCGGCGCCACGCGCAGGTACAGATCCAGATCCAGCGCATTGTGGTGGGTGGTGAACGGCTTGGCGGTGGCGCCACCGGGGATGTAATGCATCATCGGCGTTTCCACTTCCAGGAAGCGGCGCGCGTCCAGCCAGGCGCGCATGGCGCGGATGATCTTGGAGCGCTTGATGAAGACCTCGCGCGCTTCCGGGGTGACGATCAGATCGACATAACGCTGGCGATAGCGCTGCTCCACGTCCGACAGGCCATGCCACTTGTCCGGCAGCGGGCGCAGCGACTTGGTCAGCAGGCGCAACGCAGTGGCCTTGACCGACAGCTCGCCGGTCTTGGTGCGAGTCAACCCGCCCTCCACTGCGACGATGTCGCCAACGTCCCAGCCCTTGAACGCGGTGTAGGCATCGCCGAGCACATTGCCCTGCAGAAACAGCTGCACGCGCCCGGACTCGTCCTGGATCTGCGCAAAACTCGCCTTGCCCATCACCCGCTTGGCCATCAGGCGGCCGGCCATCTTGACCGTGCGAGCGCTGGCTTCCAACGCCTCGGGGGTCCAGGTCTCGGCATCGGCGAATTCGGCCTGCAGGTCGCCGGCGAACTGCTCGCGCACGAAATCGTTGGGATAGGCGATGCCCTGGCTGCGCAACGCGCCCAGTTTCGCGCGGCGCTCAGCGATGAGGCTGTTCTCGTCGGCGGGAGTCTGCGGCGCGGGGGTCTGCTCGGTCATGGCGGGAATCGATCTGCTGTGGGTCGGGCGCGTGCCCGGTGGGGAATGAGGAACCGGAGTGGCCGGAGCCTGCTTTGTTTTACGGTGGGACTGTGACGAATGCGCGGTGCAGCAGCGTCGACTGTTGCGCAATCTGCAGCCGCTGCACGATCAGGACGCATTGTGGCCGCAGGTAGCGCGAGGTCGATATGCGCGCAAGCACATCGACCTCGCACTGCGATCAGGCATCCAGGCGTTTGGAGCCTGCCGCCAGACCGGCCTTGAGGCTGGCCTCGACGAATTCGTCCAGATCGCCGTCGAGCACTTTCTGCGTATCGCTGCGTTCGATGCCGGTGCGCAGATCCTTGATGCGGCTCTGGTCGAGCACGTAGTTGCGGATCTGGCTGCCCCAGCCGATGTCGGACTTGGTGGCTTCCAGCGCGTCGCGTTCGACATTGCGCTTTTGCACTTCCAGCTCGTACAACTTGGCGGCCAACATCTTCATCGCGTTGTCGCGGTTCTGGTGCTGGCTGCGGCCGGTCTGACAGGCCACCACGGTGTTGGTCGGAATATGCGTGATACGCACCGCCGATTCGGTCTTGTTGACGTGCTGACCACCGGCGCCGGAGGAGCGATACACGTCGGTGCGCAGATCGGCCGGATTGATGTCGATCTCGATGTTGTCGTCCACTTCCGGCGACACGAATACCGAGGTGAAACTGGTATGCCGGCGATTGTCCGAATCGAACGGCGACTTGCGCACCAGCCGGTGCACGCCGATTTCGGTCTTCAACCAGCCATAGACAAACTCGCCTTCGATGCGGATGGTGGCCGACTTGATGCCCGCGACTTCGCCGCCGGACACTTCCATCAGCTCGGTCTTCCAGCCGCGCGACTCGGCCCAGCGCAGATACATGCGCAACAGGATTTCGGCCCAGTCCTGGGCCTCGGTACCACCGGCGCCAGCCTGGATGTCGACAAACGCGTTGGCGCCGTCCATCTGGCCGGAGAACATGCGCTGGAATTCCAGCTTCTCGACGTGCACCTGATACTTGTCCAGGTCGGCAAGCACCGCCACGGCGGTGTCTTCGTCCTGCTCGCTTTCGGCAAGCTCCAGCAGGTCGGCGGCGTCGGCCAGGCCGGCCAGCACGTCGGCAATGCCGATGACGGTCTTTTCCAGCATCGAGCGCTCGCGGCCCAGGGCCTGCGCGCGCTCGGAATCGTTCCACACATCGGGGTTTTCAAGCTCCCGGGTGACTTCCTCTAAACGCTCTTTCTTGACGTCGTAGTCAAAGATACCCCCTGAGCGAGAGCACGCGATCGTTGAGATCGGTGATGCGCTGGCGGATCGGATTGGTTTCGATCATGACGGACTTCCGGCAAACAAGCCCGGTAGTTTAGCAAGCGGGCGGCGGCGGCGGAACGCAGCGGTGGCCATGCCGGGTCGCAGCGTTCTGCGGGCACAGCTAGCATCAGGAAGCGCCGGTCGGTGCAGTCGGCAGCCGGGCCGGCGCACAGGTCAGGTGCCGGGGCGCTGACTGATCCAGGCCGGACAAAGGCGGCATTACATATGATCGGCGCTGCTCCACTCAGCCAGCCGGTGCAGCCTCGGCACGCTGCGCGACGGGCGCCTGCCCGGCCACTGTCCGCAACGCAGCCAGATATCGGCGGCTGCATGGCAATACCGTTGCATCGCACAGGTGCACGCGGGCATCGCCGGATTCCAGCGGTTCGATCGCCTGCACACGTGCCAGCTTCACCAGGTAGCTGCGGTGGATACGCACGAACACGGCCGGATCGAGCTTGGCCTCAATCGCGGCCATGGTGCTGCGCAGCGGGTAGTCGTGGCTGCGTACGTGCAGATTGACGTAGTTGCCCGAAGCCTGGACCCATTCGATATCGGCGGTGGCGACCAGGAAGTCACGGCCCAGCTTACGCACCAGAAAGCGTTGCGGGCGATCCAGCGGCTCCACCGGCGCGCCTTCGTCCGGCGCGGCCAGCAGATGCGCCTCGCCCTGCCGACGCCGCCCATACCAGGCCAGCGTGTGTTGCAGCGCCACCAGCAAGGCGAAGGTGCGCAGATCCTTGGAGAGTTCGTACACCCACTGCAAGCGCCAGCCACCGAAGTCGTAGTGCGCCCCCACCGCGAGATAGACCAGCTTGCGCAACAGCACCATGCCGCTGACGTGCAGCAACCACCAGACCAGCCCGGCCGCCATATAAAGCGGAATGCGCCGCCGCCAGACATCGGCATGCAACGGCCAGCGCCGGCATAGCCAGAGCAGCAGCGGCAGGAGCAATAACGAGGCGGTTGCGCTACTCAGCTCCCAGGTCAGCACCTGCCATAGCAGCAACGGCTGACCATCACGACGCGCCGCCAGCCATGCGGTCGCGGTGTTGCCGAGCGCACTGCCATAGAAAACCAGCAGCCAGATCAACGCCACCCAGCGCTTGCCTGCGCTGGCGTTGCTGCCGGTATCGGGTGGAATGGCCCCGGATGCTGGTGAATTCATCCGCGCATTCTAGGCAAACCGCCCGCCTGCCGTCCCCGGTTCGTCCCTGCAGTACCGCAACTGGTCACTCAGGGACGGCATTGCCGCCCTTGGCGCATCTGCATGGGCCGGATCTGCCGAGGATGCAGGCATGCCTTCTACCGACACCACCATGACCGAGCGCCGCCACGATATCGACGCCTTGCGCGTTTTCGCCTTTGCCTTGCTGATCCTCTATCACGTGGGCATGGCCTATGTGGCCGACTGGGATTTCCACCTCAAGAGCGTGCACACGGCGCAGTGGTTGCAGTGGCCGATGATCGTGCTCAATCGGTGGCGGATGCCGTTGCTGTTCATGATCTCCGGCATCGCGATCGGGCTGGCGCGGCCGCAGGCCAGGCCCTGGCGTTTCGCGCTGCAGCGCTGCAGGCGGTTGCTGCCGCCGTTGCTGTTCGGCATGTTCGTGGTGGTTGCGGTGCAGGCGTATTGCCAGGGCGTGAGCAACGGCAAGGTCAGCCCGGGCTTCGGTAACTTCCTGTTGCGCTATTGGCAGGTTCGGCCGTGGCCGGCCGATAGTTTCGATGGCTGGGAGCACGGCATCACCTGGAACCATCTGTGGTATCTAGCCTATCTGCTGCCCTACACCGTCGCGTTGATGGCGCTGGTGGCGCTGACAACGCGGCTGCGGTTGGCCGCGTTGCCTCGCTTGCCCGCTGCGCTGGCGGTGCCGGCACTGCTGCTGTTGCCGATCCAGTGGGAAGCGTTCTGCGTGATGTGGGTGATGCCGCGCCACCCGCCGACCCACGCGCTGGTCGGCGACTGGTTCGTGCATGCCGAATCGTTCCCGCTGTTTGTGCTGGGGTACCTGCTGGCACGTCGCGAGCGCTTCTGGGCTTGGGCGGTGCGGCTGCGCTGGATCACCCTGGGCTCTGCGGTGTTGGCGATCAGCACCGAACTGGCAGTCCGTTATGTCGGCGTCCATGGACAACCGGCGCAACTGGGTGCAACGCTGGCTGCGCTGCCGTGGGAGACGATCGAACACAGCGTACGTGCCGCCTACACCTGGCTGGCGCTGCTGACGATTCTTGGCTGGGCCAGGCACCGTTTGAACCGTCCGTTCCGCTGGCTGCCTTACTGCACCGAGGCAGTGTTCCCGTGGTACATCCTGCATCAGAGCCTGATCATCGTGGTGCTTTACTGGCTGATGCCGTTGCACTTGAATGCCTGGCTGGAACCGGCGCTGGTGATTGCCGCTACCGTGATCGGCTGTCTGGCACTGCATGAATATGCGATCCGCCGCGTGCGCTGGCTGCGCCCGTTGTTCGGATTACGTGGGCGCACGCAGCGTTCGGCGAGGCAGGTCGACGTCATGCCGATGCCGTCATGAACGCATTGCGCACCGATGGCGCTGTTTAGCGCGCGATTCACTGGACGGCCTATCCGCAGCAACGCAAGATGCGCGCCGGACACGCTCTTTCGAAGAACACCATGCGCCCCACCCTGCTTGCCGCCGCCTTGTTGCTGACGCCCGTCGCCGCCCTTGCCGAGGCCCCGGTCGGCATCGCCTTCGACCATGAAGACTGGACCATCGCCTGCGACAACACCCGCACCTGCCGCGCTGCCGGTTACCAGCAGGATGAAGGCGACAGCACGCCGGTGTCGGTGCTGTTGACCCGCAAGGCCGGGGCCGGGCAAGCGGTGACCGCTGAGCTGATGCTGGGCCAGTACGACGAGGTCAAGATGCCGGCGTCGCTCACATTGCGCATCGACCAGCGCGATCTGGGCAAGCTGGCGCTCAATCGCGACAGCGGCACCGCGCCGCTGACCAACGCGCAGGTCACTGCACTGCTGGCCGCGCTGACCCGCAGCAGCACGATCGTGGCGGTGGGCAACGATGGTCGCCGCTGGCAGCTGTCCGATCGCGGCGCCGCGGCGGTGCTGCTGAAGATGGATGAATTCCAGGGCCGGCTGGGCACGCGCGGCGCACTGGTGCGCAAGGGCGATCGCGACGAAACCGCCGTGCTGCCGGCCGTGCCGGTACCGCAGATACGTGAAGCCAAACTCGCAGCAACGCAAGCCGCCGATGCGCGCCTGGGCAAACTGCCGGCGCTCTATCAGGCGCTGCGTGCCAGCTTGCCGGCCAACGACGAATGCAAGGGGCTGGACGCAAGCACTGCGCCGGAACCGCTGACGATCACCCGGCTCAGCAGCGACAAATTATTGGTCTCGACCGATTGCTGGATGGGCGCCTACAACGTCGGCACCGGCTACTGGGTCATCAACGCACGCGCGCCGTTCGCGCCCACCTTGATCACCACCCAGGCCAGCGGTCTGGATGAGGCGACCATCCTCGCATCGCACAAGGGGCGAGGTCTGGGAGATTGCTACAGCCAGGCGAGCTGGACCTGGGACGGCCGCCGGTTTGTGCCGACCTCCAAATCCACCTCCGGCCTGTGCCGGCTGGTGGCCGCGGGCGGCGCATGGGAATTGCCGACGCTGGTGACCGAGGTCAAGAAGTCACCTTGATCGAGGAGAGGACAGTGCGAGTGAGTGCTAGCGCCAGTGCGCGCTTGCACTGTCTTGCAAGACGCTTTGAGCGGCGAATGAAACTACTTTGCGGCCATCAGGCGTGCGGCCGCTAGGGCATGTACCACCGCGCAAATGCCGCTTGTGAGTGCGCCGTCAAGTGCAGAGCGGCTGAGCTGCAGCTTGGCTGCAAGGTCCTTGCCCGCCCACCATCGCGGGACACGCCGCAAGTACGTCCGTGTAGGCTCTTACGCGGCATCCATGCCGCGTAAGGTCCCGCGACGGTGGGCGGGCAAGGACCATCGAAGATGGTCGGTGTGCGTGGTTGCTAGCAGAGCATGACGTGTGTTTCTCGGATCACGGCGCGTCCGATCTGCTTCCCAGCACACGCCGAACAACACAGGCCTTCAAGAAGGCACCGGCAGACTTGTCATCGCGAATTACGTGGGTCACTGGAAAACAAGATGACGAATCGGCTTGCCTTGATCAGGTCATGGAGACGACAAGCCTAGGCGGCAGCGTGGCCGGGGATTGGCGGAGAGCGGCACTCGGATGTGCCGCGGCGGCGAGTCAGACAGGATGTCTGACCGAGCCGAGGAGCCGATCCCCGGCCGCGCTGCCGCCCCTACCGAAGCCAGCGGCTGCCGCCCCTACCGAGGCCAGCGACTGACAGCCGCGCGCTTAGAACCGTACCCTCAGCGCCCTACACGGACGGATTCACGGCGTGTCCCGCGAGCGGTGAGGTGAGGACACCGCGCCCTCGACCAACGCGGCTTGGAAACATCCAGATGAGGCCAGGTGCAGCCAACAAAACGTAGAAAGAACGCTGGGCCCGCAGATCAGCCAGTGACGGTTGCCGGCTCGCAATGCTCGACGATCAATTGCACCGCGGTTCCGCCGCGATAATTGTCGCTGACCAGGCGGTAGGCCAGCCGCACCATGCGACCCGGCTCGCTGCCGCGCCAGCCGTTGAAGTGGATCGCATTGAGCGGCTCGGCGCGTCCGGGGCAACGCAGTGTCAACTTGAGATGGCGCTCCTTGAGCACGCGGCACTGCAACACCTCGAACTGACCATCGAACAGCGGTTCGGGAAAGCCCTGCCCCCACGGCCCGGCCACGCGCAGTGCTTCGGCATGCAGGTGATCGAGTTCGTGCGCGGCCAGTTCACCATCGCTGTGCAGTTCGGCGTGCAGCAGCGAGGCATCCACCATCGATTGCACTTGCGACCGGAATGCCTGTTCAAACGTGGCCAGCGCGGCGTGATCCATGCTCAACCCGGCCGCCATCGCATGCCCGCCGAACTTATGGATCAGACCCGGGTGGCGCGCATCCACCGCCGCCAGCACATCGCGGATATGCAGGCCGGGAATCGACCGCGCCGAGCCGCGCAACAGGCTGCTGCCCGGCTCGGCCGGCGCCAGCGCGATCACCGGCCGATGCAGGCGGTCCTTGAGTTTGGAAGCGACCAATCCAATGACGCCGGGATGCCACTCGGCATCGAACAGGCAGGCCGCGATCGGCAACGCACCATCGGCATCCAGCACCACCTTGGTGACGGCTTGCTCGGCGTCATCGGTCATCAACTGCTGCACCGCGCGGCGCTCGGCGTTGATCTCCTCCAGGGTGCCGGCGATCTCGCGTGCGCGGCTCCAGTCTTCGCTGAGCAACAGTTCGATGCCCAAGGCCATGTCTTCGAGCCGGCCCGCGGCATTGAGGCGTGGAGCGAGCGCGAATCCGATGTCGCTGGCGCTCAGGCGCGCCACATCGCGACCGCTGGCATCGATCAGGGCGCGCAGTCCAATGCAGCCCCTGCCCTCGCGCAGGCGGCGCAAGCCGGCCGAGACCAGCGCACGGTTGTTGGTATCCAGCGGCACCAGATCGGCGACGGTGCCGACCGCGACCAGATCCAGCAACACCGACAGATCCGGTTCGGCGCGGTCGGCAAATGCGCCGCGCGCGCGCAACACGCTGCGCAGCGCCAGCAGCACGTAAAAGATCACCCCGACGCCGGCCAACGACTTGCTCGGGAAGGTGTCGTTGGCCAGATTCGGATCCACGATCGCATCGGCAGGCGGCAACACCTCGCCGGGCAAGTGATGATCGGTGACCAGCACGGTCCAGCCGCGCGCCTTGGCTGCGGCCACACCGGCGTGACAGGCGATGCCGTGATCGACGGTAACCAGTAGATCCGGCTGCAACGCGGCCAATTCGTCCACCAGCGCAGGCGACAGGCCGTAGCCGTGCACCATGCGATTGGGCACCGCGTGATGCACATCCAGCGCGCCGAGCATGCGCAAGCCACGCACGCCAACCGCGCAGGCGGTGGCGCCATCGCAATCGAAATCGCCCACCACCAGGATGCGGCGCTGGTGTGCGATCGCATCGGCCAGCAGCTCGGCAGCAACGTCGCTGTTGTGCAGCAACTCCGGCGACAGCAGTTGCCCCAACCGCGGATGCGCGCCTTGCGTATCGGTGACACCGCGCGCGGCATAGATGCGGCGCAACAGCGGCAACATGGAATCGGGCCAACTGCCGGCCTGCCCGGGCGGGCGCCGGACGATCTGCGGAGTGGACGTCATTGCGCCAGCTGTAAGCGCGGCTTGCGCCAGAAACGCCAGCGTTGCGCGTGCGTTAGCGAGACGGTTTGCCCGTCCTGGAAATCCAGCACCAGCCGATCCAGCTCGCCACGCGCCATTGCCGCCAGCAACGGCGCAACCGCATCGTCGCTGAATTGCTGCAGCGACCGCAGATGGCGCAAATCCACCAAGGCATCCACGCGTTGTTCGCCCTGCGCATCCGCACCGGCCGCCAGGGCCAGTGCACGCAGCAGCGACTCGCGGCTGCGTATTTGCCGATGCGGCGAACTCACCGCATGCGGCAGCACACCGCCGCCCCAGAACCACAGCGAATTGATCGCCGGTTTGCCACTGGCCACGCGGCCCTCGTTCCAGGGATGTTGATGCAGCAGCACCTGCGCTTCGGTCAACAGCGCGCGCCAGCGCCGGCCGACATCGCCGGCGGGAAGATGCTCGAACAAGTCATCGCCGATCGCCAGATCCGGCGGCGCGAATTCCGGCAGCTTGGCATCCGGCGACAGCCGCAGATACCAGCGCGAGGGCGTTGGCGCATCCAGCAGAAACCCGGCATCGCCGAACATCGGCTTGAGGATGGGCAACAACACCTCCAGATCTTCTGCCGTGGGACCAAGCGCCTCGCCATACCCCATCAACCGCGCGCCCTGCATGTCGGGCACCACATAGGCCGGATCGGCACGTACCCAGGTCGCACCGGCGGCATCGCCGGCGTCGAGCTGCCGGGTCAGCGCGGCCACCGGCCACTGCGCAGGCGTCAAGCTGAAGTGGCGTTGCAACTGCGCCACTTCGCCGGACTCGGTGCTTTGCTGGTCGGCACGCGCAAGCGCACGCGCCACCGGCGTGTCGCCCAACTCGCCGGGTAGACGGCGTGTTTCCGGCAGCAGCAGCGTTGCGGTCGTCATCGGTCGGTGGCGTCGATCAATGGCAGTCGATCAGTCCAGGCAATCAATCTAGATAGGCAACGCTGACGACTTCGTACTCGCGCTGGCCGGCCGGCGCGTCGATGGTGACTGAATCGCCCTCCAGCTTGCCGATCAACGCACGTGCCAATGGCGAGGAGATCGCGATCATGCCCAGCTTGATGTCCGCTTCCAGATCGCCAACGATCTGGTAGCGCTTCTCTTCGTCGGTCTCGGTGTCGGCCAGCGTCACGGTGGCGCCGAACACGATCTTGTTGCCGGCCGACAACTTGGTGATGTCGATGATCTCGGCATGCGAGAGCTCGCCTTCCAGCTGCTTGATGCGGCCTTCGATAAAGCTCTGCTGCTCGCGCGCGGCGTGGTACTCGGCGTTTTCCTTCAGATCGCCGTGCGCACGCGCTTCGGCGATCGCGCTGATCACCGCCGGGCGCTTGACCGACTTCAGCTGATCGAGTTCTTCGCGCAGACGCTGGGCGCCCTTCGCGGTCATGGGTGCTCTCATGCTTGCAGCTCCTTGTGCAGTTCCTGCAGCGACCACACAGGGCCGGTGCCGCGGAATTCCAGCGAATGCACCAGCGCCTTGGCGCCGGCGACAGTGGTCGAATAGGTCACGCGATGCTGCAGCGCTTCACGCCGGATCGAGAACGAATCGGAGATGGCGGCGCGACCTTCGGTGGTGTTGACGATGTACACGATCTCGCCGTTCTTGATCGAATCGACGATATGCGGACGCCCTTCGGCGACCTTGTTGACAATTTCGCAGCTCAACCCGTTTTCCTGCAGCCAGGCGCCGGTGCCACGTGTGGCGACCAACGTATAGCCACGCTCCACCAGCGCCTGCGCCACCGGCAGCACGCGCTTCTTGTCCGGGTCGCGCACCGACACGAACGCTTTGCCCACCGGCGGCGCCTTAATGCCGCCGGCTTCCTGCGCGCGCGCGAACGCGGCGCTGAAGCTGCGGCCCACGCCCATCACCTCACCGGTGGAGCGCATCTCCGGCCCGAGGATCGGGTCCACGCCCTGGAACTTGGCGAACGGGAAGATCGCTTCTTTGACCGAGTAGTAGTCCGGCACGATTTCCTTGGTGGCGCCCTGCTCGGCCAGCGTCTTGCCGGCCATGCAGCGTGCGGCGATCTTGGCCAGCTGCATGCCGGTGGCCTTGGACACGAACGGCACGGTGCGCGAGGCACGCGGGTTCACTTCCAGCAAAAACACCACATCGTCGCCGGCCTCATCGACCTGCACCGCGAACTGCGTGTTCATCAGCCCGACCACGTTCAAGCCTTCGGCCAGCATGACGACCTGACGGCGCAGCTCGGCCTGGGTCTTGGGTGAGAGCGAATACGGCGGCAGCGAGCACGACGAATCGCCCGAATGCACGCCGGCTTCTTCGATGTGCTCCATCAAGCCGCCGATCAGCACGTTGCCGTCCTTGTCGGCAATGATGTCCACGTCCACCTCCACCGCGTTATCGAGGAAGCGGTCCAGCAGCACCGGCGAATCGTTGGAGACCTTGACCGCATCGCGCACGTAGCGCGCCAGATCGGATTCGCCGTAAACAATCTCCATCGCGCGACCGCCGAGCACATAGCTCGGGCGCACCACCAGCGGATAGCCGATTTCACGCGCCAGCACCAAGGCCTCTTCGGAGTTGCGCGCGATGCGGTTCGGCGGCTGCTTCAGGCCCAGCTTGTCGACCAACTGCTGGAAACGCTCGCGGTCTTCGGCCAGATCGATCGAATCGGGCGAGGTGCCAATCACCGGCACGCCATTGGCTTCCAGCGCACGCGCCAGCTTCAGCGGCGTCTGGCCGCCGTACTGCACGATCACGCCCTTGGGTTTTTCCAGCTCGACGATTTCCAGCACGTCTTCCAGCGTCAACGGCTCGAAGTACAGTCGGTCGGAGGTGTCGTAATCGGTAGAGACGGTTTCCGGGTTGCAGTTGACCATGATGGTCTCGTAACCGTCATCGCGCAGCGCCAGCGCCGCATGCACGCAGCAGTAGTCGAACTCGATGCCCTGGCCGATGCGGTTGGGGCCACCGCCCAGGATCATGATCTTGTCGCGATCGGTCGGCAGCGCTTCGCATTCGTCCTCGTAGGTCGAATACAGATAGGCGGTGCTGGTGGCGAATTCGGCCGCGCACGAATCCACGCGTTTGTAGACCGGGCGCACCTTGAGCGCGCGACGCAGCGTGCGCACCGATTCTTCATTGGTGCCGGTCAACTCGGCCAGACGCGCATCGGAGAAACCGGCGCGCTTGAGCGTGCGCAGACGCGCGGCATCCAGCGAGGCCATACCGTCGTCGGCGAGCTGCTGTTCGTGGCTGATCAGTTCTTCGATCTGATCCAGGAACCACGGATCGATAAACGACAGCGCGTAGATATCGGCCACGCTCATGCCGGCGCGGAACGCATCGGCCACATAGAACAAACGCTCCGGGCCCGGCGCCTTGAGCTCGCGCTTGAGCGCGGCGATGTCGTCTTCGCTGCTCAGATCCAGGCCGGTCGGGTCCAGCCCGATCTTGCCGGTTTCCAGGCCACGCAGCGCTTTCTGCAGCGATTCCTGGAAGGTGCGGCCCATCGCCATCACCTCGCCCACCGACTTCATCTGCGTGGTCAAACGCGCATCAGCCTGCGGGAATTTCTCGAAGGCAAAGCGCGGAATTTTGGTGACCACGTAGTCGATCGACGGCTCGAACGAGGCCGGGGTCAAACCGCCGGTGATCTCGTTCTTCAACTCGTCCAACGTGTAGCCCACCGCCAGCTTGGCGGCAACCTTGGCGATCGGGAAGCCGGTGGCCTTGGAGGCCAGCGCCGACGAACGCGACACACGCGGATTCATTTCGATCACCACCACCCGGCCGTTGGTCGGGCTGATGCCGAACTGCACGTTGGAGCCGCCGGTATCCACACCGATCTTGCGCAGCACCGCGATCGAGGCATCGCGCAGGCGCTGATATTCCTTGTCGGTGAGGGTCTGCGCAGGAGCGACGGTGATCGAGTCGCCGGTGTGCACGCCCATCGGATCGAGGTTTTCGATCGCGCAGACGATGATGCAGTTGTCCGCGGTATCGCGCACAACTTCCATCTCGAATTCCTTCCAGCCCAGCACCGATTCTTCCACCAGCACTTCGGTGGTCGGCGACAGCTCCAGACCACGGCCGACGATGTCGATCAGCTCTTCGCGGTTGTAGGCGATGCCGCCGCCGCTGCCGCCCAGGGTGAAGCTGGGGCGGATGATGGTCGGGTAGCCAACGCGGGTCTGGATATCAAGCGCTTCTTCCAGCGTGTGCGCCACTTCGGCCCGGGGGCAATCCAGGCCGATCTCGCCCATCGCCACGCGGAACAGCTCGCGGTCTTCGGCCATGCGGATGGCTTCGCGCTTGGCGCCGATCAGCTCGACGTTGTACTTCTCCAGCACGCCGTGGTCGGCCAGATCCAGCGCGCAGTTCAGCGCGGTCTGCCCGCCCATGGTCGGCAGCAGGGCGTCGGGCTTTTCCTTGGCGATGATCTTCTCGACCGTCTGCCAGTTGATCGGCTCGATGTACACCGCATCGGCCATGTCCGGGTCGGTCATGATCGTGGCCGGATTGCTGTTGACCAGCACCACGCGGTAGCCCTCGTCGCGCAGCGCCTTGCACGCCTGCGCGCCGGAGTAATCGAACTCGCAGGCCTGGCCGATGACGATCGGGCCGGCGCCGATGATCAGGATGGTTTTTAGGTCGGTGCGCTTTGGCATTGTCTTCTCTAAGTCTGGACAGCGTGACAAATATGGGGAGTGATCGGACGCTGTCGATCAGGAAACGTCATCGGCGGTCAGCACGATTCCGCACTGCGCCTTCAGGTCTTTCGCCATGCGTGCTTCGTGGTCGTCGGGCATCGGCGAGGCGGCATCCAGCGCGGCCATCAGACGGGCGCCGGAGGGGCTGCGCAGGAACGTGTCCAGCTCGGCACGTGCCTTCTGGTCCAGGCCTGCACCGGCCCTGTCGGCGATCGTCTGCGCGTTGGAACCGGCAAACGCGCTCGCCAGCGACTTGCCTGCGGAGGTATCCAGAAACCGCGCCCAATCTGCAACCACCTGCTCGCCGTCGTCGCCGAGACCGGTGATCATCGAGCTGCGAAAGCCTTGGTCGATCATGTCCTGGATCGGCTTGCGCGCGCAGACGCGCTGCGCATCATCCAGAGCGCTCAAGGATGGCGTGCTCTTGACCGTCAATTCGGCCATGTCGGTTCCAAGCCCGCCCATACCCAACCGGGTCAGCAGGGTCTTGACCGCGCCATCGCTGGCCGGCGCGGCATGCACTGCGCCCACCGTGCAGGACAGCGCCAGCAGCAGGCACACCCGCATCAAGACTTTGCCTCGGCCATCAACGCAGTAAACCGATCGAACAACGGCCCCACATCGCGCGGGCCCGGCGAAGCTTCCGGGTGACCCTGGAACGAGAACGCCGGTGCATCGGTCAGCGCGATGCCCTGGTTAGTGCCATCGAACAGCGACCGATGGGTCACCCGCACATTGGCCGGCAACGTGCTTTCGTCAACCGCGAAACCATGGTTCTGCGAGGTGATCATCACTCGCCCGCCATCCAGATCCTGCACCGGATGGTTGGCGCCATGGTGGCCGGTGGCCATCTTGACCGTGCTGGCACCGGCGGCCAGCGCCAGCAGCTGATGGCCCAGGCAGATGCCGAAGGTTGGCACCTTCTTGGCAATCAATTCCTGGATCGCGCTGATGGCGTAATCGCACGGCTCCGGATCGCCCGGGCCGTTGGACAGGAACACGCCGTCCGGATTCATCGCCAGCACCTCGGCCACCGGCGTGCGTGCCGGCACCACGGTGACGTCACAACCACGATCGGCCAGCATGCGCAGGATGTTGAGCTTGACGCCGTAGTCGTACGCGACAACTTTGTATTTCAGCTCGGCCCGCGCGAAGGTGTCGGAGTTCAGATCCAGCGAGCCCTCCTGCCAGTTGTAGCGGGTCTCGGTGGAAACCACCTTGGCCAGGTCCATGCCCTTCAGACCGGGGAAACTGCGCGCCGCTTCCAGCGCCTTTTCCACGTCGATCTCGCCGGCCATCAGCGCGCCGTTCTGGGCGCCCTTCTGCCGCAGCAGGCGGGTCAGCTTGCGCGTGTCGATGCCGGAAATGGCCACCACACCGCGGGCCTGCAGCCATTCCGGCAAAGCCACTTCGCTACGCCAGCTGCTGGGACGACGCGGCACATCGCGCACGATCAGGCCGGCGGCCCAGATCTTTGTGGCCTCGTCGTCCTGATCGGTGAAACCGGTGTTGCCGATATGCGGATAGGTCAGCGTGACCATCTGGCGGGCATAGGAGGGATCGGTCAGGACTTCCTGATAACCGGTCATGGCGGTGTTGAACACCACTTCGCCGACGGAAAGCCCGTTGGCGCCTACGGATTCGCCCTCGAACACGGTGCCGTCTTCGAGGACAAGGATTGCGGGTTGGGTCACGTGGGGTCTCGCTCTGGCTGCCTGGGACTCCGATGCGCTTCCGGCCAAATTCCGGTTGCAGCAAAGCGCGGACGCGGTGCTGAGGACCGGTCCGACGCTGGTTCGGGCAAGCGAGAATTGTAAAGGCAAGTGCCCCGGCATGCCAGCCTGAAGAGCACCCGATGCTGCAGTGACATCGCAACAGCGAAGTGAATGCGCTGCTGGAGCAGCTCGCCATTCATGCGCGGTTGCGTGCCGGGTTACAGCACCAGGTCGCGCACCCGATAGCTGCCGGCCGGCTTGCCGATCAGGCACTTGGCCGCATGCAGCGCACCACGCGCGAAGATGTCGCGGTTGCTGGCGCGGTGAATCAGTTCCACCCGCTCGCCCAGCCCGGTGAACTGCACCGTGTGCTCGCCGACGATATCGCCGGCACGCAGGCTGGCGAAGCGCGGCTGCGCGCCACTACCGGTGGCCGCTTCGCCCAGCGTCAGTGCGGTGCCGGATGGCGCGTCCTGCTTGTGCACGTGATGCGCCTCGACGATATCGCAATCCCAACCCGGCAGACTGCCGGCGGCACGCTCAACCAGCTCGGTGAGCACCGCGACACCCAGACTGAAGTTGGACGCCCACACCAACGGGATCTTGCCTGCGGCATCGAGCAACGCAGCACGCTGCGCATCGTCCAGCCCGGTGGTGCCGGACACCAGTGGTTTGCCGCGTTGCGCACACAAGGCCAGGATCGGCGCGAAGCCTGGCGGCAGGCTGAAGTCGATTGCCACATCGAAGGCCGGCGCACCGCCGAGTTCGCTGGCGGCAAAGTACGGTACGCCGTCCACCACGCGTTGCGACGGCGAACGCCCCACCACCGCACCGACGACGTGCAAGCCCTCGTCTTCGGCGGCCAGTCGCAGCAATGCCTTGCCCATCCGCCCGGAGGCGCCATGGATCAGAACTTTCACAGGAGACGTTGTCATGGCGGCAGGCTAGCTAGGCGATGTGGGTTGTACAGGATAGCCGGGATTGGGGGTTCGGGATTGGGGGTTCGAAAATCGCAAAAGCGCCGAGCAGTGCGGGCGTTGGCGCAATCGGTGCGCTTTGCAGTGACGTGCCGGCCTTCGTTATGCACCCTGCCTTGGCAATTCGGCCAGTGCTTCGCGCAACACCTCGCCCAGGATCTGGATACCGGCATCGATCTTCTCGCCCGGCACCGTCACGAACGACAGCCGCAAGGTATTGGTCTGCGGCAACGTGGCGTAGAACGGCGCACCAGGCACGAAAGCGACATTGCGCGCGATCGCACGCGCCAGCAATGCGGTGCCATCCAGTCCGGGAGGCAGGGTCACCCACAGGAACATGCCGCCTTCTGGGCGGTTCCACTGCACCTGTGACGGGAAATGGCGATCCAGCGCTTCCAGCATCAGGCTGCACTGGCGCGCGTACAGTGCGCGAATTTGCGGGATGTGCGTCTCGAGAAAATCGTCCTGCAGCGTCTGGTAGACCAGGCGCTGGGTGAAAGAAGGCGTGTGCAGATCGGCCGCCTGCTTGGCCTGAATCAGCTTGCCCAGCACCGCCTCCGGTGCGACCACATAGCCCAGTCGCAGCCCGGGCGCGAGCACCTTGGAGAACGAGCCCATATAGATCACGCCCTCCGGGTTGAGCGAGAGCAGGCTCGGCAACGGCTGGCCGCTGTAGTACAGCTCGCCGTATGGATCGTCTTCAACGATCGGCACGCCCGCTTCAGCTGCGCGTGCGACCAAGGCCTGACGCCGTGCCAAAGGCAAGCGGCGCCCGGTAGGATTCTGGAAATTCGGCAGGCAATACAGAAAACGCGCATCGGCCAGCATCGCCGGATCCAGCGCATCCACCACCACGCCGTCCTCGTCCGACGGCATGCCGACGAACGCCGGCTGAAACAACGAAAATGCCTGCAACGCACCCAGATAGCTCGGGGTTTCCACCAGCACCTTGCTGCCTTCGTCGATAAAGACCTTGCCGAGCAAATCCAGGCCCTGCTGCGAGCCAGTGGTGATCAGCACCTGGCTGGGGCGGATGCTGGCGCCGTCACGACTCAGGCGTGCGGCGACCCATTCGCGCAGCGGCGCATAACCTTCGGTAGGGCCGTATTGCAGCGCGGCCTGCGGCGCATCGCGCAGCACCTGATCGCTGGCCGCACGCATGCGCTCCACCGGAAAGGTGGCCGGCGACGGCAAGCCACCGGCGAAGGAAATCACCTCCGGCCGCTCGGTGATCTTGAGGATTTCGCGAATCGCCGAACTGGTTAGCGCCTGCGCACGTCGGGAGATCTGGAAGGAGGTCGTCATCGGTCAAGCATAGCGAAGGCCTGTGGCCGAGGCGCTGTGCAGTGCAGCGCGTTCAGTGACTACGTGGCGGCGTGGGCCCGCAGCTGTCGCAACCACCGCAGGCTGCGGCGCCCTGCGTCGCCGGCGGTGCCACGCGACGGCCCAGCGATTGCATCCATGCAGGTCGCCCATCGCGCAGCAGACCGATCGCCAGCGCGCCACGCATGCGCCGCAAGACGCTGGGGAACTGCTTCTTCATCACCACCCACAGGCTCAGCAGCACCGCGAATGCGATGACCACGTATTGCAGCGTGAGCGAGAGATCCATCTCAGCCTGCTCCGAGCAGCACGGCTACTTGGTAAGTCACCAGCGAGGCCAGATACGCCAGCGCGAACAGGTACACCGCGCTGATGGTCATCTGCTTCCACGAGTTGGTTTCGCGCTTGATGGTCGCCAGCGTGGAGATGCACATCGGCGCGTAGATGTACCAGACCAGCAGCGACAGTGCGGTGGCCAGCGACCAGCCATCGCTGATCAGCGGCGACAAGGCTTGCGCGGCAGCATCGTCATCTGCGGCCGACAGTGCGTAGACCGTGGCCAGCGATGCCACCGCCACTTCGCGCGCGGCCAGGCCCGGAATAAGCGCGATACAGATCTGCCAGTTGAAGCCCAGCGGCGCGAAGAAGGTCGACATTGCATGCCCGATGCGGCCGGCAAAGCTGTAGTCGATTGCTGGCAAGGTCGCATTGGCCGGCGCTGCCGGAAACGACAGCAGAAACCACAGCAGCACGGTCAGCGCCAGGATGATGCCGCCGACGCGCTTGAGAAAGATCACTGCACGTTCCCACAAGCCCAGCGCCAGATCGCGCAGCTGCGGAACGCGATAGGACGGCAACTCCAGCATCAATGGATGCTCGCTCTTGTCGCGGCGCCACTTCTTCATCGTCCACGACACCAGCAGCGCGCTGACGATGGCCGCGGCATACAGCGCGAACAGGATCAGCCCCTGCTGATTGAAAATGCCCCACACGGTTTTTTGCGGGATGAAGGCGCCGATCAGCAACGCGTAGACCGGCAAGCGCGCCGAACAGGTCATCAACGGCGCGACCATGATGGTGGCGAGCCGGTCGCGCGGGTCCTGGATGCTGCGCGTGGACATGATGCCCGGCACCGCACACGCAAAACTCGACAGCAAGGGAATGAACGAGCGCCCGGACAAGCCGGCCGCGGCCATCATGCGATCCAGCAAAAACGCCGCGCGCGGCAGATAGCCGGATTCTTCCAACGCCAGGATGAAGGCGAACAGGATCAGGATCTGCGGCAGGAACTTGATCACCCCGCCCAGGCCGGTGACGATGCCGTCCTTGAGCAGGCTGTTGAGCGGGCCCTCCGGCAGCGTGGTGCCCACCCACTCGCCCAGCATCGCGGTGCCGACATCGATCAGGTCCATCACTGGGGTGGCCCAGGCGTATACCGCCTGAAAGATCAGGAACATCACCACCGCCAGCGTCACCAGACCCCAGATCGGATGCAGTAACCAGCAGTCCAGTGCGTCGTCCACGCGCGAGGTGCGGGTGGGCATGGTCACCGATGCGCTCAGGATCTGCCGCACCTGCGCGTGATAGTTACCGCCGGCCGGCGGCGTCGCGGTCGGTGCGACCAGGTGCGCGGCCTGCGCATCGATGCGCTCCACCAGCGCCTTGGCACCGCCGCGGCGTACCGCCACCGTTTCCACCACCGGCACACCGAGCGCCTGTTCCAGCGCCGGCAGGTCGATGACGATGCCGCGGCGCTGCGCGGCATCGACCATGTTCAAGGCCACGATCATCGGCCGCCCCAACTCGCGCAGCTCCAGCGCAAAACGCAGATGCAGGCGCAGGTTGGTCGCGTCCATCACGCACACCAACACGTCTGGCGCCGGCTCGCCCGGATAGAAACCACGGCACAGATCGCGGGTGATCGCTTCGTCCAGGCTGGCCGGTTGCAGGCTGTAGGCGCCGGGCAGATCCAGTACCGCGAAGTCGCGTCCGGACGGCGCACGGAAATGTCCTTCCTTACGCTCGACGGTGACGCCGGTGTAATTGGCCACCTTCTGCCGGCTGCCGGTCAGCTGGTTGAACAGCGCGGTCTTGCCACTGTTGGGGTTGCCGACCAAAGCCAGGCGCAGCGGAACGCTTACCGCATTCATGCCTGTGCTCCTTCGATGCGCACCTGCACGCGCGCAGCCTCACTGCGCCGCAGGGCGAACCGCGTGTAACCGACCTGCACCAGCAACGGTTCGCGTCCAACCGGCCCGGTTGCCAGCACCGTCACTTCTTCGCCGGCGACAAAGCCCAGTTCGCGCAGGCGCCGGGCGATCGTGTCGTTGGGCTGACGATCCTCTACCGAATCCACAATGGCAGCGCGATGCAAAGGCATGTCGGACAACGTCACAAAGACGGCCTGATTGTTAGGAATGGTTCTCAATTCTAGCATCGACGCACCGCGTCATGGCTGGGGCCAGCTGTGCCGCTATCATGGTTCGCATCCCATTCATGGACGTCGATGCAATGCAGGACACCGGCTTGATCGTGGAGGACCAGGGAGCGGTCCGCACGCTGCGTCTGAACCGCCCGGCGGTGCACAACGCCTTCGACCCAACCTTGATCAACGCGCTCACCGAGGCGTTGCAGCAAGCCGGCCAGGCGGCGCAGATCCGGGTGGTCGTGATCACCGGTGCAGGCGGCGCCTTCTCAGCCGGCGCGGACCTGAACTGGATGCGCGGCATGGCCAGCGCCAGCGAGGCCGAGAATGCTGCCGATGCACTGGCGCTCGCACGTTTGATGCGCACGCTCGACGAATTGCCCAAGCCGACCATCGCACGCGTCAATGGCGCCGCGTTCGGCGGCGGCGTAGGCCTGGTGGCGTGCTGCGATATCGCGATCGGCTGCACCGAGGCGCGCTTCGGCTTGACCGAGAGCAAGCTCGGCCTGCTACCGGCGGTGATTTCGCCGTATGTGATTGCAGCGATCGGCGCGCGCCAGGCGCGGCGCTGGTTCGCCACTGCCGAAATTTTCGACGCCAGCACGGCGCAGTTGCTGGGCCTGTTGCATCAACTGGTTGCCGCCGATCAATTGGACATCGCGGTGGAGCGACAGGTCCGCTTGCTGCTGGCGGCCGCACCACTGGCGGCGGCCAGCGCCAAATCCCTGGTGCGTTCGGTGTTGCCGCCTGCCGACCGCAATGCCATCGATGCGGCCAATGCCGCGTGGATCGCGCGCCTGCGCGTCTCGCCCGAGGGGCAGGAAGGCTTGAGCGCCTTTCTCGACAAGCGCGCGCCAGCCTGGGTGCCGGAGGACATGGCATGAGCGCGTTCGTGCGCATTGTCGAAGTCGGCCCGCGCGATGGCTTGCAGAACGAAGCGCAGCCGATCGCGACCGCCGACAAGATCGCCTTGATCGATCGGCTTTCGGCCACCGGGCTACGCACCATCGAAGCGACCAGCTTCGTCAGCCCGCGCTGGGTGCCGCAACTGGCCGATGCGGCCGAGGTGTTCGCCGGCATCACCCAGGCGCCGGGGATTGCCTATCCGGTGCTGGTGCCGAACCTGCAGGGCTATGTGCGGGCACGCGCGGCCGGCGCGCAGGAAGTGGCGGTATTCACTGCGGCCTCCGAAGCCTTCAATCGCACCAACACCAATGCCGGCATCGACGAATCGATCGAGCGCTTTCGCCCGGTGCTGGAACAGGCCGCGCTCGACGGTGTGCGCGTGCGCGGTTACGTCTCCACCGTGCTGGGGTGCCCGTATCAGGGCGCCGTGCCGGTGGCCGACGTGGTAGATGTCGCGCAACGGCTGTACGCGCTGGGCTGCTATGAAATTTCGCTGGGCGACACCATCGGCGTCGGGACGCCGGTCAAGGCGCGCCAGATGCTGGCCGCAGTGGCCCAAGCCGTGCCGATGCAGGCATTGGCGGTGCACTTTCACGACACCTATGGCCAGGCGCTGGCCAATATCGCCGCCTGCCTGGAGCAAGGCGTGCGCGTGGTCGATGCGGCGGTGTCCGGCGCAGGCGGTTGCCCGTATGCCAAGGGCGCCAGCGGCAACGTGGCCAGCGAAGATGTGGTCTATCTGCTGCACGGATCAGGCATGCAAACCGGCATCGATCTGGCTGCCCTCGCCCGCACCGGCCGCTGGCTGGCGCAACTGCTCGGCCGCGAGACCGGCAGCAAGGTCGGCAAGGCGTTGGCGGCGGCTGGCTGAGGCGTTGACGCAACAGCTCGCCCACGGCCAACTCACATACCCTGCCGCCAAGGCGATCGCCTGGACGCTTCGGCTAGAATTGCCGACCGCTTCGCCCACCGATCGCCGCCAGCCTCCATCGGCATCCAATGTTTCCCGGGGAACCACCGCATGCAGCCATCTTCCGTTCTTGCCATCGTCAGCGGCGGCGTGTCCGGCCTGGGCCTGGCCGTGGCGCAGCGCATCGTTGCCGACGGCGGCAAGGTCGCCTTGTTCGACGTCAATGCCGACAAGGCCGATGCCGCGCTCGCACTGCTCGGCGCAGGCAACGCGCATTACTTCGCCACCGACGTCACCGACGAGGCGCAGGTTGCCGCGAATGTGGCGCAAGCCACCCAAGCGCTGGGCGGGCTCAACCTTGCGGTCAACTGCGCCGGCATTCTGGGGTCGGGCCGCGTGCTGGGCAAGGAAGCACCGATGCCGCTGGCGACCTTCCGCACCACCGTGCTGGTCAACCTGGTCGGCAGCTTCAATGTCGCCAAGGCGGCGGCCGATGTGATGCAGCACAACGCCGCCGGCGATGACGGCGAGCGCGGTGTGATCGTCAATACCGCGTCGGTCGCCGCTTACGAAGGTCAGATCGGCCAGGCTGCGTATGCCGCCAGCAAGGGCGGCGTGGTCGGCATGACCTTGCCGATGGCACGCGAACTGGCACGCTTCGGCATCCGCGTGATGACGATTGCCCCGGGCGTGTTCTGGACCCCGATGGTGGACGGCATGCCCGAGGCCGTGCAGCAATCGCTGGCCGCGTCGATCCCGTTCCCCTCACGCCTGGGCCAACCCGACGAATACGCCGATACCGTCGCCTTCATCCTGCGCAATCGCTATCTCAACGGTGAAGTGATTCGCCTGGACGGCGGCGTGCGGCTGGCGCCCAAGTAGCCGGGAATGGGGAATCGAGAATGGGGAATCGTAACGGCGCCCTACTCTCAGCACCCCGCACTCGGCGTTTCCGATTCCCCATTCCCAACTCCCGATTCCCATGAAAGCTAACGACATCAAGAAAGGCAACGTCGTCGAATACAACGGCGGCATTTACCAGATCCGCGACATCGAACGCAGCTCGCCGCAGGGCCGCGGCGGCAATGTGCGCTTCCGCTTCATCATGTATAGCGTGCCAGGTGGAGTGAAAACCGATGCCAGCTTCGATGCCGATGACAACCTGCCGGAAGTGGAGCTGCTGCGTCGTCTGTCCACGTTTTCGTACAAGGACGGCGAGGCGTTCGTGTTCATGGACGACGAGGACTTCACCCCGTACACGCTGGACGCGGATGTGATCGGCACCGATGCCGGCTACATCACCGACGGGCTGACCGGCATCTACGTGCAGGTGATCGACGACCAGCCGGTGGCCGTGCAGTTGCCGCAAACGGTGACGCTGGAAGTGATCGAAACCCCACCCGAGCTCAAGGGCGGCACCGCCACCAAGCGCCCCAAGCCGGCCAAGCTCGACACCGGCCTGGAAATCATGGTGCCCGAGTACATCACCAACGGCGAGCGCGTGCTGGTCAACACCACCACCGGCGAATTTGCAGGCCGCGCCGACTGATGCGCACGCTGGTCGTTGCCTTGATGCTGGGGTTGTTGACCGCCTGCACGGCGGAACCTGCCCCGGCGCCGGCATCTGCATCCAAGCCCGCGCCGGTGGCCTGCACCGATGCCAAGGTGGACGACGAATGGCTGCAACATCCTCCGAGCTTATGCAGCATGCCGGAGGATGTGCGCACGCTGGTGGAGGACTACGACACCTGCGAGCACTTCGCTGGCGAAGAGCCCTACGATGCCGACCGTCGACACGAGATCGAAGTGGCGATTGCGCAGTTCTGCACACCGGCACCGGCGCGGCTGGCCAAGCTACTAAGGCAGTACCGCAGCGATGCGCATGTCATCGAATGGCTGCGCAAGTATTCGGTGCAAGCGGATCTGAAACCAGCTGGCTGAGGTATGCCGGTGCAGCCCTTCTCCCATCGGGAGAAGGTGCCCCGCAGGGGCAGATGAGGGTGCGGGAGCCTCGTGCAGCTGGACCCACACGAGAGCTTCGCCCCGTACCCTCACCCCAACCCCTCTCCCGATGGGAGAGGGGCTTGTACTGCTCAGCTAACCCGGGAGTCCGGGGCGCTATTGCGCTTCCAGCGGCATGCCCATATCCGACTGCACCTTGTCGGCGGCCGCGTCGCCGCGCGCAAGCACGCGCAGTCGCGCGCGCAAGCGCTCCACATTCGCCTCGCCCTGCTCCAATCCAATGCGCACGTCGGCCGGCAATTGCTGCCGACCCAGCGCTTGTAGCTGCTTCCAACCGTCGATCAACACGCCACTCTCTTGCGCCACACGTGCAGTCAATTGTTGTTGCTCGTCTGCCTGCGGCACTCCGTAACCGGACGTTCCCAGCAGCGTGGCCGGGTGACTGAGTTGTGCCTGCCGTGCGAACAACGCCTGTAGCTGGCCTTGCACGGCATCACGCCCGGCAGCACCCGGTTGCAGCAGGCGCTTGAGCGCATCGCGCGCCAGCAATTCCTGTCGCCGCAATGCAGCTTGTTCGAGCAGCAAGGCTGCTGCCGTCTCGCGCAAACCGCCTTGGTCCACCCATTGCGCACGTGCATCCGGTCGCGCATCCAGCCATTGCTCCACGCTCGTCTGCGGCACCGGCATGCCGCGGCGGATCACCTCGAACATGCTCTGATAATGCGCGGCCGCCGATTCGAAGTAATAGCCTTGGCGAATCGCTTGCGCACGGTCGTCCAGCACCTGCATGTCGGCGATGCCGGCGCGTTGCAGGCGATGCCGCACACCGCGCGGGGTGATCGACGACAACCTGGCTGCGGCCAGGCGTGGCACGCCGTCGTGCAGCAGCTTGAAGGTCTCCACCGCACAGTTGTTGCCGATGAAGTAATAGCGCCCGTCGTAGCTCCAATGCACCTGCGCCACGCGCGCGAGCAGCGCGGCGATTTCCTCGGGCGTGAGCTTCAGCGGCACCGACGACAAAGCGCGCAGTTCGACCTTGGTGTATTCGTCGACCACCTGATTCAACGGCAGTACGAACAGCCGCGACGGATACGAACCAGTCAGCCCGCGCCAGCTGGAAATCTGCACATCGCCGACAAACGCGCGGAACGACAGCACACGGTGATATTGCAGATCCATGCGGCAATCCGGGCCAGGTGCGCGGCCTGGCGCACAGATCACCAGGCGTAGCATGCTGTGACCCCAGCGGCTCATCGGCTGCTCGTTGCCTTCAGCAAGCAGATAATCCACCGCATACACGCGCGACGGATTCAGTTTCAGCAGCGACATCGCACCGGCATCGCTATCGGCCTGCAGGTACGGCAACGTCGTGTCGCATGCGGCCACCGCGCGTGGCGCGCCAAGCTGCTCACCGAACCAGGCAGACAACGCCGGGCGCCGGCAGTGATAGTCGGCATCCAGCACGTAATGTTCGAGATTCACCGCAACAAATTCGGCAGGACTGCGCCGTTCGTACTCGTCCGGGCTGCGATCGCTAAATTGATTTTCGCCACGCCCGAGCCGCCATGGGCGCACCTGCCAGCCAGCCAGATCGCGCAGACGCGGATCGCGCGACAACCCGCCTTGCGGGCCACGATCGAGCACATGCGCCAGCTCGTGCACCACGGCGGCCATTGCCGCGCGCGTGGCCGGTGCGCCGATATCCGCCTGCGCCGTCGCCGATTGCGCGCTCCACGCCTGCAGCAATGCGCGATCGAGCAGAACGCGCTGACCGATCGCACGACCATGCACGTGCGCCGGTAGATCCGTGCGCCATTGCAGCTGGATCGGTGCAGTGATGCGCTGCGTCCACCCTGACGGCAGACGCTGCGCCACCTGTTCAACTAAGACATGCGTTGCTGTGATCTGCGCCGGTTTGAGGTCCAACGGAACAACTTCAACATGCAACTCGGCCTGCGCCGCCGGTGCGATCACGGCGGCCAACCACAGCCACCCGCACCAGCGGCGAAAACTCACTGGGCCAGGATGGACTGAGCCAGTTGCAGGTCGCTGGACAGCCGCGCCGCATCGTTGCGGCTACGCAGCTGCAGCAGCGCCGCTTCAAGACGCGCGCCACGGATGGCGCCATCGCTGGCGACGAAGCCGGCCGCGTCTTCGCGTGCATCGGCAACCACTTTGTCGTCGCCCGAACTGCTGCTGTCGGACGAACCGGCCGACGATGCACCCGCCGAGGTACCAGCCAGGCTGGTTGCGAAAGCTGCCAGCGGCAGCAGCGTCAAAGCGCAAAACACGAGAGAGCGCATCATCGGCGTATCGATTCCATGTGAAGGTGGTGAGAGACTAACCGGCGCGCGTGGTGCCGGGCAGCTCGTCCAGCTCGAACAGCTTGCCGGGATTCAGCAAAAGATGAGGATCGAGCACATGTTTGATGCCGCGCATCAAGGCGATTTCCGCCGCAGAGCGCGTGCTCCACAGGTACGCCTTCTTGACCAACCCAATCCCGTGTTCGGCAGAAATGCTGCCGCCAAAACGCTGCAAGGCCTGCGCCAGCAGCTTGGTGACGTGGTCGCAGGCAGCAACGAAATCGGCCTGCGTCATGTCATCCGGCTTGAGCACATTGATGTGCAGATTGCCGTCGCCGATATGGCCGAACCACACCACATCGAAATGCGGATACGCGTCATGCAACAACGCCTGCGTTTCGGCCATAAACGCCGGCATTGCCGAGATACGCACCGAGACGTCGTTTTTATAGGGCGTGTAGCGCGCCAATGCTTCGGTAATGCCTTCGCGCAAGCGCCACAGCTGCGCAGCCTGCGCATCGCTCTGGCTGATCACGCCGTCGCTGACCCAGCCCTGCTCCATGCAGGTTTCGAACGCGGCCATCGCGGCGGCTTCCTGCGCCTCGTCGCCGGCAGCGAATTCGGTGACCACGTAATAGGGGTGGACTTCCGCAAATGGCGCCTGTGCGCCATGCGCCAGCACGTGTTCCAGCGCGCGGTCGGTGAAGAATTCGAACGCTTCCAGACGCAACTGCGCGCGGAACGCGGCAAACACCTGCATCAATACATCGAAGGACGGCAGCGCCAGCAGCATCACGTTGCTCGGCGGCGGCGGGTCGGTCAGCCGCAGCGTCGCTTCGACCACAATGCCGAGCGTGCCTTCGGAGCCGATCATCAGATGGCGGAAGTCGTAGCCGCTGGAATTTTTCACCAGCGCATTGTTGAGCTCGAGCACTTCGCCGGCACCGGTGACCACCTTCAAGCCGGCCACCCATTCTCGCGTATTGCCGTAGCGAATCACCCGGATGCCGCCGGCATTGGTGGCGATATTGCCGCCGATCGAACACGAACCGCGCGCAGCGAAATCCACTGGATAGACCAAGCCATGTTCGCGTGCGGCGTTGTGCACCGCTTCCAGCGGCATGCCGGCCTGCACGGTGAGCGTGCGGTCCACCGCGTTGAACTCCAGCGGCTTGTTCAAGCGCTCCAGGCTCAGCACCAGTTCGCCGTTGGCCGCCACCGCGCCGCCGGACAACCCGGTGCGCCCGCCCGACGGCACCACCGCCACACCTTGCGCATTTGCCCAGCGCACCACGGCCTGCACTTCGTCCACTGAACCGGGCAAGGCGATCGCAAGCGGGTTGGGCGTCCAGCGCCGCGTCCAGTCGCGGCCGTAATGCTCCAGGTCGGCTGGCTCAGTCTTCAAACGCAACGCGGGCACGGCCTGTTGCAACGAAAGGATGCGGGGATCGGTCATGGCACGCGGCGCTGCGGTAGGAGCCGCACAGCCTGCCAGTGTGCGCCAGCCTCGTCCAGCTGCACGGCGTGGCGTCAACGCGGCGTTGGATTCAGCTGAAACCGTTGCACCGCAAGGACTTTGCCTGCGCAAACACTGCGTTGCGGCCGCCAAATCCGGCACCCCATCTGGCATAGTTGCCGACCCGATTGCTGCAGTACGCCCCCCTCATGTCGCCGAAGAGAACCTCGTTTCCCAAGCAGGACATCCGCGTCCTGTTGCTGGAAGGCATCAGCCAGACCGCCGTGGATGTGCTGCGCGCCGCCGGTTATTCGCAGATCGAACTGCATGCCAAGTCGTTGCCGGAAGACGAACTCAAGGCGCGCATCGCCGAGGCGCACATCGTCGGCATCCGCTCGCGCACGCAACTGAGTGCCGAGGTGCTGGCGCATGCCAAGCGTTTGATCGCCATTGGCTGCTTCTGCATCGGCACCAACCAGGTCGACCTGGACGCGGCCGAGCTCGCCGGCATCCCGGTCTTCAACGCGCCCTACTCCAATACCCGCAGCGTGGCCGAACTGGTCATCGCCGAGGCAATCCTGCTGTTGCGCGGCATTCCGCAGAAGAACGCCGAATGCCATCGCGGCGGCTGGTCCAAGTCGGCCGCCGGCAGCCACGAAACGCGCGGCAAGGTGCTGGGCATCGTCGGTTACGGGCACATCGGCACCCAGGTCGGCGTGCTGGCCGAATCCTTGGGCATGCAGGTGATCTTCCACGACATCGAAACTAAACTGTCGCTGGGTAACGCGCGTGCGGCGATCGATCTGAACGACCTGCTGGCGCGCTCGGACGTGGTGACCTTGCACGTGCCCGAAACACCGTCCACCAAGGACATGATCGGCGCTGCAGAAATTGCCCGCATGAAGCATGGCGCGCATCTGATCAACGCCTCGCGCGGCACCGTTATCGACATCGACGCGCTGGATGAGGCGCTGACCTCCGGCCAGATCGGCGGCGCGGCGGTGGACGTGTTCCCGATCGAGCCCAAGGGCAACGGCGATGCGTTCGAATCCCCGTTGATTGCGCACGACAACGTGATCCTGACCCCGCACGTGGGCGGCAGCACGCTGGAAGCGCAGGACAATATCGGTGTCGAAGTGGCCGCCAAACTGGTGCGCTACAGCGACAACGGCAGCACCTTGTCGGCGGTGAATTTCCCTGAAGTCACCCTGCCCGAGCACCCCGACAGCCTGCGCTTGCTGCACATCCACCGCAACGTGCCGGGTGTGCTGTCCAAGATCAACGAACTGTTCTCGCGCCATAACGTCAACATCGACGGCCAGTTCCTGCGCACCGACGCCAAGGTGGGCTACGTGGTGATCGATGTCAGCGCCAGCGAGGCGCAGGCCACTGCGTTGAAAGAAGGATTGGCATTGATCGAAGGGACGTTGCGGACGCGGATTTTGTATTGAGTTGGTCCCTTCTCCCATCGGGAGAAGGGCGTGCAGAGCCGGATGAGGGGCGCCGCGAGCGCCTTCAGAGGTCGGCCATGGCGAACGCGTCGCTACGCGCCAGCAAGGGGTGAATCATCGACCTGACAGGCAACGGCTTCGCCGTACCCTCACCCCAACCCCTCTCCCGCAGGAGAGGGGCTTAAAGCAAGGCGTCAATGAGTTTCTTCGAGACCTCTTTAGGTCATTGAAATGATCTGCCGAGGCAGCAGCGTGGCTGGGGATTGGCGGAAAGCGGCACATGGATGTGCCGCGGCGGCGAGTCAGACAGGATGTCTGACCGAGCCGAGCAGCCGATCCCCGGCCGCGCTGCTGCAGCTCACCGAAGCCAGTTAAGTAACAAGCCCGCGCTTGCGGCGCGGGCGCTCCCAGCAAGCCGCTTAACTCGCACGCGCAACCCACTTCTCCGCCATGCGCCGCATCGACGGATCCAGCTCCGGCTCGGCAAGCAGCTCTGCGATCGGCCGCCACGCCAATGCCAGCGACTCTTCGCTGACTTCGAACGCCTCGTTCGCGCCGGCCACTACCACATAGCGCGCATCGTAGTGCCAATGTCCGGCTACCTCGCCCCTTGCTGGAATCCAGTGCCGGTCCAGGTCGAAGATTGCCGTCTCGGCCAGGCGCAGCCCGCTCAATCCGGATTCCTCCTGCGCCTCGCGCAAGGCGACCTGCGCCAGATCGCGGTCGCCGTCGGCGTGTCCGCCCAGCTGCAGCCACCGCTGCAGCTTGCGGTGATGGGTCAGCAACGTGCGCGTGCCATCGGCGCTGACCACCCACGCAGAACCGGTGAAATGACCTTCGACACGCTCGCGCACGAATGGATTACTGGCATCGTCCAGCAGTCGCGCGAACTGCTCGGCCAACTCGGCTTCGTCCGGCCAGCGTGCGCGGTAGGCAGCCAATTGCTGTTGCAGCGTCGCATCCACCATCTGTCGTTCTCGGTCGCCCGTTGCGGGCCAGGCGGCCATTATCGTCGTTCATGCTGCGTACGTGCTTGTCGTGAGCGTGTAGCTTTGGCAAGGTAGGCCGCTTGCCTGTCCCACCGGGATGCGGCGCACCACCTTCGTCCGGGCGCCTGCGCCTTAGCTTTGCCACTTAGGGATGTACCGAATGCTGAAGTCTTTGTTGAGGGTCAAACCGATCGAACCCGCCGGACGTGTCGATGCGGGCGAACCGGTCGAAGGCAGCCTGCAAGGCGAGGCCACGCTGCAACGCACCCTCACCGCCAAGCACCTGATCATGCTCGGCATCGGCGCGGTGATCGGCGCCGGCATCTTCGTGCTGACCGGCCAGGCCGCTGCCAACCACGCAGGACCGGCGGTGATGCTGTCGTTCGTGTTTGCCGGCATCGCCTGCGCGTTCGCCGGCCTGTGCTACGCAGAGTTTGCCGCGATGATGCCGGTGTCCGGCAGCGCCTATTCGTATTCATACGCCACGCTCGGCGAGGGCATCGCCTGGTTCATCGGCTGGTGCCTGGTGCTGGAATACCTGTTCGCTGGCTCCAGCGTCGCCGTCGGTTGGTCCGCCTACCTGATCAGCTTTTTGACCGGCACGCTCGGATTACCGTTCCCGGCGGAACTGGCCGGTGCGCCATTGGCCTGGGACGGCCATAACTTCGTCAGCTCCGGCAACCTCATCAACCTGCCGGCCGTGCTGATCGTGGCTGCAGTGAGCATGCTGTGCTACGTCGGCGTCACCCAGTCGGCGTTCGCCAATGCAATCGTGGTGGCGATCAAGGTGGTGGTGATCTGCCTGTTCGTCGGCTTCGGCATTTCGTATATCGACCCGGCCAACTGGCACCCCTTCATCCCGGAAAACACCGGGCCGGGCAAGTTCGGCTGGGACGGGGTATTCCGTGCGGCGTCCATCGTGTTCTTCTCTTACATCGGTTTCGACGCGGTCTCTACCTCCGCCGGCGAGACCAAGGATCCGCAGAAGAACATGCCGATCGGCATCCTGGTGTCGCTGGCGGTCTGCACCGTCATCTACATCATTGTCTGCGCCGTGTTGACCGGCTTGCTGCCCTACACCCAGCTCGGCACCGCCAAGCCGGTGGCCACCGCACTGGAAGCGCACCCGCAGCTGACCTGGCTCAAGACCGCCGTGGAAATCGGTGCGATCGCCGGCCTGTCCTCGGTGGTGCTGGTGATGCTGATGGCGCAGCCGCGCATCTTCTACACCATGGCCAAGGACGGGTTGATGCCCAAACTGTTCGGCAAGGTGCATCCGAAGTTCCACACGCCCTATGTCGGCACGATCTTCGTCGGCGTGGTCGCGGCGCTACTGGCCGGGTTGATCCCGCTCAGCGTGTTGGGCGAACTGGTGTCGATGGGCACCCTGCTCGCCTTCGCCACCGTGTGCGCCGGCGTGATGGTCTTGCGCTTCACCAAGCCCGAGCTGGAGCGCCCGTTCCGGGTGCCGTTGGCGATGGTGATCTGCCCGCTGGGCGCGCTGGCCTGCCTGTTCCTGTTCTTCCAGGCCTTCCAGGAGCACTGGAAAGTGTTCGTGGGCTGGACCGTGATCGGTCTGTTTATCTATTTCGGTTACGGCATCCGCCATAGCCGTCTTGCCCGTAAGGTGTAACTGCGAGTCACTACTGCGAGTCCCTCGCAAGAGCCCGCACATCCGTGTGCGGGGATTCAATCACGCGAGTCCCTCGCAAGAGCCCGCATATCTCGCACACGCCCGCACCTCCATGTGCAGGGATTCAACAGGAACCGCTGCATGTTCAAGCAACTCTGGGCCACCAAACACCCGCACGCCAGCCATGAGGCGGCCGACGGGCTGGGCCTGCAACGCGCGCTCGGGCCGTGGGGATTGACTGCACTGGGCATCGGCGCAGTGATCGGCGGCGGCATCTTCGTCATCACCGGCCAGGCAGCCGCCGACCATGCCGGCCCGGCGATCATGCTGTCGTTCGTGCTGGCAGCGGTGTGCTGCGCGTTCTGCGCGATGGCCTACGCCGAGTTTGCCGCGATGGTGCCGGTCTCCGGCAGCGCCTATACCTATACTTACGCCACCTTCGGCGAGCTGGCGGCCTGGTTCATCGGCTGGATGCTGGTGCTGGAATACGGCGTCTCCGCCTCAGCCGTGGCGGTCAGCTGGACCGGCTATTTCCTCAGCCTGCTGGAACACTTCGGGATTCATCTGCCGGCCGCCCTGGTCAGCGCACCGCTGGACGGCAAACTGCAGCGCACCGGTGCGATCGCCAACCTGCCCGCGGCCGGTATCGTGCTGCTGCTGACCTGGCTGTGCTACGTGGGCATCCGCAAGTCGTCGGCGATGAACATGGCCATGGTGATCCTCAAGACCGGGCTGATCCTGCTGGTGATCGGGGTGGGCTGGAAATACGTGGACACCGCCAACTGGCACCCGTTCATCCCAGCCAATGAAGGCCCGGGCAAGTACGGCATGGAAGGTGTGCTGCGCGGTGCGGCGATGGTGTTCTTCGCCTATATCGGCTTCGAGGCGGTGTCGGTGGCGGCGCAGGAATCGCACCGCCCGCAACGCGATCTGCCGATCGGCATGATCCTGTCGCTGGTCATCTGCACCGTGCTCTACATCGCGATGGCGGCGGTGATGACCGGGCTGGTGCCCTACACCCTGCTTGGCACCGACGAGCCGGTGGTGACTGCCGTGGCGGCGCATCCGCAGCTGGCCTGGCTGCGCGTGATCGTGGAAGTGGGTGCGTTGATCGGGCTGTCGTCGGTGGTGCTGGTGATGATCATCGGGCAGCCGCGCATCTTCATGATCATTGCGCGCGATGGGCTGCTGCCATCGATCTTCACCCGCATCCATCCCAAGTACCGCACCCCGCACGTCAATACCGTGATCACCGGTGTCGGCATTGCCTTGCTGGCGGCGGTGTTCCCGCTGGATGTGCTGGGTGAGTTGACCTCGATGGGCACGCTGATCGCCTTTGCGGCGGTGTGCGCCGGCGTGTTGATCCTGCGTCGCACCCACCCCGAACTGCCGCGCCCGTTCCGCATGCCGGTGGCCTGGCTGATCTGCAGCGCCGGCGTGTTGAGCTGTCTGGCCCTGCTGTCGGCGATGACGCTGCACAACTGGATGCTGATGGGGGTGTGGACGCTGGTCGGGCTGGTGGTCTATTTCGGCTACGGCTATCGCCACAGCCGTCTGCGGGACGGTCGCTGATTACTTACGTGGGCTGAGAGCGGCTGACAAAACGGCTGCGCGCCGTCTATGGCAGAAGATGACCCAGAGGCCTTCGCTGCAGGGCGGATGATCTGAGGCTTGGCTGCGGGGCCCTTGCCCGCCCACCGTCGCGGGACACGCTGCAAGTACGTCCTTGTAAGCTCTTACGCGGCATCCATGCCGCGTAAGGTCCCGCGACGGTGGGCAGGCAAGGACCAGTCGAGATGGTCGGTGTTCATGGCTTTCAACGAAGCGACCTAGGAACTCTCTGGTGCGGTGTCCTCACCGATTGCGGGACCGTGTGGCGGCATGGATGCCGCCACCGAGCCTCCACGGACGGATTCACGGCGTGTCCCGCGAGCGGTGAGGGCACCGCGCCCTCGGCTCACCAAGGCTTTTGCCCTGAGCTTCTGACTGAATCCAACAAGAGAAAGCTAACAAAACCGCTGCGCTTACTGCTAGGCGCGCGCTCTACGTTTTGCCAGCCGCTCTCGCTCAGGGCGTGGCAGGAACACACCCTGCTGCGCTGCACCTGGCCGTAATCGAGTGGCGCAGTAGAATAGTTCCATGAATGCGACCACTGCCCCCCTGCCCTATAGCGCCGCGCGTCTGCACGAGCTGGCGCAGTTGTTGATCGGCAACATCCGCGAGCTGGCCCAGGCCGGCTGGACGCCGGCCACCAGCAGCAATTTCTCCCACCGCCTGGACGAACAGCACGCTGCGATCACAGTGTCCGGCCGCGACAAGGGCCGCCTGGTCGAAGAAGACATCATGGTGGTGGACTTCGATGGCCTGGCCGTCGGCCGGCCGTTGCGCCCCTCTGCCGAAACCCTGCTGCACACCCAGCTGTACCGCCGGTTTCCGGAGATCGGCTGCGTGCTGCACACGCATTCGCCGGTGCAGACCATCGCCTCGCGGCTGTACGCCGGCAGCGGCGTGATCCGGCTGGAGGGCTATGAGCTGTTGAAAGCCTTTGAAGGCAACACCACCCATGAAACTGCGGTGGACGTGCCAGTGTTCGCCAATACCCAGGACATGCAGGTGCTGGCCGCGCAGGTCGAAGCCTTGCTGGACAAACAGAACCTGTGGGGGTATCTCATCGAAGGACACGGCCTGTATGCCTGGGGCCGCAACATGGCCGAGGCGCGCCGTCATCTGGAGGCGTTCGAGTTCCTGCTGCATTGCGAACTCGAGCTGCTGAAACTGCGCGGCACGCGCTGAGTCCTCGCCACCTCCCTTACCCCTTGTGAGCCAGATCGCCATGAGCCGACTTCGCATCTTCAACGATTCCGACCCCAACCTGGCGCAGTTCGATAGCCGCCACGGCGAGCAGATCGCCGCCGAGCTGAGCAAGATCGGCGTGACCTTCGAGCGCTGGCAGGCCACGCAGCCGATCGAACCGGGCGCCACACCCGAACAGGTCATGGCCGCCTATCGCGAGGATATCGAGCGGCTGAGCGCCGAGCGCGGCTTGAAGACCGTGGATGTGGTCAGCATCGCGCCGGACAATCCCAAGCGCGAAGAAATGCGCGCCAAATTTCTGGATGAGCACTTCCACAAGGAAGACGAGGTGCGATTCTTCGTCGCCGGCTCGGGCCAGTTCACGCTGCACGTGGACGACAAGGTCTACGAGATCGAATGCGTCAAGGACGACCTGATCGCGGTGCCCGACAGCACCCTGCACTGGTTCGACATGGGGCCGGAGCCGCACTTCGTGGCGATCCGCTTCTTCACCGAGCCCGATGGCTGGGTCGGCCACTTCACCGGTACCGAAATCGCCCAACAATTCCCCCGCTATGCCCCCGAGAAACCTCACAAGGCCAGCTGACGATGACACGACCGCAAGCGATCCTCACCGATATCGAAGGCACAACCAGCAGCATCTCGTTCGTCAAGGACGTGTTGTTTCCGTATGCGCGCCGCGCCATGCCGGCCTATGTGCAGGAGCACGGCAGCCACCCGCAGGTGCGCCACTGGCTCAACCAGGTGGCCGATGAAATCGGCGAGGACGTGCCCGACGAGGTCCTGGTCAGCACGCTGCAGACCTGGATCGACGAAGACCGCAAGCACACCGCGCTCAAGGCCCTGCAGGGGCTGATCTGGGGCGATGGCTACAAGACCGCCGACTTCACTGCGCATATCTATGCCGATGCGGCGATCCAGCTGCAGGCCTGGCATGCGGCCGGCATTCCGCTGTACGTGTACTCGTCCGGCTCGGTGCCGGCGCAGAAGCTGTTCTTCGCGCATAGCGATGCGGGCGACCTGAGCGGGCTGGTCAGCGACTGGTTCGATACCGAGGTCGGCCCCAAGCGCGAGAGCGCCAGCTACCGTCGCATTGCCGAACGCATCGGTGTGCCACCGGGCGAGATCCTGTTCTTGTCGGACGTGATCGAAGAGCTCGATGCCGCCAAACGTGCCGGTATGCGCACCGCGCTGCTGGACCGTCTGGAGGACTACCCCACCCCGCGTTCGGCTGAGGATGTCGGTAGCCATCAGCGTGTGGAGAGCTTTACCCAGCTGGTGCTGTAAGCGCGCTCGACAAACCGGCTGGGCGCACTGGCATGTGAGTGCAGTCGGTGTTCGATGCGGCATGTATCACGCGCCTTTTATCGCGCGTAGGCTGCGGCCTTCGGCGCGCCGTCCAAATCCATGGGACGACCGCCGGCCAGGTTCTGTTAGCCGAGTGATGCCGGCGGATGATGCCGATTAAGTATCGGCGACGCATGCACTTAGAGCGGCTAACAAAACGTAGCTAGCAGTTTGTCAGGTGGGCGCGGAGGAACCGGAGTAAGTGGTAGATGCCGATTCCGAGCACCGACCGCGCCTGCCTGGCGGCTGCGCAGTAATTTTGCAAGCCACGCTTAAAGGGCCGCTCTATAAAACGTATTCTGCAAGACCTGTTCTTCAAGACGTGCTTGAAATGGATCAGTGGACGTCATGCAACGTCACGGTCTACGTTGCGATCACTGCGCCCAGGCGCTCCACCCGTTTCTCTTAGACCTCGGCGTTTTTCATGTCGCTGCATTTCACCATCGGACCGAACGCCTTGCTGCGGCGCCTGTCGCTGTTGATCGTCATCGTGACCTTGATGGCCGGTTGCCATCCCGACGCCGGTGCCGCGTTGCCGAGCCAATCTGCGAAGAGCCAGGCTGCGGCAACTCAGGACGAGGTCGATGCGGTCGACCAGGCCGCGCTTGCGCAGGCATTGAAAGCGTTGCAGCCACAGCGCCCCGGCATCACCGACCTGTATGTGGTCGGCTTCGCCGGCGATGCCAGCGACGACGTGTTCCGCAACGAGACGCTGTACCTCAAGCAGCTGTTCGAGCAGCGCTTCGATGCGCGCGGCCGCGTGGTCACGTTGGTCAACAACCCGGACAATCTGGGCGAGCAGCCATACGCACCGCTGGCAACCTACGACAACCTCTACGACACGCTCGCCGCGGTCGGCAAGCGCATGGATCGCAAGGAAGACGCGCTGCTGCTGTTCGTCACCACCCACGGCACCGAAGACCACGCGCTGTATGTGCAGGTGGACGAGAACGAAGAGGATTTCATCAGCCCGCAGGACCTGCGCAAGGCGCTGGACGATGCCGGCATCGGCAATCGCATCATCGTGCTGTCGGCCTGCTACTCGGGCGGCTTCATTCCGGCGCTGCGCTCGCCGGACACGCTGATCCTCACCGCTGCGCGTGCCGATCGCCCATCGTTCGGCTGCGGCAATACCTCCAACGCGACCTACTTCGGCCAGGCCTGGCTGATCGATGCGATGAACCAGCGCGACGACCCGTTGGCTGCGTTCGATGTGGCCAAGGCCGCCATCACTGCGCGCGAGAGACAGGACGGCGAACTGCCCTCGTTGCCGCAGCAATCGCTCGGCAGACGCATCGCGCCGGTGCTGGCACGCTGGCGTGCGGGGCTGCACGCAGGGCCGGCGGTTGCCTATCCATATCCGCCGCTGGAGGTTGCGCCGGACGCCGAGCAGGAAAGCGATCCGAAGGCCGACTCCGAGGCTGAGTCAGCGGACAGCCCGACGAGAACCAAGCTGCCGACGGCCTCCACCACTACGCGCAAACCGTCGCCTGTACCTGCGCCGTCGACACCCTGACAGCTGCAACCCGCTGAGACTAATTCTCATTTCGTCAGCGCTTACGCGGCCTCGCTACACTCGCGCAGCCAGCCAGCGCACGCCAGCCAGCATCGATCCCCGCCAGCGCGCCATCGCCTGCCAGCCCGGATCCCAAAACGCCTCCCTTGTGGAGGCGTTTGTGTTTCTGGCGACAGGGTTGATGCGCCGCATCCAACGCAAACGTTCCGACCAAGAAAATGCCGTAGGAGCGCATTTATGCGCGATGGGCTACACACCAAGAACCCACGCACGACGCACGCCTCTCCATCAAGGATCCGCACGCTGCAAGCGATACACAGTGTTTGCGCTGTACTCACCAGTCGGCAACGCAGCACGCACTTCAACCGTATGCTCGCCAACCTCTAACGTGGTCGGCAACGCGCCACGCCATAGATGCGTGGACGGTGTGGCCTCTGGCGAGCGGTCGTAACCGCGCAATTGCTCGGCCGCATCGTCGCGCACGTTCTCGGCCAGCAAGCGTGGGTCGGCACGCTCCACCCGCTTCATCGGCTGCCATGCGCCATTGTCGATACGCATCTGAACAACGGTATCGTCCTGCCCCATGAACACATTGGCGTAGATGCCCCACGCCGCATACGCGCCCTGGCGCAGCACCTTGGGCGCATGCAACAGCAGTTGCGCGTCGTCGGCCGCGCGCGCGGCGTGATACGCCAGGGTGTAGTCGCCGCTGGGCGCGACCTGCAGCACCGCATAACCATTCGGCGTGCCGTCGCTCATCGTGGCGGTGGGAATGCCGTCGCCGTCCTTGGCGCCCGACCAGAACGCGCCACAGGCCGCGCCGACGTTGTATTCGTGCAGCGGGCGGGCGCCCTGCCACCCTTCGTCGGCGCCGTGATCGACCTGCCGCTGGGTATGGCTGTGCCCGCTGAGCACCAGTACATGCGGAAACTCCTTCAACAGCGCAAACAAGCGACTGCGATCTGCATGCCGGAAGGTTTCCTGTCCTGGCGCTGCATCGAACAATGGAATATGCATGCCCAGCACCAGCAGGCGCTCGCGCGGCAACTGCGCCAGATACGCCCGCAGAAACACGAATTGATCCTCGCGCAGTCCGCCGACATACGCCGGCTTAGCGCCGGGCGTATAGATCACATCGTCCAGAAACACGAAGCTGGCGTTGGCCTGTTCCACCGCATAGGTATCCGGGCCGTAGACCGCACGCCAGCTATCCAGTGAATGCGCATCGTCGCCGGCATCGAAGTTGAGATCGTGATTGCCCGGCACATGGAACCACGGCACGCCCAACTGCGTGGTGACCTTGTTCAAGGCCGGATACAGGCTCAGATCGTCGCTGACGATATCGCCCAGCGTGGTGCCGAGCCGGGCCGAGGTCTTGCCGACGATCGGCGCGACGATGTCGCGCTGGTAGTAACCCACGTCGACGAGGCTGGCGGTCTGGCTGTCGGCGAACACCAGCATCTGAAAGCCATCGGCGGCAGCACTTGCGCGCGGGGTCAGTGCAAAATCCCAGCTGTGCGTATTGCGCCCGGTGGCGGCGATGCCTGGGTACTTGCGCTTGGCCGACCCCTTGGGCGCGTAGTGACGCCAGAAACCCGGCAGTCCGTCGGCGGTTGGTACAAAGCTGCGGTCGCCCGGCTTGATCACGAACACCGTCTGCCCGTCGCGCACCGGCAAGCGGTAGCGGCCTTGCGCATCTGTGCGCACCAGCTGCTCGCCGTTGGAAACGGTGACCCCGGCGATGCCCGGCTCATCCGCGCTGCGTCCGGCCTGCCCGTCGCGCTCTTCGTAGACGATGCCGTCGACAGCCGCATCGCGCGCGTATGCGCTTCCCGCGAGCAATCCCAGGGCCAACAGAGCGATACGAAGCTGCATGCGTTTTCCCGCGAAAAGATCAGCGGAAATTGTACCTGTGGTGGCGAGGCGCACAGCGCGGTTTTGAAGGCCGAAAGACATACGACACATCCTCGTAGGAGCGCCCTTGGGCGCGATGGGCGTTATCGATAACGCCTCATCGCGCCCAAGGGCGCTCTACAACGCCACGTTACTTGTGCCGCGACTCCAACAGCGCCACCGCATCACCCAGGCCCAGGCCGCGCGCGCGCAGCAGCACGATCAGGTGATACAGCAGATCGGCCGATTCGCCGAGCAACTCGGCATCGCCCTGCACCACGCCGGCCAGTGCGGTTTCCACGCCCTCTTCGCCCACTTTTTGCGCGATGCGGCGGATGCCCTGCTCGAACAGTTTGGTGGTGTAGCTGCCGTGCGGGCGCTCGTGTTCGCGCGCGGCGATCAAGGCATCCAGACTGCCGAGGAACTGGCCTGGCGCATTCGTGAAACAGCTGGTGCGGCCAAGATGGCAGGTTGGCCCATGCGGGCGCGCCTGCACCAGCAGCGTATCGGCATCGCAATCGGTCTCGATCGACACCACGCGCAAGACATTGCCCGAGCTCTCGCCCTTGGTCCACAAACGCTGCTTGCTGCGGCTGAAGAAGGTGACTTCGCCACGCTGCTGGGTGACCGCCAAGGCTTCGGCATTCATGTAGCCCAGCATCAGCACGCGCAGGTTGTCGGCGTCCTGCACGACCACCGGCAGCAAGCCGTCGCCCTTGCTCCAGTCCAGCGCGGCGAGCGCGTCGCCCGCTGCTGTTTCGTTCGTTACTGCCCATCACGTACCTCGATCTGTTGCGCGCGCAGGAATTGCTTGAGTTCCGGAATCGGAATCGCGCCGCTATGAAACACGCTGGCGGCCAATGCGCCATCGACATCGGCCTGGTCGAATACATCGGCAAAATGCTGCATCTCACCCGCACCGCCTGAGGCGATCAACGGCACGTGGCACAGCGCACGCACCTGACGCAATTGCGCGATGTCATAGCCACGCCGCACGCCATCGTTGTCCATGCAGTTGAGCACGATCTCGCCGGCACCCAGACGCTGCGCTTCGGCCACCCAATCCAGGGTGCGCATCGGCAAGGCCTGGGTCTTGCTCGGGTCGCCGGTATAGCGACGCACGCGCCACTCACCATCTTCCTCACGAATCGAGTCGACACCGACCACCACGCATTGCACGCCGAAGGCATCGGCCAGCTCGGAGATCAGCTGCGGCCTGCCGAGTGCCGGCGAGTTGATCGAAATCTTGTCGGCACCGGCATGCAGCACCGCACGTGCCGTTTCCACATCGCGAATACCACCAGCCACGCAGAACGGAATATCGATCAACCGCGCGACCCGCTCGACCCAGGTGTAATCGACCGAGCGTCCTTCCGGGCTGGCGCCGATGTCGTAGAACACCAGCTCGTCGGCACCTTGCGCGCGATAGCGCAGCGCCAGCTCGACGATGTCGCCCATGTCGATGTGGTCGCGGAACTTGACGCCCTTGACCACGCGCCCGTCGCGCACGTCCAGGCAGGGAATGATGCGGCGACTCAGCATGCCAGTGCCTCCTTCAAGGCCAGATGCCCTTCCAGCAAGGCCTTGCCGAGCACGATGCCGGCGCAGCCTGCAGCCTTGGCGGCAGCCACATCGGCCAGATTGCGCGCACCGCCGGAGACCTGCACCTGCAGTTGCGGCGCCAGCGTTCGCAGGTGTGCGTACAAGTCCATGTTGGGGCCGGACAGCATGCCGTCGCGCGCGATGTCGGTACACAGCAGATGCTGTAGCCCGGCCTGCGCGTAACGCACGGCCAGCTGATCCAACGTGGCTTCCGCCGCTTCGGTCCAGCCATGCACCGGCAATTGCCAGACGCCGTGCGCGTCTTGCCTGGTATCCAGCGCGATGGTCAAGCGATCAGCACCGAATTCCTGCAGCCAGCCGATGACGGTTTCGCTCTCGCGCACGGCCAAGGAACCCACTACCACGCGTGCGGCGCCGGCATCGAGGATGCGTGCCACATCGTCGCGCGAACGCACACCGCCGCCGGTCTGCACGTGCAGGCCAGTCTGGCGCACGATCTCGCCAAGTGTCGCGGCCAAGGTATAGCCGCCCGCCTTCGCCGCATCCAGATCGACCAGATGCATCCACTGCGCGCCGGCATCGGCAAACGCCTGCGCGCGCGGCAGTACATCGTCGCCGTACTGGGTTTCGCTTGCGTAATCGCCTTGCAGCAAACGCACCACGCGGCCGTTGCGGATATCCAGCGCCGGGTAAACGGTGAAACTCATGGGAAGCTCATCTCAAGAAAATTGCGCAGGATGCGTGCACCGGTTTCGGCCGAACGCTCGGGGTGGAACTGCGCGCCGCAGCGCAGGCCTTGCTGCACCACCGCGGTAAACAAGCCACCGTGATCGCAGGCGGCTACGGTATCGGCCGTCACCGGCGCGGCATAACCGTGCACGAAATAGGCGCTTGCACGTTCCGGCAGACCGGCCAGCAACGCGGATTCGCGCATCGGCACCAGTTGATTCCAGCCCATATGCGGCACGCGAATACCCAGCGCAGGCGTCATGTGGCGCACGATGCCCGGCAACAACCCGAGGCAATCGACATCGCCTTCTTCGGAATGTTCGAACAGCAATTGCATCCCCAAGCAGATGCCGATCAGCGGCACCTGCAGTTGTCGCAAAGGTTCGATCAAGCCCTGCGCGCGCAAGCGCGACATCGCTTCGGGTGCGGCGCCGACGCCGGGCAGGATGACGCGCTGCGCGCCCTGCAACCCTTCGGCATCACGTACCACGCGCGCTTCCACGCTCAACCGCTCCAACGCATAGCGCACCGAGCCCAGATTGGCGCCGCCGGCATCGATCAGCGCAAGGTCGGTCATAGCGCACCCTTGGTCGATGGCAACGCGGTACCTTCGCGGCGGATCGCCTGACGCAGCGCACGCGCCAGGGCCTTGAAGCAGGCTTCGACCTTGTGGTGATCGTTCTCGCCGCGCACGCTCAGGTGCAGATTCAAACCGGACGCATCGCAGATCGAACGGAAAAAATGCGGCACCAGTTCGGTGGGCATGTCGCCCACGCGCTCGCGCTTGAAATCGCCTTCGAACACGAAGTACGGCCGGCCGCTGAAATCCAGCGCAGCACTGGCGATGGTTTCGTCCATCGGCAGCGTGAAGCCATGTTGCGCGGTGTCGCCGGCAACACGCCACGGGCTGTCTTCAGGATCGAAGCCGTAACGGCCGATGCCGCGCTTATCGCCCAGCGCTTCGCGCAAGGCCTGGCCCAGCGCAAGACCGGTGTCTTCGATGGTGTGGTGCTCGTCGATATGCAGATCGCCTTCGGCGCGAATGTCCAGCGCAAAGCCGCCGTGTTTGCCGATCTGCTCCAGCATGTGATCGAAGAACGGCAGGCCGGTGGCAGTGTGCGGTTCGGCCACGCGATCCAGATCCAGTGCGACGCGGATCTTGGTTTCCTTGGTGTTGCGCTGGACTACCGCACGCCTGGGTGCATCGGCCAGCTCGTGTGCGATGCCAGGCCAGTCCCACTCGCCGCCAAACTCGTCGGTACGCAGCTGGAAGCCACGGATATTGAGGTTCTGCGCGAACTGAATGTCGGTGATGCGGTCGCCCACCATCGCCGAGCGTGCCCAGTCGATATTGCGATCCTGCAGATACGGCACCATCAGGCCGACGCCGGGCTTACGCGTGGGCGCGTTGTCAGCGGGCCAGCTGCAGTCGATCAACACTTCGCGAAACACGATGCCCTGGCTGGCGAAGATCTGCAGCATCAGCTTGTTGGGGCCATCGAAGGACGCACGCGGATAGCTTTCGCTGCCCAGGCCGTCCTGATTGCTGACGATGACGAACTGGTAGCCGGCATCGCGCAACTTGAGCATCGCCGGAATCACGTTGTCGACGAAGCGCAGTTTTTCGTAGGCGTCGATCTGGTAATCGGCCGGCTCGGTGATCAGCGTGCCGTCGCGGTCGACGAAAAGAATCGGGGTCATGCGGCGGCCTCCTGCTTGCGTTGTAGCGCACTCAACACGCGCTCGTTTTGTTCGTGCGTGCCCAGAGTGATGCGCAGTGCATCGAACAGCTGCGGCACCGCGCGTTGGTCGCGCACCACCACACCGGCCTCCAGCAGCGCCTGAAATACCGCTTCGGCATCGTCGAAGCGCACCAGCAAGAAGTTACCTTGCGAGGGATACACCTGACGCACACCGGCCAGTTGTTCAAGCGCCTTGTGCACGCGTGTGCGCTCGCTGCGCACCTCCGCAATGCGCCGACGGGTGACTTCCAGCGCCGGCGCGGACAAGGCCTGCTCGGCCATCGCCGCGCACGGGGTCGGCACCGGGTACGGCGCCTGGCAGCGCCGCAGCAAGGCGATCAATTCGGCGTTGGCGATCAGGCTGCCGATGCGTGCCGCCGCCAGCGCATGCGCCTTGGACAGCGTGCGCAACACGGCCAGATTGTCGTAGCGCGCAAGCAGACTCACTGCCGATGGCACATCGGAGAATTCGCCATAGGCTTCATCGACAACCACCAGCGCTTTGCCCTGTAATGCCTGCAAGGCGGTTTCGATCTCGTCCAACGCAATCGCCGAGCCGGCCGGGTTGGACGGCGAACACAGGAACACCAACTTGGCACGCGAGGCCAACGCTGCTTCGACAATCGCAGGGATGTCCGCGTGGAAACCCTCAGGCCCATCCACCAGCGGCACTTCGACCAACGGCGCGTTCTGCAAGCGCGCGCACACCGCGTACATGCCGAACACCGGCGGGGTCACCACCACCGCATCGCGCTCGGGCACGCACAGTCCGCGCACCAGCAGATCGATCGCCTCGTCGCTGCCGCGGCCGATCAACAGTTGCTCGGGCGCGCAGCCGTACAGCGCCGCCAGCGCGCTGCGCAGCCCCTTGGGTTGCGGATCCGGATAGCGCCGCGTGCTGGCGCCCGGGTCGGCCAGATTTCCCCACGCCGACTCGTTGGCATTGAGCCACACATCGCCCTGCAAGGCGCTGGTACGTGCCGACGAGTAGCCGGCAAAGGCGCGCAGGTCCTCACGCACAAGATCCAGAATCGATGTGGTCCTCATGCTGCCACTCCCATCCGCAACGCCACCGCATTGGCGTGCGCATCCAGGCCTTCGGCACGCGCGAGAATCAATGCGCATTCGCCGATGCCGTCGATGCCTGCCTTGCTGGCGGCCTGCACGCTGACCATGTTCTGGAAGCTGGCCACGCTCACGCCGCTATAGGCGCGTGCCGCGCCGCTGGTCGGCAATACATGGTTGGTGCCGCTGCAGTAATCGCCCAGCGCTTCGGGCGTGTAATCGCCTAAAAACACCGAGCCGGCCGCTTCGACCTGGCTCAGCCACGCACGCGGTTCGCGCAGTGCGAGAATCAGGTGTTCCGGCGCATAGCGGTTGCTGATCGCAAATGCCTCGTCCAGCGTCTGCACCTTGATCAGGCGCGATTGCGCCAAGGCCTGGCGCGCGATTTCGGCACGCGACAGCTGCGCCAGCTGAACGTCCAACTGCGCCTCTACAGCTGCAATCAACGCATCGCTGTCGGACAACAGCAACACTTGCGAATCCGGGCCATGTTCGGCCTGCGAGAGTAGATCGGCGGCGACAAAGGCCGGCTGCGCACCGGCATCGGCAATCACCAGCACTTCTGACGGGCCTGCAGGCATGTCGATCGCCGCCGCACCGGACTGCGCCACCTGCTGCTTGGCTTCGGTAACGAAGCTGTTGCCAGGGCCGAACAACTTGTCGCAACTCGGAACCGATTCGGTGCCATACGCCATCGCCGCAATTGCCTGCGCACCACCGAGCTTGAACACACGGCGCACGCCGGTCAGCTGCGCGGCGACCAGCACCGCCGGATCCACACTGCCGTCCTTGCGCGGCGGCGTGCACAGCACCACCTCACGGCAACCAGCTAGGTGCGCCGGCACGCCGAGCATCAATGCGGTCGAGGGCAACGGCGCGCTTCCGGCCGGCACATACAAGCCGACCCGGCCGATCGGCCGCACGATCTTTTCGCATACCACGCCCGGCGCGGTTTCCACCGCATAGCCTGCGCTCATGCCGGCGCGGTGAAAGGTGTCGATCCGCGCCACAGCGTCCTGCATGGCCTGACGCAGCTCCGGGGCCACCGCCGCTTCGGCTGCTGCGAATTCGGCCTCGCTCACGGCGAAGCTCTCCAGCAACACGCCATCGAAGCGCGCAGTGATGTCGCGCAATGCGACATCGCCGCGGGCGCGCACATCGGCAATCAACGCAGCGACCGCCTCGCGTGTCTGAGTGGCCACGGTCTGCACCGGGCGGGTCAATGCCTGGCTGCGTGCAGCGGCATCGAGTTGGGACCAATCGAGAATGTTCATGCCAGCGAGCGCTCCACCGTCAACACCATCAGACCTTGCGCACCGGCGCGTTCGAGTTCTTCCAAGCGTTGCCAGGTCACCGCGCCATGACACATGGTCTGCAACCGCAGAACGCCGTTTCCATCGTCTGGCAACTGCACCAGTGGGTCGGCGTCGGGCAGCAGGCGGCGCAACGCATCCACGTTGTCCTGTTCGGCTCGGAACATCAGCAGCTTGCTGTCGCGCAGCTTGAGCACGCCGTCCATGCGCCGCAGCAGCATCGCCAACAAGGCGGCACGTGCATCGGCCGGTTCGCGCACGGCGCCGGCCAGCACTGCTTCGCTTTCCATGACCAGTTCGACCGGCTTGAGCTGGTTGGCGGCCAGGGTGGCGCCGCTGGAAACCAGATCGCAGATCAGATCGGCGGTGCCCAGGCGCGGTGCGATTTCCACCGAGCCGGACAATTCCACCACCGCCGCGTCGATGCCCTGGCGCTCCAGCCAGTCGGCCAGGATCGCAGGATAGCTGGTGGCGATACGCTTGCCGGCCAGTTGCTCCACACCCTGCCAGTCCCACTCCTCCGGCACCGCGAGCATCAGGCGGCACTGGCCGAAACCGACCCCGCGCACCGCGTGATACGCGGCCGGCAAGCCGTTGCGGCGGCGCTCGGCGGCCTGCTCTTCCAGCTCGTTCTGGCCGACGATGCCCAGGTCGCAGACGCCATCGGCGATCAGGCCTGGGATGTCGTCGTCGCGTACCAGCAGCAGGTCCACCGGCAGCGATTCGCCGTAGCAGAACAACTTGTCGCGGCTCTGCCGCCAGCTCAGCCCGCAGGCAGCCAGCAGGCTGCGCGCCGGTTCGGCCAGACGGCCGCTCTTCTGGATGGCGATACGCAACCGGTCACGTGCCGGTGCTGCCGTGGAAGCACTCATCTTGTTCTCTCAGTGGGATTCGTCAGGGCGCGCCGATTGCTCGCGCAGGGCCGTGGCATAGCCGCCGGCACCGTGTTCCAGGGTGCGTGCAACGCGCCCGATGGTGGTCACGCTGACCTGGGTCAGCTCGTGGATCTCGCGATACGGCACGCCCTTGATCAACAACGGCACCACCCGCCAGCGGTCGGACATGGCCTCCAGCTCGGCAGGCGTGCACAGATCGCGCAGAAAGGCCTCGACTGCGCCGGGCTCCTTCAGGCACGCCAGGGCATCGGCCAGCATCTTGAGGGAGGCGGCGACATCAGCACTTTCGCGGGGAGCGGGTCGTTGTTTCATTGCGTTAATGTAATAGCGTGTTAGTACGTTAACGCAAGCGGGGTCCGCGGGACAAGCGCTGCAGTCCGAAGCGTTCAGCGAAGTAGCGGACCCTGCTGCGGACCGGAAACGAAAAACCCACCGACAGTGAGGTGTCAGTGGGTTTGTTTCCGCATCGGTACCCGGGGGCGCCATCGCCTACGCTGTACCAACCTGGCTGCATTCCCTAGCTGGCCAGCCAGCGACTCAATCGGCCTTGAAGCCACCAGCCACCAGCATCGCCTTGGCCTGCTCCAGCTCCACCAGCAAGGTGCTCGCCAGCTCGTCGCGGGCGACATCGAACTGCTGCTCGCGCACCAGGTCCTTGACCGCCACCACGCCGCGCGCCAGTTCGTCGTCGCCGGCCAGCACCACGAAGCGGATGCCCGCACGCGCGGCGTACTGGAACTGCTTGCCGATCTTCTTCGGCTCCATTTGCACTTCGGTGTTGATGCCGCCGATGCGTAGCCGGCGCGCGATATCCAGCGCATCGCCCAGGCGCGACTCGTCCATCAACGCCACCATCGCGTGCACGCTGCTTTCGGCGATGCCCTGGATCAGGCCCGCTTCGCGCAGCTGCCAGAACAGGCGGGTCAGACCGATCGAAATGCCTACGCCGGGCAATTTGGACTTGGTGTAGTGGCTGGCCAGGCTCTCGTAACGGCCGCCCGAGCAGATCGAACCGATCTGCGGGTGATCGGTCAGCGTGGTCTCGTAGACGGTGCCGGTGTAGTAATCCAGCCCGCGTGCGATCGAGAAGTTCAGGCGGTACGCGCTCTCGGGCACGCCCAACGCCTTGACCAATTCAAGGACCTCGCGCAGTTCGGCAATGCCCTCGCCCAGCGTCGCGCTCGCGCCGACCGAGGCGTCCAGCGCCTGCAACTGCGCCAACGCATCGGCATGCCCGTTCGAGCGTACCGCCACGAAGGCCAGGATCTTGTCGACCTGTGCGGCTGCAATGCCGAATCCCTCGCCCACCAGCGTATCGCGCACGTAATCGGCGCCGCGCTTGTCGATCTTGTCGACCTCGCGCAGCACCGCCAGCTGCAGCTCGCCCTCGGCCACGCCCAGGCTTTCGAAAAAGCCGCGCAGCAGCTTGCGGTTGTTCAACTGCACCTTGAACTCGCCGATGCCCAGCTCGGCGAACACCGCGTGGATCACCGCCAGCACTTCGGCGTCGTAGCGGATGCTCAACGCATCCTTGCCGATCACGTCGATGTCGCACTGATAGAACTCACGGAAGCGCCCGCGCTGCGCACGCTCGCCGCGGTACACGCGCTGCATCTGATAACGGCGGAACGGGAAGCTCAAGTCGTGCTCGTGCTCGGCCACATAGCGCGCCAGCGGCACGGTCAGGTCGAAGCGCAGCGCCAGCTCCGGCAGGCCGCCGCTCTCGGCGCCCTCGTCGGCGGCGGCCGCCGCATTGGCCAGCGCGCCGGTGGACTGCACGAAGTACACCTGGCGCTCGGTCTCGCCGCCGGATTTGGTCAACAGCACGTCGGACAGCTCGAACACCGGGGTTTCGACCGGTAGGAACCCGAACCGCTCGTAATTGCGGCGGATGACGTCCAGCATGCGCTGGAACGCGATCTGCTCGCGCGGCAGCAATTCCATGATGCCGGGCGGCGTACGGGGCTTGATCACGAGCGAAACTCCTGCAGGGCAATGTGGCGAACGCGCAATTCTACCGGCTGGCGGCCGCGCTGACCGCATGGCGTATCATTGCAGCGCCTCTTGGCAATGCATGGCCCATGTACCGGCAGCTTTCAGATCCCAGCACGAACTGTGCGGTGCCAAGCGCCGTATCGGGCAGCGACGCGCGCCATTCCGAATGCGCGCAGTGCGCGGTGCGCGACCGGGCCATCTGCGCGGCGCTGTCGCCACAGGAAATGGAAGCACTGGACCAGGCCACCCACGCCCAGACCTATGCGCCCGGCAGCACCCTGGTGCGCGCGGGCGAGAGCCGCCATCACGTCTACACCGTCACCTCCGGCGCGTTGCGGCTGGTACGCACGCTGGCCGACGGACGCCGCCAGATCACCGGATTCGTGTTGCCCGGCGACTACGTCGGGCTGACCGAAACGCCACAGCACCGCCACGACATTGAAGCCATCATCGACAGCCGGGTCTGCCGCACGCCGATCACACAGATGCGCCAGTTGCGCGATCGCTACCCGCAGCTGGAACGCAAGCTGCTGCAGCGCGCCAGCATGGAACTGGCCGCCGCGCAGGACACCGGCCTGCTGCTGGCGCGCCTGCAACCCAGCGAACGGCTGGCGCATTTCCTGCTGCGGCTGGCGGCGCGCTCCACCCAGCCCGGTGCCAGCGGCGACACCGTGGCGCTGCCGATGAGCCGCAGCGATATTGCCGACCATCTCGGGCTGACCGTGGAAACGGTGAGCCGCACCTTCACCAAGCTCAGGCAACAGCAGCTGATCGCGCTGCCGCAACTGCATCTGGTGCAGATCCTGGATTACGCGGCGCTGCGCAGCCTGGCCGGCGATACGGTTTGAGGTGTGGCAGCTCTGGTCAGACCGGTTCATCTAGCTAAGGCCTGTTAACACTAATGGCCCGAGCGATTAAACTATTGGGCATGGAGATCACGCCAGCACAATTTTCTCTGATCGAACACTGCCTGCCGGCGCAGCGCGGCGATGTCAGCATGACCAACCTGCAAGTGGTCAACGCCATCCTTTACGTTGCCGAGCATGGCTGCAAATGGCGCGGCCTACCCAAGCGCTTTGGCAACTGGCATACGGTCTACACACGCATGAACCGTTGGGCCAAGGCGGGTGTGCTGGACCGGATGTTCGCCCAATTGCAGAAGTCCCAGATCGTGCGCATCAAGATCGAAGCAGTCTCGCTGGACTCCACCAGCGTCAAGGTCCATCCCGATGGCACGGGTGCATTAAAAAAACGGCCCGCAGGCCGTCGGCAAGTCTCGCGGTGGATGGAACACCAAGATTCATATGGTTGCCGCAGATGCTCGAACAGCCATCACCTTTGGATTGACGCCTGGCAACGTGCATGACGCACCTGCAGGCCGCGCGTTGCTTGAACACCTGGGGCCAGTGGAGCGGCCGATTCATTTGTTGATGGACCGTGCTTACGAAGGCAACGAAACCCGCCAGTTGGCGCTCGATCTTGGCTTCGTGCCGGTGGTCCCGCCGAAATCCAATCGGGTCGAGCCTTGGGAATACAACCGGGAGATGTACAAGCGGCGTAACGAAGTGGAGAGACTGTTCCGTCGCTTGAAAGGCTACCGCCGGATTTTCTCGCGCTTCGAGAAGCTGGATGTCATGTTCCTTGGATTCCTCAGCTTCGTCCTGGTCGTTGATGGGCTTCGGATGTGTTAACAGGCCCTAGATAGAGCGCGCGCACTCAACAAGCGCGGCTGGCAGCAGCAAGCACATAACCTCTGCACGCCTGCCCGCACCGGATCACTGAGGACCACTGCCGACGATTTGCAGGTTGCCCCGGTACCCACATCGCCGAGTGACCGACGCGCCAGTTCGAAAGCACTGCCAGCGTTGCAGGCCGATCGCGCTGGTGACAGCCCCGCGACTAAGACGCTAAGGAATCAGCGCCCGCCCACGTTCGCACTCGCCACCGATGCGCCACATCCGCCACTCAACAGCCGCGATTGCCGCAGCCAGGCACGGTCCGGGTAGTAAGCGAACACGAAGGCGCCTTCACGCAAGGTGTCGATCAACTGTTTGGCCACCGCCGGTCGCACGGCCGGGCAGCCCAGGCTGCGCCCGAGCCGGCCCTGGGAGCGGATCACCGCCTCGCTGACGTAGGGCGCGCCGTGGATCACGATCGCGCGGTCGCGCGCATGGTCGTTGAAGCCGGGCTCCAGGCCTTTGAGCCGCAACGAATAGCCGTTGTGGCCGGTATGGGACTCCTGCGCGGTGAACGCGCCCAGGCTGGACTGGAAACTGCCATCGTCGTTGGAAAACTTCGCCGCCAGGTTGTTGCCGGTGTTGCGCCCGTGCGCCACCCATTCCTGAAACAGCAGCCGCTGCCGCTCAAGATCGAATACCCACAGCCGGCGCTCGGTCGATGGCCGGCTGTAGTCGATGACGCTGAGCACGCGCTCGGCACCCACCTGCTGGCGCTGCCGGGCGCATTGCAGCGCCTCGGCAGCCAAGGCCAGCACCTGGCGGTCCAGCGACGGCGCCTGGCGCGCCAACGCGTCAACCAGGCCCATGCCCGGCGCGCCCAAGGGCGCCACGGTGGAGGCTGAAATGGCGTCGGCCGCAAAGGCCGCTCCAGCCATTGCGTACCCACTCAACGCGGCGGCAATGGCAATTACTCGATAAGACATGCAACAACCCACAGCGGACGCGACACCACGCCGGGGCCGCACCCGATAGAGATAGCCCCATGTGCGGCACTTTCCAACCCCTGGCGCCTGAACACGTTGGGGTCAGGCCGCATCCGCAAGCAGGCGCTGCCGGAAAGCGGCGTAGTCCGGCGCAAGTGCTTCGGCGTGTGCGGGACGCTGCAAGAGCGCGGCCAGCGCCGGTGGAACCTCGACTTCACGGCCGATCAGCGGCTCCACCACGCCCTCGAACTTGGCAGGATGCGCGGTGGCCGCCACCGCCCAGTCGCCGGTTCCGCCCTCGGCCCCTTCTGCGCGCAGTTGTTCGAGTACGTGCACGGCGGTGGCGGTGTGCGGGCAGTGCACTTCGCCGTAGCGCGCAAAGCGCTGCTGCACGGTGTGGCGGATCGCCGCATCGTCCACCGACAACGCACGGAATGCCTCGCGCAACGCGGCATCGTCGCCCTGGTAGAGCCAACGCAGGCGTTCGAAATTGCTCGGCGCACCCACGTCCATCGCATTGGCCAGCGTCGCCACGCTGGGCTGCGGCGCGTAATCGTCGCCGGCAAAATAATCCGGCAACACGTGATTGGCATTGGACGCCAGCGCGATACGGCCCAACGGCACACCGAGCGCGCGCGCCAGGATCGCCGCCAGCCCGTTGCCCAGATTGCCGGTGGGCACCACCAGATTCAGCGCCGCGCCCGCGCCGGCATGGTGTTGCAGAGCGGCATGCGCGTAGTAACTCATCTGCGGCAGCAAGCGCCCCAGGCTGATGCTGTTGGCCGAACTCAGCGGCACCTGCGCCTGCAGCGCGGCATCGCTCAAGGCCTGCTTGACCATCGCCTGGCAGTCGTCGAACGAGCCGGCCACGCGCAAGGCCTGGATGTTGTCGCCGAAGCATCCCAACTGATGCGCCTGGCGCGGCGACACGCGGCCATCCGGATACAGCACCACCACGCGCAAGCCCGGCTGGCGATGGAATGCCGCAGCCACCGCAGCCCCGGTATCGCCGGAAGTGGCGACCAGAATGGTGAGCGGGCGGTCTTCGGCGCGGCGCAGGCGGGTCAGGCAGGCGGCAAGGAAGCGCGCGCCGAAATCCTTGAATGCGGCGGTCGGCCCATGGAACAGCTCCAGCGCGTAATCGCCGGGCGTAGCCAGCGGCACCAACGGCGCGGGGAAGTCGAACGCTTCGGCGCAGATGGCCGGCAGCTCTGTTGCCAGCGCATCGCCTTCGAAGAAAGGCTGCAGCAACGTAGCGGCGGTGTCGGCCAGATCGGCGCCGGCCGTGAGCGTGCGTGCCGGCGGCAGGATCTGCGGCACGTACAGGCCGCCATCGGGCGCCAGGCCGGCGGCAATCGCCTGACTCAGGCTTGCGGCAGGCGCGCCGCCGCGGGTGGAGATGAAGTTCATGGTGACTCCAGACAAAGCGAGAACGAGGTGGGCAACGCGGCATTGCCCGAGAACGCGGAGACCGGGATTGGCGGTTGGGCCGATGTCGGTGCCCCGGCCGCATCCGGCCAGATGGTCATCCACCGCCAGCGCCACGGCGCTATGCTGCGGGCACCTTTCCGTGGAGCAGGCAGATGATCAAGGTCAGCGTGATGTACCCGTACCGCGACGGCGCCCGCTTCGACCACGCCTACTACCGCGACACCCACATGCCGCTGGTGAGCGCACGGATGGGCGCGGCTTGCCTCAGTTACACGGTGGATAAAGGCATCAGTGGCGGCGAGCCGGGCAGCACCCCGCCCTACATCGGCATGTGCCACATTTTTTGTGACTCGGTGGAGGCCTTCGGCGCCAGTTTCGGGCCGCATGCCGAGGAAATCCTGGGCGACATCCCCAACTACACCGATCTTGCGCCGGTGATGCAGATCAGCGAGGTCGTGGTCGGTTGAATGCTGCGTCGCAGGTTGCACGGCATGCGTGCACTGCAAGCGTGATTGGTCGAGTACCGCATGCGCGCGCCGACTCATGCGAGCAACCGCGCGGCCGGGCTGGCGATCGGAGACACCCAGTGCTGGCTATCCAGGCCAACGTCTGCGAATGCAGCCTTCACCGATGCGGCCGCAGCGTCGGCGGCCGCGCGCGATTCGAACCAGGCGAACACACTGGGGCCGGCGCCGGAAATGCTGGCACCCAGTGCATCGTGATCCAGCGCAGCTTGCTTGGCAGCCGCGAACCCGGCGATCAACGGCGCGCGGCGTGGCTCGATCAACACATCGCGCAAGCCTGCGCGCACCAGGCCCGCATCGCCGGCATGGCAGCCAGCCAACACCAACGCCAGGTTGGTGCTCTGCGCGACGAACTCGCGTAATTGATAGTCGCCGGCCAAGGCTTCACGCGCGCGGCGGGTTTCCAACACCGCGTCCGGATGCACCAGCAGGCTATGCCACGCGGCCGGCACGCTGATCGGCACCAGCCGCTCCAACGTGCACAACACCAGGCCGCCTAAAAACAGCGGCCCCAGGTTGTCGCCATGGCGGCTACCGCTGGCCACCGCCTCGCCATCGAGTGCGTACTGGTAGAGCTGCTCGTTGCGCAGCGGCGCATCCAGCAGCGCGTTGGCGGCAACCATAGCCGCTACGCACGATGCAGCCGAGCCGCCCATGCCCGAACTCAAGGCGATGCCTTTGTCGATCTCTATCTCGAAGCCGAATGGCAGCGCCAATGCCGCACGCAACGAGATCAACGCCGCGCCCGCCGTGTTGCGTTCGGCATCCAGTGGCAAGGCGACGGTGGTGCCGCGGATGGCAGCGATACGCACCAGTGGCTCGTCGATGCGCCGCACCGTGACGGTGTCGCCGACGCCGTCGATGGGATAACCGAGCAGATCGAATCCTATTGCCACATTCGCCACCGAAGCCGGTGCGAAGGCGCGTGCTTCGTGCAGGCCCTGTGTCGCGGTCGCCACGTGATTCGCTTCGGTTGTCTGATTTAGCGCCGTTTGATTTACAGCCGCCTGGTTTGCAACCGCCTGATTCACAACCGCGCCCCCTCGCCCGCCGCCACCCGCAGCAGGTCAGCGAACACGCCTGCCGCAGTGACTTCCGGCCCCGCGCCCGGTCCCTGCACCACCAACGGGTTCTCGCAGTAGCGGCGCGTGGTGAACTGCACCACGTTGTCGGTCAGACGCAGATTGGCGAACGCGTGATCGGCCGGCAGCTCGACCAGACCCACGCTAGGCGCACGATCCGGCGGCAGCTGCGCGACGTAACGCAGCACATTGCCGCGTGCACGCGCATCGGCCAGGCGCTGTGCGAACGTGGCATCCACTTCATGCAGGCGCGCTATGAAATCGTCCACGCTGGCCTGGCGCAATGCTTCGGGCACCAGGCTCTCGACCTGCACGTCCTCCAGGCTGATCTCGCGCCCGGCTTCGCGCGCTAGGATCACCAGCTTGCGCGCCACATCCACGCCGGACAGATCGTCGCGCGGATCAGGTTCGGTATAGCCCATGCCGCGCGCCTGCGTCACCAATTCGGCGAACGGCACGCTGCCATCGTATTTGTTGAACAACCAGGCCAGCGTGCCCGAAAAGATGCCTTCGATCGAGGTCACCGTATCGCCGGTATCGACCAGATCGCGCAGCGTGGTGATCACCGGCAGCCCCGCGCCCACGGTGGCTTCGTAACGGAAACGCGCACCGCTGGCATCGGCCGCCGCACGGATGGCCTGATAGCGCTGCAACGGGCCGGAGCCGGCCTGTTTGTTCGGCGTCACCACATGGATGCCGGCGGCCAACCACTCCGCATAGCGGTCGGCCACTTCCGCGCTGCCGCTGCAATCGATGATCACCGTATGCGGCAGATGTGCAGACAGCAGATGCGTGGTGAACTGTTCCAGATCAGTGGCAGTGGCTGCAGAGGCAAACGCATCGCGCCAGTTGCCGACCAGGCCGCGCTCGTCGAGCAACATGCGGCCGCGCGAAACCACTGCGCGCAGGCGCAGATCGATGTTGGCCTTGCCCAGCAATTGCGGCTGCGCAATGCGCAGTTGATCCAGCAACGCCGCGCCCACGTTGCCCGGCCCGATCACGCCCACCGAGAAGGTTTGCGGCGACAACCAGAAGCCCGCATGCGCCGCACGCAAGGCCTTGGTCGCATGCGCCGCATCGATCGCCACCGAGATATTGCGCTCGGACGAGCCTTGCGCGATCGCCAGGATATTGACCTGCGCACGCCCCAACGACTCGAACAAGCGCGCCGCCACACCCGGTTGCCCAGCCATGCCATCGCCTACCGCGGCCAGCACACTGATGCCGGTAGTCAGCTGCACGCGCTGCACCTGGCCAACCGTGAGTTCGTGCGCAAAGGCCTGCAACAAGGCATTGCGCGCACGCTCTGACTCATGCTGCTTGACCACGCAACAGATCGAATGCTCCGACGAGCCCTGCGAGATCATCACCACCGAGACCTGCGCCACGCGCAGCGCCGCAAACACCCGCTCGGCCGTGCCCGGCACACCGATCAGGCCGGTGCCCTCCAGATTGAGCACCGCCAGATCCGGGCTCAAGGTCAGCCCCTTGATCGGCCCGCTCACCTTGCTGCTTGCGGTGATGCGCGTGCCCGGATGTTCGGGCTGAAAGGTGTTGCGGATGATGATCGGCAGCCCGCGCTCGATCGCCGGCGACATCGTCTGCGGATGCACCACCTTCGCGCCAAAATACGCCAGTTCGCAGGCCTCGTCGTAGCTCAGCGTTTCCAGCTGAACCGCTTCTGGCACCACGCGCGGATCGGCCGAGAGCACGCCATCCACATCGGTCCAGATATGCAACTCATCGGCATCGAACAAGGCCGCGAAGATCGCACCGGAATAATCGCTGCCGTTGCGCCCCAACGTGGTGATGCGATCGGCGCGGTCGCGCGCCACAAACCCGGTGACCACAACGCGTGTCTGCGGATGCGCCTGGCGCCAGGTCTGCAAGCGCTGCGCGCTGACATCCCAATCCACATCCACGCCGAGTTCGCCGCGATTGACCACCAGCACATCGCGCGCATCCAGCACTGCACAGTCTTCGCCAAGCGCGCGAAAGTGATCGCCAAGCAATTGCGCCGAATACACCTCACCCAACCCTTGCATACGATCGAGCACTTCGCGCGGCAGCTCGCCGATCACCGCCAATGCACCAAGGATCTGCGACAGATGCTCGAAGCGCTCGTCCAACCACTCCACCGTGGGCCCGGAATGTTCGCCCAGCAACGCCACCGCCGCACCGCGATGGCGCGCCCGCGTTTCATGCCAGCGCTCGCGCCACTCGGGGCGGTTGTGCGCTGCCAGTTCGGCCAGTTCGATCAGTGCATCGGTCACGCCCTTCATCGCCGACACCACGGTGACCTGCACAGTCTCCTCGCGGGCAAGCAACAGCTGCGCCACATGCCGGTAGCGCTCGGCATCGGCCACCGACGTGCCACCGAATTTGTGCACAACGGTGCGCGCAGAGGACGCGGGAACTGCAGCGGGTTCGAGCGAAACAGCAAGCGATGACATCGACAGACCTCGTTTGGGAGGCCCCGTCCGCTTCAGGTGAGAGAGGGAGACCCCCGCATCCTGATCCGGGTGCGGGGCCGTTGTTTTCGGAAATTACGCGAAGACGACGGACCGCACCGGGCGAATGGTGGCGGTGGTAATGGTGGTGCTAATGCCGGCCACGCCCGCACCCGGCCGCAGCTGCGGCTGGCAAAGGAGCGATGCGATGGCGGAAGCGTTAGGCATGTATGCAAAAGACATCACCAGACCAAAGGCTGTCAAGCACTGCGTATTACGCCAGCCCTGCGCGGCTGCGCGCCTGTACAGAAAGCCTTGCAGGACAAAGATTTAAGCGACGCAGCCACAAGCGATTGATTGCTATGGAAACTTTTAATGCGCTGGGCCAAGCGTTGCTTGCGCAGCATCCTGTAGCGGAGACCTGGTGCCAGACGAGGTCGTATTCGGCTGATTCCGCCTAGCGGCCGCGCACCCATCTCGCGCCGAACGCAGAAGTGCATCAGCCACTTTGATCCATGCAGGCCTTAGCCAAGCACCTGAGGATTGAGCTGCCACACCGAATAGTTCAACGCCGCCGCAAAACTTACCCATAGCAGATATGGAACCAACAACCACGCAGCAACCCGCTGCCACTTGGCGAACGCTACGATCGTCAGCACCAACGCCACCCACAGCGCCACGATATCGACAAACGCCCAGGCGCCCATGTGCCAGGCAAAGAACAACCAGCTCCACAACCCGTTCAACCCCAACTGCAGCACGAACAGACTCAGCGCCCCACGCGTACTGTTCCACCCACCGCGCCGCCAGACCAACCACGCCGACACCGCCATCATCCCGTACAACGTGGTCCACACCGGCCCGAACAACCACCCGGGCGGCGCCCACGCCGGCCGCTGCAACTCAGCGTAGAAGCTCGCCGCTTTGATCGAAGCCGCCGCTCCCAGGGCAGCGACCAGATAGCACAGCACCAACCACCCCAGCAGTCCAAACCACTGCGATTTCTTCGTCATCGACATCTCCATACAGAGCTAGCGAGTGAGAGCATGCTATTCAGGCATCCGAATGTCGGGCACGCTGCCACATAGACCGTCCAGTCGATGCAAACAGAGCGGCGACTATCAAGGCCCGGCGCTCGCTGGCACCGCACCCAATCCACTCGCGCACCAGCGCATGACGCGCCGGTGCGCTCACCACCTTTTTCGCAGCGCATCCTTGATCAGGTCGTTCTCGAACACCTGCTCGGCCAGCAACTTCTTCAGCCGCGCGTTCTCGGCCTCCAGGTCCTTGAGCCGTTTGGCATCGGGCACGCTCATCCCGCCGAACTTGCTGCGCCACATGTAGTACGAGGCCTCACTGAAGCCATGGCGCCGGCATAGGTCCTTCATCGCCACGCCCGCTTCGGCTTCGCGCAGGAAGCCGATGATCTGTTCTTCGGAAAAACGCCTCTTCACGTCCAATCTCCTTGGGGTAGGGAATTGGACTCCAAACTAGGGCGCTACTCAAAGTTGGGGGACGTCGCCCCTAACCAGACAAAAATCTAACTTTCCAGTAGCTTCTCGATTTTCTTACCCAGTACCGGTGGGAATCCGGAATAAGGAACTCAAAGTCTCCACGTTTTGAAACCCAGCCGCCATGAGCTAGATCCTCATGAAACCGAGAACCGTCCAAATGCATAAAAATATGCCTGTCAAAATTTATATAGAAGCTAGGAAGCCTAGAAGCAAGCATATTAATTCTTTTGAAGTGGCCTGCAGATATATCGCGCCCAGAAGTATAGTGCCCTTCCAATTCGTCCAGCAAACCATCACCCGTGCCACAAGCACTATCGAAAAATAACTCCCCCAGATCATTTGTCGACAGCACTTTCGCTGAGGTGTTCTTCAAATAATAATCAAAATTTTCAGAATCTAGACGCAACACCCCCTCTAAATTCTTTACACGCCGCCTCATACTGAGAATTTGTTATGTCACCCCTTTCAAGATAGGCCCTATAGTCTTTTTCGGCATCTAAGGAATAATTCACCTTATCATCCACTACCCAGATAGCCTCCTCATTAAAAACAAATAAGCATATATTCAGGTCTCCATCCCACATTGCGTCACGCAAAGAATTATTTCGAATCATTCCCAAACTCCTTTAAAAATTCAGACTGAGAATAAACGCGAGCTCCGCTAGAATGCTCTTCAAGCAAAGACTCCCACATCCTTGGAAGTTCCAACGCGGTACCTGGTTGATTTCGATCCACTTTCTTAGGAGCCAAAGGATCCCTGGGAATACCTGGCACAGGTCTTTGCGGCACAGCTGACTCCATAATTTGATTGTGAAGCACGTCATCGACCTCAAAGACGACTACAGAGCCATCAGGCCGCCTATTAGTCAGATAGTAGACTGCATGCTCACTATTGCCAACACTCACGCAAAGTTGCCCCAAACAGCCAGGATTAATCGTAATGCTGCCATCTGCATTCGGAGTAATTCTCTGCTGACTCGTAGCATTACCTGCACCTCCTCCCTCAACTCTGAAATATGTTGTTGAGCTACGACTATCAGAGGCTGCGTAAGTTGCTCTCGTAGCGTTATTTGCAGCAACCTCCGCATTAATTGCGCGATTGGCGGATATGGCCAATCCAGCACTAGGGAACCTCTGAACAACGCACCATAGATACGCGACACTACCCGCCTCATGTTGAGGAGTAATCCATGCAACTGACGTTCGGCGACGCTGAAGGCCTGGGCAAGCGCAAGCAGACCCGCCGGGAGATCTTCCTGGCCGAGATGGAGCAGGTCGTTCCGTGGCAGCACTTGCTCGGTCTGATCGCACCGCACTATCCGGTGTCGGGACGCCCTGGTCGACAGCCATACGCACTGGCGACGATGTTGCGGATTCATTTGCTGCAGCAGTGGTATGCGTTGAGCGATCCGGCGATGGAAGAAGCGCTGCACGAGATTCCGACCTTGCGGCGCTTTGCCCAGCTCGGTGGCTTGGACAACGTTCCGGACGAGACCACGATTTTGAACTTTCGGCGCCTGCTGGAGACCCATGGCCTTGCCGCGCGGATGCTGGACGCGGTCAACGCGCATCTGGCACGCAAGGGGCAGAGCCTGCGGTCGGGCACGATCGTCGATGCGACGCTGATCGCTGCACCCAGTTCGACCAAGAACGCCGATCACGCGCGCGACCCTGAAATGCATCAGACCAGGAAGGGCAATCAGTGGTATTTCGGGATGAAGGCGCACATCGGCGTGGATGAATTTTCCGGGCTGGTGCACCACGTCCATTGCACAGCCGCCAATGTCGCCGACGTCACGGTGACGCACGCATTACTGCATGGCAAAGAAGACAGCGTGTTCGGCGACAGCGGCTACACCGGTGCGGACAAACGCGAAGAACTGCAGACCTGCAAGGCTGCATTTTTCATTGCCGCCAAGCGTTCGACGCTGAAAGCCATCGGCAACAAACGCGAGCGTGCTCGGGAACAGCGTTGGGAACACTTCAAGGCCAGCGTGCGCGCGAAGGTGGAGCATCCGTTCCGGGTGATCAAGCGCCAGTTCGGTTACACCAAGGTCCGCTATCGCGGCCTGGCCAAGAACACCGCACACGTGCTGACCTTGTTTGCGCTCTCCAATCTGTGGATGAAGCGAAAGCAGTTACTGCCTGCCATGGGGAGCGTGCGCCTGTAACCCGGGAATTCCCAAGGAAAGTGCCAGAAATAGCGGAAGATCCGAAGATCCAAACGCGACTCTCCGGACCGACGCGACATCCCGCACTCTCAGGCCTCGTTGTTCAGACCTTCCCTAGGGGCCAACTGAGTCATTCCATACAAAAGTTCAGCAGTCTCAGCTTCAAAGCCAAGCCCCTGCAACGCGGTTCCGCCCCAGGTATTTTGACGCTTACCCGTAAACAACTGATCGAGACCAGCTTTTCCGGTGTCGTAGCCACTAAAAACCAGAAATGGTGCTGCGATACAGCCAACCAAGCTGACGCATGCTTCAACGCCACCTATAATCTGCGCAATACCTCCGGCCGTCTGGAGGCCGCCAGCAACACGTGGTCCTACCAAGTTACGTGAGCCCCAATCTGTCGTGGCGTCTGTCCAACCGTAATTAAACAGATTCTTCGTGACCGGCAGACCATTTCCAGCCGTATAAATCAGCTCACCATTGGTCTGATTGGCCAACCACTCGCGATCCTGTTGATACTCCGGCTTACTCCCGAGCGCTTCAATTCCGGCCCAATAGATGTACTCGTCTGTACCTACTTCATACTGAGCAGAACATTTGATAAGCGCGCAGCTAGCTGCGAGTAGCTCAGCTTGGCGTTTGGGATCATCGCCGGCCAGCTCCTTGATACGCGCCACCTCATCTTGATGTAGCTGACGATTGAATTTATCTCCCGCAACTGCGATGCTTGTGTCGACTCCCCGTAATTCAATGCCAGCCAAAATTAGAGGTCTGCGGTTGATGTTGATCACGGAACTCGGCGGGCGTTAGCCCGCCCAGGCTGTCGTGCGGGATCTGCTGGTTGTAGTCGGCCAGCCAGTGTTCGGTCTGTTCGCGAACCTCGCTCAGCGTGCGGAAGAGATGCATGTCCAGCACGCCGCGCCGGTAGCTGCCGTTGAAGCGTTCGATAAAACCGTTTTGCATTGGACGCCCCGGCTCGATGAAGTCCAAGGCGATGCCTTTGCGCTCGGCCCACTCGGCCAAGGCCAATGCGACAAACTCCGGGCCATTGTCCAAGCGAAGTTTGGCGGGGTAGCCGCGCCAGGCTGCGATGCGTTCCAAGGTGCGGATGACGCGGGCGGCCGGGAGATTCAAGTCCACTTCGATCGCCAAGGCTTCCCGACTGAAATCGTCGATGACATTGAACGTGCGGAAGCGTCGACCATCCCACAACGCATCGGACATGAAGTCGATCGACCATCCAGCATTGGGTCGCTCTCCGCATGCCAGCGGTTGTGGATGACGCGTCGGGACCCGGCGCCTGCTGCGACGACGTTGATTGAGTTTCATCAGGCAATACACGCGCCACACCCTTTTGTGATTCCACACATGTCCGCGACGGCGGATGATCTGAAAGAGCTTTCCAAAACCACGCTCGGGAAAACGCTCGGCCAATTCGGACAACAGCGCAATGACCTCCTCGTCGCGATCGGGACGACGCCGATAGCGCACTGTCGAGCGAGCCACGCCAACGACCGCACAGGCCCGGCGCTCGCTCCAGCCATGCTGCTCGACGAGCCAGGCAAGAAGCGGGCGTTTGTGCGCCGGGTCTACAGCTTTTTGCGATGACATCCTTCAATGCATGGTTTTCCATGGCGAGCTCGGCGTACATGCGTTTGAGCTTGCTGTGCTCGGTCTCCAGGTCGCGAAGGCGCTGCACATCGGCTGCCTCCATGCCACCGTACTTGGACTTCCAGACGTAGTACGTCGCATCGGAAATGCCCAGCTCACGGCACACATCCTTGACCTGGCGGCCGCCCTCAACCTGCTTCAGCGTGGCGACAATCTGGCTTTCGGTGAACTTGCTCTTGCGCATCGTTGGTCTCCTTGGTGGCTAGTGTGCCCGGAGACCTCTAGTTATGGATGGATCAATTTTACGGGGAGTCGACAGTTGCGCGTAGCGCCGTTCAAACTCTACAGGGGACAAGTCGCCAGTTGAACCGTGGCGGCGGTTGGGGTTGTAGAACATCTCGATGTAGTCGAATACCTCGGCGCGAGCGGCGTCCTTGGTGGGATAGGTCCGCCGCCTGATCCGCTCGCGTTTGAGCAGGCCGAAGAAGCTCTCTACGGGTGCGTTGTCGTGGCAGTTGCCACGCCGACTCATGCTGCACACCAAGCCATGGGACGCCAGGAAACTGCGCCAGTCATCGCTGGTGTAGACAGACCCTTGGTCCGAGTGAACCAAGCAACCAGTGTTGGGTTTGCGCCGCCACACCGCAGACAACAAGGCCTGCACGACCAACTCGGTGTCGGCCCGATCGCGCATCGCCCAGCCGACGACCTGCCTGGAAAACAGATCGATCACAACAGCCAGGTACATCCAGCCTTCATGCGTGCGGATGAAGGTGAAATCGCTCGCCCAGGCCGTGTCCGGCTCCGTCACGTCGAACTGTCGGTCAAGCAGATTGGCAGCCGCCTTGCACTGCATCCCTCCATGGAAGCGCGGTTTGCGACCATAGCCCACCTGGGCACGCAGTCCCTCGGTGCGCATCAGCCGATGCACCCGATGGCGACTACAACGCTCACCCAGATCGCGCAGATCCGTGGTGATCTTGCGATGCCCATAGACACTGCCGCTGGCCAGCCAGTGGTGCTTGATTAGTCCAAGCAAGCGATCATCTTCCTTGGCGCGCTCACTGTTGGGCGAGCACAACCAGGCGTAATAACCCGACCGGTTGACCCGCAATACCCGGCACATCGCACACACCCTGAATTCCCCGCAGTGGGCTTGCATGAAGGCGTACTTTGCCTTTACCCCTTGGCAAAGTACGCGGCGGCCTCTTTAGGATGTCGCGCTCCTCGGTCACTCGACGCAACTCTGCCTTCAGCCGCCGAACCTCGGCGCTCTGGTCCACCTCGGCGCGATGCACCACGCCAGACTTGCCGAACGTGCGCAGCCAGGCGTACAGGCTGTGCGTCGTGACACCCAGCCGCTCGGCGACTTCTGCCACCTTGAACCCACGATCAGTCACTTGCCGGACCGCCTCGATCTTGAACTCATCCGTATACCGCTTGCTGCTCATAGACACCTCCGAATCGACCATTTTCCATGGCCTTGAGATGTCTAGGAAACCCTGGGCGTATCAATATTTACTCAAAGCTTTCCCAACGGCAGCAGGTTGATAGCAGGTGAAGTCTGCGACAAATAGTGGTTGAAAGTTATCCTATTTCGTTGCGCCAAGCTTCTCAATTGAATCGAGCAACACACTTGGGACATTTCCCTGACAGCCACGGACCATATCAATCAGAAGAGGTAAAGCACGCCGGTCACCTAGTTGCCCTGCTGCATCGACAACTGACAAGCTAACGTCGTTATCTTCAAGTGCACTTAATAACGCAGGAACAACACTTGTATCACCAAGTTTGGCCAGTGCTGTTATCGCTGTTTCACGAACTTCCCGACTTGAATGTTCTGTAAGCTCAGCCAGTCTTTTTCTAATCAGATTGTTCGAGACATTGGAGCCGTTGGCCAACCCCAGTGCGGCCCACTCTGCGACTTCCCGATCTTGATCGTGAGATAAATCAATAAGAAGCTTAGCCGTTTCCGGTGTGTCAATTTGACCAGCCGCAAAGGCTACGCTCGCTCTCACATCTTTTTCTTGGTCAAGTGCACCAGCAGACAAAGCTTGTAATTTTTCGACCGCGTTCAAATGACCAAGCGCAGAAGCTGCTGAAGATCTCACTAGGCCTTGGGAATCGCCTTCCAGCATATCGGACAGAATGTTTATAACGATATTTCTTGAGTACAGATCCAATCCAGGCAACTGCCCCATAACGAACGCAGCAACCTCTCTCTGATCAGAAGAAGGACTATTTGCCAACTTGAGAGCGATCTGCAACGTAGATTTTTCGCCACTGCTGTGCAATATCCTGGCAGCTGCATATCTGCGATCACGGGAATCAGACTCTAACTCCCGATGCAACTGATCAAGAGTTGCGTCTCGAAGCTCGCTCCAAAGTTTAAAGTCCAGCTCATCCCGATCATTTTCCTGCATTGTCTTACCCTGGAAATTTAACAGCGATCTTTTGAAATTCTTGAAGGTCTGCAACCCCAAGCCTTTTGTGTTGCCTTTGCTGCTTTTGCAGGAATCACTCCACTATCAATCAATTGCTGTAAAACCTCACAACGATCCGGACGTTTGCGACCAGCAAGAACGGCATCGCTTTGAATTCTTGAAACAATCTGAACAACTCCGCTGTCAGCCTGATTCCCTGGAGAAGCCATTAGATGAACCAGATCGAATACCGGGCTTAATGGATTACCTCTGTAATCGCCAAAGCTTCCGTCTACCGTGAGTTCACTAGGATTCTGAAGAGCATGGCCACTCAATGCCGTTGCGCCTGTGACAGCCGGATTAGCACTTAGAGAGATTGCCTGCTGACCGTCAACATCCTTCCAAGAGTATGGCGCATTCTTAACATACCCATACAAATTCAGCCCACCGCCTTGACCGATGGGGTCGCTTTGAGTGTAGCGCCCGGAAGATGTGTCGTATTCACGATAATAGTTCTGGTTTAGTCCACTGAAAGAATCATAGCGCTGCCCAGGAAATCGCATGTTTAGTAAAAAATTCGAACCATCTTTGTCTGCATCTTGATCAGGATTGGTAAGGCCAAATGCCTCACTCTTCAAATTCCACGCCCACACTGCCGTATTGCGCGCCGGATCAATCACTACACGCGGGCTACCCAAGTGATCAGGCTCGATGTAGGCCAATTTGGCATCAGCACTGGTGACGCCCACCGGCATGTCATCAAGCCAGATCGCTTGCTGTAATGGCTTGCCAGCGTTGTCGTAGTCGCCCATCCAGCGGCCGAACTCGTCATAAAGTGTGTAGGTGTTGGCGGTACCGAGGAAACCACGGACCTGCTCGCCCTTGCCGTTGTAACGGTACTCGCGTGCCACCGCGCCATTGCGCTTGACCTGGCTCATGCGGCCGGTCACGTCGTAAACGAATTCGCGCTCGGTTCCGTTGATCGAGGTGGTATCGCCTACGGCGTTGTAGACACGTGGTGCCCCACCTACCTTGATTAGGCGATGGCTGTTTGCCTCGTAGGTGTAAGCGACTTCGCCGGCTGCCGATTTACTGCTCTGACGGTTACCTGTCTTATCGTAGGTGTAGCCATCCAGCACCGTGCCGGTCACGCCGTCCTTGAACTCCGTCAACCGGCCAAGCGGGTCATAGCCCAGCGTGACATCCGCAACAGTGCCGCCGGCAGGGGTCAGCTTGGACAAATTGCCGACTGGGTCGAAGCCAAAGCCGACATCCAGACCTCCGGCGCTGGTGTCCTGAATTGCTTTCGGGCGATAGTCCTGATCATAGGCGCGTGTCAGTACGCGGCCATTACCGTACGTCCAGCCTGCGATTGGACCAAGCGGAAGATAGCTGGCGTTTTTCAAGAGAATTTGGCGAGCGCCCGTTGCGGAGGTATAGCCCACTTCGGTGGCTTGACCCAGCCCGTTGCGGACGTAATCCACCTTGGCGCCGTCCGGGTAGATAACGCTCGCCAGACGACCCGACGCGGTGTAGCCATAGCGCAGCGTGAAAGCCTTGCCGTTGGTGGTCTGCAGCTTGCGCACCAGATCGCCGAAACTGTTGTAGCAATACTCGGTCGCCCCGCTACTGTCCTTGATAGACGCCAAGCGACCCTGCGCAAAAGTCTCTCCCGCCTGGCAGCTGACCGGCGCGACGTCGTAACTGTAGGCTACGTTGAGCGCGCTGGTGGGGTAGCTCAGCTTGGTCAGGCGTCCTAACACGTCATAGCTCGAACTGATCTTGACCCCGCGGGCAGTCGCTTCGAGTGTGCGGTTGCCAGCGGCATCGTAACTATACGTGGTGGCACCGGTATCGGGGCTAGTTAGCTTGCCGAGGTCGCCAAGGCTGCTGTAGTCGTAACGCGTGGTCAGACCCTTAGGATCGATGACCGCGGTGACGCGGTCCAGCGCATCCAGTTGTTGCGTTATCTCCACCGCCAGCCCGCCCACATCTTGAAGCGTACGTACCACACGACGCAGAGGGTCGGGATCCAGCTGTGTCTTGCGCCCAAGCGCATCGGTCACCAATTTCAGATCACCATTGAGGTCATAAGCAAACTCAGTGGGATTAGCAGACGCATCGGCCTGCGTCTGCAGCTGACCAAGTTTGTTATAGACCCGCGTCAGAGTCCGCTTGACGTTTCCGGACGCATCTTTGATTTCTTCCTTAAAACAATTCCCAGCTACGTCGAGAGAATAATGCAGGTTACTGCCGGCACTGTCAGTGATATCCGTGAGGCGGTGGGCTGCATCGTAGTCGTACTTTACGAAATCGCCATCGGGCTGCGTTACCTGCTTGACATTGCCTGTTTCGTCGTACGCAACCGTCATCACCCGATCCTGGCTGGAAGCAGCGGCACTCGCTGCGAACCGAGTAATTTGGGAAGTGAGCCATCCACGAGGTGCATAGCTGAAATCAGTCGCTATCGCGTTCGAATCGATAACGCGCGTCGGCCGCCCATTGCTGTCATACGAAGCGTAGGTGGTGGTCTGACCTGCTGCATTCGTGCTTTGGAAAAGATCACCAACCCGGTGGCATTGGCCGCTCGCAGTACCGCATCCGGATTCATCGCTGCTAGCGTAGTAGCGGTACGACGTGATGTCGCTTACGTCCGTGCGCGGCCCGTCTACCGAGAGAACCAAACCGACTTGGGGACAGTTGGCTGCATCCACCTTTTCACAATAGCTTGTGCGCCACTGACGAACACCTGCGGGCGCATCTGCTGCACTCCCACACGCATAAGAAAGGGCAGCAGCCACCGCTGTGTTGATCTCGCAACTGGCAGTCTGCAATCCACTGGCGTTATAAGCCCATTTCGACTTGGCTCTGACGACGTTACCAGCATCGAGAATGGTTCGTTCTAGGGGCTCACGGATCGCCCCATTCCACACAGTGTTGATGGTACGCTGCTGTGAAGAACCCACCCCATCGATCTGCTGCTTCAAAAGCCCATCGCTGTCGAAGCTGGTCTGGCTTTTGTTACCTTGGAAGTCGGTCGTAGAAGCAACATAGCCATTTGCATCGTACGTAATCGCCTTGTAGGACTGATTGCACTGCGTACCGCAGGGTGTACCTGCACCTGCAAGTCGTATTGCACCCGTCGCAGCATCAACAAACGTTAACCCGCTCCGCGTCCCAAGCGGCCCGATGACTGCAGAGTCGACTATGCCGTTTGTGGAGTAGGCATTGTAGTCAATCTTAGTGGTATCGACACCATCAGCAAATGAAGCCGATGTCGCTTTTCTCGACGATTGATAGGTAATCGTTTCGTATCGCACACCTTTTTCGTCGATCACCCCAGTCATCACACCAGGAAGATTATTCCCTCCGGTATAGTTACTCTCATTGTAAATATAGCCAATCGATTTCTCGTCAGAATATTTCGCAGACGCGAGGTATCCAGCGGCGTCATATGAATAGACAATTTTTCCTTTGTCCGGAAGGGTGACTCCGGCCAACCTTGCAGCACTATCGTAATCAAAAATCAATTGCCGGCCACTCCTGTCGGCCACGCTCTGGAGAATCCCGCCGCCCGCTCCCGTTGCATCAGGGAGGCTATAGGTCAACAGATAGATCCTTTGGCCGGCCTTGTCGTACACCTCCTGCAGAAGACCTTTCGCATCATAAATCTCTGTCTGCTGGGTAGCGGAGATCGCCAAGGCAAAACCTGCACCATCCGGCCGCTCTACAAGTGTTTCGGAGTAGTCTGAGCTGGTCTTCCAAACGCCACCTATCAGCTGAAAGATCAACGAACCTCCATCTGGCCGATGGGCATTGATCGACTGCGTATCGGTAGCCGCACTTGTCGAACGCTGAATTTCCAATTTTCGATCAAACAAGTGACGCCACTGCTTGCCCATTGTGGAGGAGGTAACTGATGCCGAGCTGTTGTAAAAGCGGCGAAACATAAGACCGCTTGGATTCTCGTAGTCCGTTTCTTGACGGTAGAAGTTGCCTGTGGCGGTATTGATCGGATCCCCTTCAAAAACGGATCCCGCTCGGTTTGCGCTGGCTGCGCTATCACGGCTTCCGCGCGGCCCGGTTCCGTCCTTGCCGGCGCCAAGCCCTCCGCTGCAGGACATGCTGCAGCTGCCAAGATTTTTTCTCGGCGAACCGACAGAATAGGTAGTCGCGATTACAAAAAAACCAGATGAATCCTTCGGCCACATGACAATCGCCCCTGTCGTGGTCGAGTTGTACTTGACCACAGGCCACGACGAACATCCTTTAGGGGAAGAGCTGCATCCTTTGGTCATCTGACCTATGAGCCAATCAGCAGCAGCGCCTGCCGAGTCAAACCTACCGTTCCCGTAGATAGAATTAACCGTGTAGGGCGGTCCGTAGTAAGAAGCTGCAAACGCATCAACCGACACTGCAAAGAGCAAGCCCATCGCGGCGCAAAAATAAAAGCTTCGTGTCAATATGCACTTCTTGGTGCTCATACCACTCTCCATGTGTTTAAGTTTTTTTCTTTAGCAGTCCACTGACGTTATCAAAACAACAAGTCAGAAAATTGACAGCGTCACAAGCCAAAGACTAGTTCTGTTCCGTTGCCACGTCAAGATTAAATCAATACTGAAATCAAAAAATATCTGAACATTTCACTGCCGTTAGAAACGGCTAGCAATACTAATTTACCGGAATTTGTCAGCGCTTGACACACATCGGCAAAGATCAAACTTCCAGGCTGCACCTTTGCCTCCTGATTTATTGAAGAAAATCTCAATTTAAGGCATTCAGCGGTCTTGATCTGAGAGCCTAGAATTGCACGAAGCGACAGTCGCTTGAAGACGAAAATCTTTATTGAGAATTTAGCTCCATGTGGAATATGACCAAAATTTTTACCGAACGGTTGAACTCAGTCATTATCTAAGGCGCTTCAAACACCAAGCACCTGCTGCGACTGTGCAGCCGGGAGATGTCGGAGGTTTAGGGCAACAAGTGAACTATTGCTGCCACGGCAACCTATAGTCGGCATGTGAGCATGCTTGGCCCACACGTTGCTGCCTTATTGACTATCTGATCGATCCTGGTGACCCCGGCCCGATTCGAACGGGCGACCTTCCCCTAGGAGGGGGACGCTCTATCCAGCTGAGCTACGGGGCCAAGGGCGGCATTGTCGCACGATCGTTGCGATTGCCAAGCCGGTGGGTGGTCGGCGGAGCCTGCTAAAATCGGCGGCTACCCGTGTCGTAGGTGGCCCTGGCCGCCGCGCGACCGTTCCGACCTTTGGAGATCCCATGTCCGCTGACCTGCTCAAGGCGCTCGACCTCGCCGCGTCCAATTCCGGTACCTATCTTGGCGAGGCGACCTGGTCGCAGGCCACCGGCGCCGGGGTGCTGCAGCCGCTCAATCCGACCACCAATGAAGTCATCGCCGATGTGCAGGCGACCACGCCGGAGGACTACGAGCTGATCGTGCAGCGTGCGCAGGCCGCCTTCAAGGTGTGGCGGACCACGCCTGCGCCGCGCCGTGGCGAAGCCGTTCGCCTGTGTGGCGAGGCGCTGCGGGCGCACAAGGATGCGCTGGGGTCGTTGGTCGCGCTGGAAATGGGCAAGAGCAAGCCCGAGGGCGATGGCGAAGTGCAGGAGATGATCGACATCGCCGACTTCGCGGTCGGCCAGAGCCGCATGCTCTATGGCTACACCATGCACTCGGAGCGGCCGGGCCACCGCATGTACGAGCAGTACCAGCCACTGGGCCTGGTCGGCATCATCAGTGCGTTCAATTTCCCGGTGGCGGTATGGGCGTGGAATGCGTTTCTGGCGGCGATCTGCGGCGACATCTGTATCTGGAAGCCGTCCAACAAGACCCCGTTGACCGCGATCGCGACAATGAAGATCTGCAATGCGGCATTGCAGGACGCAGGCTTCCCGGACATCTTCTTCCTGATCAACGATGCCGGCACGTCGCTGTCGGAGAAGCTGGTCGAAGACGGCCGCGTGCCGCTGATCAGCTTCACCGGTTCGACCCAGATCGGCCGCGTGGTGGCCGAGAAGGTTGCGCATCGTCTGGGCCGTTGCCTGCTGGAATTGGGCGGCAACAACGCGATCATCCTGGACGAAACCGCCGACCTGAAGCTGGCCATCCCGGGCATCGTGTTCGGTGCGGTGGGCACCGCCGGGCAGCGCTGCACCACCACGCGCCGCCTGATCGTGCACGAATCCATCCATGACAACGTGCTGGCCACGTTGGTCAAGGCGTACAAGCAGCTCGACAGCAAGATCGGCGACCCCACCGACCCGGCCAACCTGATGGGCCCGCTCAACAGCCAGGGCGCGGTGGAGCAGTTCCTGGCCTCGATCGCCAAGGCCAAGGCCGCTGGCGGCAAGGTCGAAGTGGGCGGCACCGCGATCGATCGCCCGGGCAACTTCGTGTTGCCGGCCATCGTCACCGGGCTGCAGAACAGCGACGCGGTGGTGCAGCACGAGACCTTCGCGCCGATCCTGTATGTAATGAAGTACAGCACGCTCGATGAAGCGATCGACCTGCAGAACGGCGTGCCGCAGGGCCTGTCGTCGTCGATCTTCACCCAGAACCTCAAAGCGGCCGAGAAGTTCCTGTCCGCTGCGGGCAGCGATTGCGGCATCGCCAACGTCAATATCGGCACCTCGGGTGCGGAAATCGGCGGCGCGTTCGGTGGCGAGAAGGAAACCGGCGGCGGTCGCGAATCCGGCTCGGATGCGTGGAAGGTCTATATGCGTCGCCAGACCAACACGATCAACTACTCCGACTCGCTGCCGCTTGCCCAGGGCATCAAGTTCGATCTCGATTGAAGGCCGCATGGCGCGCCGGGGTAATGCCCGGCGCGCTGCCGTATCTGCGGTTGGGCAATGCCGCTGCACTGCACTCGGCAGCTTGCTGGCAGGACAGCCTGACAGTGACGGCGTTGGTCGCCGATGTCCGGCGACCGGCAGCCGATAACCGCCTGCACCAGGGCCACCGGACCAGCAATCTGCGGAGCATCCGGCACCCTTGGTTGCCGTGAGTCGCGGCGCCCAACGCCGCACACTCAACCGATTCGAGCGCTCAAATGCGCCAAACGCGCCCACGCGATCGCCGTTTGGCCGCAAACGGCACGCCTTTCGGGCGGCCGCTCTGGGATAATCGCGGTACGTCAGCCGTCGGCTGCCGGCCCTTCTACAGGAGTTGCTGATGAACGTCGTCGTTCGACAGACCAGTGCCATGGCCATTGTCAGCCTGGTCGCAGGCATTCTCGGCTGGACGCTGATCCCGTTTCTGGGCAGCCTCTGCGCCATCATCACCGGCCATCTGGCGCGGGCTGAAATCCGCCGCAACCCGCAAGGCCTGGACGGCGACGGGCTGGCCATCGGCGGGCTGATTCTTGGCTGGCTGGCGGTAGCGCTCTGGGTGGCAGGACTCGCGATCTTCATCCTGTTTTTCGGCGGTATGGCCTGGCTTGCGGCCGCAAACAGTTGAGCATGGCCGCGCCCTCCTCTGCCCAGCGCTTCAATGACCGCGTCGCGGCTTACGTGCGCTACCGGCCCGGTTATCCGCCGCAGTTGCTGCGCTGGTTGCACGAAGAATTGGGTGTGACCCCGGCGACCGCGGTGGCCGATATTGGCGCCGGCACCGGCATCTCCAGCCGCCTGTTTCTGGAGGCCGGTTATCCAGTCACGGCAGTGGAACCCAACCCTGCCATGCGTGAAGCCGCGCAGCAGTGGCTGGCGGGGTTCCCCAAGTTTCAGGCGATCGATGGCACCGCCGAGGCCACCGGGCTGGCCGATGCCAGCGTTGGCCTGGTGTCTGCCGCGCAGGCGTTCCACTGGTTCGACACGCAGGCCATTCGCGCCGAATGGGCGCGCATCCTGAAGCCCGAAGGGCTGGCGATGATCTACTGGAACACCCGCGAGCTGGACACCACCGACTTCTTGCGCGGCTATGAGCAAATCCTGCTGGACTACGGCACCGACTATTCGGCCGTGGCCGAGCGTTACCAGGACGATGCCACGATGCAGGCGTGGTTCGGCGAAGGCTTCCGCGCGATGGCGCGCTTTCCCAATGCGCAGCAGCTGGATTTCGACGCCTTGCGCGGCCGGCTATTGTCGTCTTCGTATGCGCCGCTCGCGCACGACCCGCGCCATGCACCAATGCTCGCCGCGCTACGCACGCTGTTCGATGCGCATGCGCATGACGGACACATCGACTTCCAATACCAGACCCGCGTTTTCGCCGGGAGATTGAACTGACCCGCATGTATTCGCTTGCCCGCCCCTTTCTGTTTTCCCTCGATGCCGAGCGCGCCCACGCGCTGGCCCTGCGCTCCATCGACACTGCCTACCGCACCGGCACCACGCCGCTGCTGGCCAAGCGCCCGGTGCCGCTGCCGACGCCCGCATTCGGTTTGATGTTTCCCAATCCGGTCGGGCTCGGTGCCGGGCTGGACAAGAACGGAGAACATATCGATGCGCTGCTGGCGCTGGGTTTCGGCTTCGTCGAAATCGGCACGGTGACGCCGCGTGCGCAGGAAGGCAATCCCAAGCCGCGCATGTTCCGGCTGCCGGAATATCAAGCGGTGATCAACCGCATGGGCTTCAACAATCTGGGCGTGGATGCGCTGGTGGCCAACGTGCAGCGCGCGCGCCGTCGCGGCGGGCTGCTCGGCATCAACATCGGCAAGAACAAGGACACGCCCAACGAGGAGGCCACCAGCGACTATCGCTATTGCATGGAGCGCGTGTACCCGCTGGCCGACTACATCACCGTCAATATTTCCTCCCCAAACACCGCCGGCTTGCGCGAGTTGCAGGAAGAACAGGCGCTACGTCGTTTGATTTCCGATCTACGCGAAACCCAGGAAGCTCTCGCTGCGCAACATGGCAAGCGTGTGCCGATGCTGGTGAAGGTGGCGCCGGATCTCAACGACCGCGACATCGATGCTGCGGCGCGCGTACTGGCCGACCTGGCGGTGGATGGCGTGATCGCCACCAACACCACGGTGACGCGCACCTTGATCGCCAACCATCCATTGGCTGGCGAGGCCGGCGGACTGTCCGGCGCACCGCTGCTGGGGCAATCCACCCTGGTGCTGCGCCGCTTGCGTGCACGCCTGCCCGAATCGATTCCGTTGATCGGCGTGGGTGGTATCAACTCCGGTGCCGATGCGCTGGCGAAGATGGCCGCCGGCGCAACCCTGGTGCAGTGCTATAGCGGCCTGGTGTATCGCGGGCCGCAGTTGATCGGCGAATGCGTGGATGCAATTCGTCGTCGCCGCGAAGCGCCGAGCGGCGGTGCGGTGTCGCCGTTATGAGCCAGGCCATTCAGCCGGGCTGGCAGTTGCGCGAGTACGCGCCGCTGCGTGCGTTCAACACCTTTCATGTGGAGGCCACGGCGCGCTGGTTGCTCAGCATCCATGTGCCAGACGCATTGCCCGAGGCACTGGCCGCTCCCGAGATCGCCGGGCAACCGCTAATGGTCCTGGGCAGCGGCAGCAACGTGCTGCTGGCTGGCGACCCGCCGGGCTGCGTGCTGTGTTTTGAGAACCGCGATCTGAGCATCATCGCGCACCACGCCGACCACGCCATCGTGCGCGCCGGCGCCGGCGTCAACTGGCATGCGCTGGTGCTGTATTCGCTGCAGCAAGGTTTGTCGGGACTGGAAAATCTGGCATTGATTCCCGGCACGGTGGGCGCTTGTCCGATTCAGAACATCGGCGCCTACGGCGCGCAGGTGGGCGACTTCATCCATGTGGTGGAAGCCTTCGATCGGCACGCACAGCAGTTTGTGCGGCTGGCTGCGGCGGAGTGCGCCTTAGGCTATCGCGACAGCATGTTCAAGCAACTGCCGGAGCGCTATCTGATCGTCGCAGTGGAATTCAATCTGCCACTGCTGCATGAGTTGCGGCTGGACTATGCCGGCATCCGCGAGGAACTCGCCAGCATGGGCGCCGAGCTAGCTGGTGCGGCCGATGTGGCACAGGCGGTGATCAACATCCGCCAGCGCAAATTGCCGGACCCGGATGTGCTCGGCAATGCAGGCAGTTTCTTCAAGAATCCGTTGTTGCCGAGCGAACAAATCGCCGCGCTGCAAGCCACGTTTGCCGATATGCCGGTGTATCCCGGCGAACAGCCTGGCCAGGGCAAATTGTCGGCGGCCTGGTTGATCGAGCAATGCGGCTGGAAGGGCCGGCGCGAGGGCGATGCAGGTGTGTCGCCGGACCACGCGCTGGTGCTGGTCAACTACGGCACGGCCAGCGGCGCGCAGCTGCTGGAATTTGCACGGCGCATCGCCGAATCGGTACGCGAGCGTTACTCGGTGATTCTTGAACCGGAACCGCGCGTCATCGGAGCGCATTGGTGACAGCGCAGCAGGCATCACGACGTGCTGCGCTGTGGATGCTCACCAGTACCTTCGCCTTCGGCCTGATGGCCATCGCCATCCGGTTGGCTTCAAGCAATATCTCCACCACCGAGATTGCGTTTTTTCGTAACGCATTCGGGTTATTGGCCTTGTTGCCGCTGATCGTGCGGCCGGGCAAATCGCTGCCGCGTACGCGGCAATTGCCGCAGTATCTGGCACGCACCCTGATCGGTCTGGCCTCGATGCTGTGCGGGTTCTGGGCGATCGGCCATCTACCGCTGTCGCAAGCGATTTCGTTGTCGTATTCCACGCCGTTGTTCGTCACCGTCTTGGCAGTGGTATGGCTGCACGAACAGGTGCGCATGCGCCGCTGGCTGGCAGTGGCGGCAGGATTCATCGGCGTGTTGGTGATCCTGCGGCCAGGTTCGTCCACCTTTACGCCCGGCCTGTTGGTTGCGCTGTTGGCTGCGGTCATCAGCGCCATTGTCGCGATCCAGATCAAACAGCTCTCGCGCAACGACGACTCCGACACTGTGGTGTTCTACACCTATGTGTTCTGGGTGCCGATGTCATTGATTCCGGCAATGTTTCAATGGACCTGGCCGCAGGGCATCAACTGGCTGTGGCTGGTGGCGACCGGCATCTTCGGCACCGCCGGGCAGTTGTTCTGGACGCGCGCGCTCAAGCTGGGCGAAGTCTCGGCGCTGCAGCCGATCAGCTTCATGCAGCTGCCGCTGGTGGCGTTGCTGGGCTGGTGGTTGTTTGGTGAAGCGATCGAACGCCACACCTTGATCGGTGCAGCCATCATCATCGGTGCCAACGTCTATATCGCCCATCGCGAAAGCGTGCTGGCACGGCGCGCTGCCACGCACGCGCCGATAGAGGGCGTAAAACCAGGCGAGTGATCAACCGTCTGTGCGGCGCCTCTCGCAGCGTGGCAACGATGCCAACGTACACTGCGCTGTCGGCGCGACCCGGACATTGACGGGACCACGTCGGCAGGCGCACTTTCATTGAATGCTCCGCGATGAGGTCGGCATGCCGGTTCCAAGCAAAACCATTAGTCTGATCGGGGGCATGCGTCGGCCAGCAAGCTGCGCAGGCGATCATCCTGGGCTGCACCGAGATTTCGCTGCTGGTGGGTGCCGCCGATGTGCAGCTGCCGCTGTTCGACACCACCGCACTGCACGCTGAGGCGGCGGCGCTGGCAAGCGTGCACGATTGATCGGCATCGAAGGCGCAGCCACCGCGCCTTTACCGAAGTGCATCTGCGTCGTGCTTGCGTGCAAACGTGCAAGCTGTGCCTTGCTGGCGCGGCAGCACAGCTGCGCCAAACGTCACTGCTCCAGCACGCGCATGCGCGCCATCACCTGCCACAGGAGGTCACGCCTTGAAGACCGACCCATCACCAGGCACTGCACCAGCAACCCAGCTCACACGCGGCGATTACAAGACGCTGGCCCTGTCTGCGCTGGGCGGCGCGCTGGAACTCTACGACTTCATCATCTTCATTTTCTTCGCGACGGTGTTGGGAGAGCTGTTCTTTCCGCCAGGCATCCCGGACTGGATGCGCCAGTTGCAGACCTTCGGCATCTTTGCGGCCGGCTACCTGATCCGCCCGCTGGGCGGGATCGTGATGGCGCACTTCGGCGATCTGCTTGGTCGCAAGCGCATGTTCGCGCTGAGCATCGGGCTGATGGCATTGCCCACGCTGGCCATCGGCGTGCTGCCGACCTATGCGCAGATCGGCCTGGCCGCACCGCTCCTGCTGCTGACGATGCGGTTGCTGCAGGGCGCGGCCATCGGCGGCGAAGTCCCCAGTGCATGGGTGTTCGTCGCGGAACACGTGCCGGCGCAGCGCAGAGGACTCGCTTGCGGGACATTGACCGCCGGCCTGGCTGCCGGCGTCCTGCTCGGTTCGCTGAGCGCCGGGGCGATCAACCGCGCCTTCACCCCGCAGGAGATCGCCGACTACGCCTGGCGCCTGCCGTTCCTGGCAGGCGGCGTCTTCGGGCTACTTTCGGTCTATCTGCGGCGCTGGCTCCACGAGACCCCGGTGTTCGCCGAACTGATGGCCATGCGTGCGGTCGCGCGCGAAACGCCACTCAAGGTGGTGCTGCGCGATCATCCACGCAGTGTGGCGCTGTCGTTGTGGCTGACCTGGATGGTGGCGGCCGGGGTGCTGGTGGTATCGCTGATGACGCCCACGCTGCTGCAGAGCGTGTATCGCTACCCGGCAGCGGTTGCATTGCAGGCCAATCTGCTCGCGGTCCTGCTGCAGGCCATCGGCTCGATCGTGGCCGGTGCATTGTCCGACCGCTGGGGCAACGGACGCGTGCTGCTTGTCGGCAGTGTCTTTCTAGGCATTAGCGCATGGCTGTTCTATCGGCTGGCGGGCGACCCGCAGCTGTTGTTTCCGCTATATGCCCTGCTGGGCGCTGCGCTCGGCGTCCTGGGTGCGATCCCGCGCATCATGGTCGAAGCATTTCCGCCGGTGGTGCGCCTGTCTGGCGTGTCGTTCGCCTACAACCTGGGCTATGCCGTCTTTGGTGGTCTGACCCCGTTGGTGGTGGTGATGTTACTCAAGCAGCACCCGATGGGACCGGCGTACTACATGATTCTGCTGGCAGTGATTGGCGGCCTGATCGGGCTGCAGTTGTGGCGCCGGGAGCGTACAAGCCGTGCCTGAGTGCAAGGCAGTGTTGGCCGCTGCGATCGGCACATTCCAGACGCGCCTCCGTCTGCAGACACGCTGTCAGTCCGCACGTTCAGCCATGCAGCCCATCGAGCTCGGGCAGCAGCACGACGCTTTCATGCGTATTCGGATCGGTTCGGGCCACCAGCACCACGGCCGCTTCCACGCCGTCGTTATAAGGCTGATGCGGCATGCCGGCCGGGATATACAGAAAATCGCCCGGCTGAACCACGTCATGATGCTCCAGGGCTGCGCCATGCCAGACCTTGGAAACTCCGGTCAGCGCGTAGATGGCAGTTTCATGCGAGGCATGCAGATGCGGCTTGGCGCGTGCGCCCGGCGCGATGGTCACAACATGCAGGCTGAGACCTGTCGCGCCGGTACTTTGCGCGGATATCCCCATCGCGTAATGGACGCCTTGCGCTGCCAATGCGCTTTCGCTGGCACGCAACACGCGACATTGCTTCGGGTGGGAGTCGTTCGGTAAGACGTCTTGCACGCGGAGATCCTCCAAAGAGCGTGGGCTAACGCGCCGTCTAGGCGGCCAGCACCTTGCAGATCGATGACGATAGTCGTGCGGTTACGCCAGCCCGGGCAGAAACGCGAAACCTACTCCGGCGATACGAAAGCGCCAGCGCGATGGCGACGCCAATGTGGACGCCGCGCGCCGCGAAACATCACCAGATACAGCCCGACCACCCACACCAGTGCAGCCGACCAGCCGCCCAGAATGTCGGAGGGGTAATGCACGCCCAGGTAAATCCGCGACACGCCCACCAGTAGTGCGAACAGACTGGCGGCAATAGTTACCGGCCAGCGCCAACGCGTGTTCCAGGCCAGCGCAACGACCACCGCAGCCAGCGTCATCGAGCCCATCGCATGCCCGCTGGGAAAGCTGAAGGTGCTTTCCGGGGCGATCGATTCCCACAAGCTCGGGCGATTGCGCTGAAAGAACTGTTTGGCGCCCATGTTCAACAACGCCGAGCCACCGAACCCCAGCGCGGCGAAGGTGCTTTCGCGCCAGCGCCGCAACGCCAGCAATACCAGCACGATCGCAATATCGATCGGAATCACGCCGTACTGGTAGCCGACTCTGGAGATCAGGCCGAAAAATGCATCCAGCCCCGGCGTGGCGATGCTGCGCATGCTCCACAGCAACGGCTCGTCGAAGTAGAAATTTTCCAGCTCGTGGACTTCATCGGCCAGGTCAACAAACAGCCCCAGCGGCAACAACACGCCGGCGAACAACAACGCCATGCGCCACGCATTGTTGCGCAGCCAATGTCTGAAACCGGCCGGCGATTCAGCCGGCGCGGCGGACATAGGTGCGTTCGACATACTGATCGATCAGATCAATGAACTCGTAGGCGATGTTCTCGCCACGCAGGGTGACGCTTTTTTCGCCATCGATGAATACCGGCGCCGACGGCGCCTCGCCGGTGCCCGGCAACGAGATGCCGATATTGGCGTGGCGCGATTCGCCTGGCCCGTTAACCACGCAGCCCATCACCGCCAGGGTCATGTTTTCCGCGCCGGGATTGCTGATCTTCCACTCCGGCATCTTGGCGCGCACATGGTTCTGCACCACGCCAGCCAGTTCCTGAAAGAACTCGGAGGTGGTGCGGCCGCAGCCCGGGCACGCAGTGACCATCGGGGTGAAGGCGCGTTGGCCGGTGGTCTGCAGCAGTTCCTGCGCAACGATCACTTCCTGGGTGCGCGACTGGCCCGGCTCCGGCGTCAGCGAGATGCGAATGGTGTCGCCGATGCCTTCCTGCAGCAGCACGCTCAGCGCCGCAGCCGAGGCCACGATGCCCTTGCTGCCGATGCCGGCCTCGGTCAGGCCCAGATGCAACGCGAAATCGCAGCGCGCGGCCATATCGCGATACACCGCGATCAACTCCTGCACGCCGGACACCTTGGCCGACAGAATGATGCGCTCGCGTGCCAGGCCCAGCTCCACCGCACGCTCGGCCGAATCCACCGCCGAGCGGATCAGTGCCTCGCGCAGCACGCGGCCGGCATCCCAGGGCGTATCGCGCTGCGAATTCTCGTCCATCAGCTGCGCGGCCAGCGACTGATCCAGCGAGCCCCAGTTGGCACCGATGCGCACCGGCTTGTCGTACTTGATGGCGAATTCGATCAGCTGCGCGAACTGCAGATCCTTCTTCTTGCCGAAACCGACATTGCCGGGGTTGATGCGGTACTTGGCCAGCGCTTCGGCGCAGGCCGGCTCGGCGGCGAGCAACTGGTGACCGTTGTAATGGAAGTCGCCGATCAACGGGACCTCGATCCCCATCATCCGCAGCTTGTCGACGATGCGCGGAATGGCCGCGGCCGATTCGGCGTTGTTGACAGTCAGGCGCACCATTTCCGAGCCGGCGCGCCAGAGCTCGGATACCTGCTTGACGCTGCCAGCGATGTCGGCGGTGTCGGTATTGGTCATCGACTGGACGACCACCGGGTGGCCGCCGCCCACGATCACACTACCGATCTTGACGCTGCGGGTGATGCGACGCGGCCAGGCGGTGGCGTCGGCGGGAGGGGTTGGGCGGGTCACGGCGTCGTACATCGCGGTATTTTAGCCTGTCATCGGTCCGCTCACAGCTGAAGCGCCGCGCGGGCCGTCTTCCACACAGATGCGACGGTTTGTCGCATACCGCCACCTCCCCGAGCGCATAGCATTGCCGTGATGAACAGCTCCGACGCTTCCTTCCTGCGAACCCTGTGCAGCCTGCGTTGGCTGGCCACTGCCGGCCAGGCCGCCACCATCCTGGTCGCCACCGGGGTGATGGGCCTGAACCTGCCGCAGCAACCGCTGTGGGCCGGCGTGGCCGCGCTGGCAGTGTTCAACCTGTATGCGCAGCTGCGTGTGGCCCACCGCGGCGCGGTCAGCCAGGCCACCGAATTCGGCCACATCCTGGTCGATGTGACCGTGCTGACCTGGATGGTGGGCTGGAGCGGCGGCATCGCCAATCCGTTCGGCTCGCTGTTCCTGGTGTTGATCGCGCTGGCCGCACTGGCCCTGCCGCTGGGCTGGGCGATGGCGGTGGCGGCCTCCTGTGTGGCCGGTTACGGGATCAGCGCCGCCTTCGGCCTGCCGCTGCCTTACGGCAGCTTCGACCCGCTGAGCCTGCACATGTGGGGCATGGCAGCCAACTTCCTGCTGTCGACGGTGGTGGTGCTGGCGTTCGCCACGCGGCTGGCCTTGTCGATGCGCGAACGCGAGCGCGAGATCTCCATGCTGCGCGAGCGCTTTGCGCGCAACGAGGGCATCGTGGCGCTGGCCACGCATGCGGCCTCGGTCGCGCATGAGTTGAACACCCCGCTGGCGACGATGACCCTGCTGGTCGACGACATCGCCGACCAGTGCGACCAGAACGAGCTGCGCGAAGATCTGGACACCTTGCGCGAGCTGCTGGTGCAATGCCATGAGCGCGTGCTGGCGCTGGCAGCGCCGGCCGACAACGGTCACCTGAGCCGCGAAGTGGCGGTCACGGACGTGCTGGAACAGTGGCGGCTGGTGCGCCCGACCATCGAGCTGCGCCGTAACGACGACGCGCCGATGCGCCTGCTGCTGCAGCCCGGCGTCAGCCATCTGCTGATGGTGTTGCTCAACAATGCCGCCGATGCTGGCGAACGTGCCGGGCGCCCGCAAATCGATCTGACCCTGCGCATAGAGCAGGACCACCTCAGCGGAGAAGTGCGCGACTACGGGCCGGGCTTCGACACCTCACAGGCCATGTTGCCGGGCACCTTGTTCAACAGCGGCAAGCACGACGGCATGGGTGTGGGGCTGGCCTTGTCGCATGCCACCGTCGAACGCCTGCAGGGCGAATTGTGGATGCTGCCCGCCGAAGGCAGCGGCGCCCGCGTCGGTTTCCGTCTGCCGCTCTCCGAACACGAGGCACTCGCATGACAAGCACTCCCCTGCGCACCGGCCTGCTGGTCGACGACGACACCTTGTACCTGCGCACCCTGCAACGCAGCCTCGCCCGCCGTGGCGTTGAAACCCTGACCGCCACCGACGCGGCCAGTGCATTGTCGATCGCGCGCAGCGCGTTGCCGGATTTCGCGCTGATTGATCTCAAGCTCGGCAACGATTCGGGTCTGAACCTGATCCAGCCGCTACGCGAGATTCGTACCGACATGCGCATCCTGCTGGTCACCGGTTACGCGAGCATCGCCACCGCAGTGGAGGCGATCAAACTCGGCGCCGACGACTATCTACCGAAGCCGGCCAATATCCCCACCATCATGCGCGCGCTGGGCGAAGAAGACGACGAGCTGCCCGAGCCGGACGAAGAAGAAACCGCGCAGGAAATGATGACTCCGCTCAGCCGTCTGCAATGGGAGCACATCCAGCAGGCGCTGCACGAAACCGGCGGCAATGTCTCCGCCGCCGCACGTCTGCTGGGCATGCATCGCCGCTCGCTGCAGCGCAAGCTGACCAAGCGACCAAGCCCGGGCCCGTTACGCGAGCCCGGGCGTTGAGACATCGCTAGGTTGTCGTGAGGACGAGTGGTCGGGGGCGAGCTGGCCGAGGGCGCGATGCCCTCGCCACTCAGGACGACCTGTCTGCACCGTCCAAGCACTTAGCAAGACAAGCAAGATTTCGAGTCGTGGCGGCGTCTAACTGCGCTCAAGCCTAGTCAGCTCGAGGGCGCGGCGCCCTCACCGCCCGCGGGACACGCCGCAAGTACGTCCATGTAGGCTCGGTGGCGGCATCCATGCCGCCACACGGTCCCGCAAGCGGCAAGGACGCCGCACCAGAAAGTTGGTCGGTAGTTGGATGAAAGCCTGCCTGTTGCTCGGCTTGCTTTGGGAAGCTAATCGGACGCGGCGATAGCCAAACAACGCACCTCATGCATTGCTTGCAACCATGCACACCGACATTCTCCACTGGCCCTTGCCCGCCCACCGTCGCGGGACCTTACGCGGCATGGATGCCGCGTAAGAGCCTACATGGACGTACTTGCGGCGTGTCCCGCGATGGTGGGCGGGCAAGGGCCCTGCAGCCAAGTTGCAGCCCTATCGCCCAGCAACTGACGCACCCATGTCATTCAACCAATCCACAGCGATGCCGAGTCGAGACATCGTTTGGCTACAGTCAAAAGCCGAGTCAGTCGCGCTCGGTGTCCTCGCCAAAAAGATTGCTGGCCGCCTTGTTGAAAACACACACACCGACCACCTCCACTGGTCCTTGCCCGCCCACCGTCGCGGGACCTTACGCGGCATGGATGCCGCGTAAGAGCCTACACGGACGTACTTGCGGCGTGTCCCGCGACGGTGGGCGGGCAAGGGCCCTGCAGCAAAACCAAACACCAGCCGCTCTAAACCTAGCCTAAGACGCAATACCGAATCAAAAGACCGCCGACGCGCGCCGACGGGGTCTGACCTCTCAACGAGGGCCGAACACGCTAGCCCTACGCGAAGTCGCCGCAATACCATCGGCGCCCAGGAGCAATCTGGTTCCCCAGGTGCTAAGGCGTGCGGCATTCCAGCCAACTGCAATGTCCAGCGATTTGGTGCTGCTGTCGTTGCCCGACCACGACCAGCCCATGTAGCCGACGCTGTACTCGCGTGCGCGCCGCATGATCGCCGCTTCGTCCACGTGCGCGCCGCGATGGTCTCCACCGAACTCGCCGATCACCAGCGTCAGCTTTTTATCGCGGAAGGCACGCAGATAATTGTTGACCGTCGCATCGCTGCCGAACACCTCATACATGTGCACGCTGAAGATCACATTGCGCTTGCTGTCGCGCGCCAGCAGTGCAGCAGCGTTGTCGCGCATGTAGAACTGCCAGTCCTGCCCCCAGTTCGGCGCATCCACCATCAGCGCGTGGGTCAGACCGCTCTTGCGTAACGCAGCGATCGCGGTGGCATGGCCGTTGACCCATTCGCTCGCGCTCAAGCGATTGCCGAACGGCTCATTGCCGATATTGATGATCACGTGGTCTTCGTTGCCGATCAGCGCCTTGCGGATGCTGGTCCAGTAAGCGGTGGCATGGGCCAGACCGGCCGCCGCGCCGTCTTCGCCATAACCGGTGGTGTCGTGCACTTCCAGCACCGCGATCAGGCCCAGGCTCTTGCAACGCGCGATGATGCGCGCCACCTCGGCTTCCGGTGTGCGGTTCCAGCGGTAGCCGGAGCTGAGCACCACCCGCACGCTGTTGGCGCCGGTCGCAGCGATGGCCACCAAGGCTGCATCGGTACGGCTTGTGTACCAGGCGTGCGGCAGATTGACCCCGCGCAACACCAGCGCGTTGCCATTGGACTCACGCAACTGCGTGCCCGAGACCGACAATCCCGCATGCGCGGCAGACGAGAGCGCCAGACCGGCGGTGATCAGGAGCATGCGTTGAGCGAAAGACTGCAATGATTTCACGATCGGTTTCCAGGCAGGGACGTCGTAACCGCGACGGCGGAATCCACAGCTCACATGAACACTGTGTCAACTCCCGACAGCGGTGAAGGCAACCCAGATCACAGAAGCAACCACGCGCTGAAATAAATCGGGCTTGTCGCTGGCTCTATAAATCTGCGTACAGCCAGTGATCGGCCGTAAGCCGGCAATGTTTAGCGGTCTGGAGGCATTCCGTCGCCGCTTGTACGACATGCTTTGCAGATCAGGAATGTCGCCCGAGTCAGACCAATCACCGACGCTGCGAGTCGCGGTAAACACCGCGCGATTGCATCGATCCGACCAGCGACAGCACATGGCACGCTGCCTGCCGGCAGCACTGCCCGCAATCAACTGAACAAAGCCAGTCGCCCCCGATCAAGGGATCACGCTTCAGGCCGATACGAACACATGCAATCCATGCTCAGCTCTGCCGAATCCCTGCTTCCGCCGATGGCCGATGAGTCAACCCGGCTGGCCGTCCTGCGTGGCTTGTGCCTGCTGGACTCGCCACCGGACCCGATGTTCGAGACCATCGCCGCGATGGCCGCACGCAGTCTGGGTGCGGAAATCGCGCTGGTCTCGCTGGTGGACGAGCACCGCCAGTGGTTCAAGGCGCGTATTGGTCTGGAGGCGCAGGAAACCCCGCGCGACCAGGCGTTCTGCGCCCATGCGATCCGCGCCGACGAGGTGATGGTGGTACCCGACGCGCAGCTGGATCCGCGCTTTTGCGACAACCCGCTAGTGCTGGGCCCGCCGTTCATCCGCTTCTACGCAGGCGCACCGCTGAAACTGCTCGACGGCCAAAGCATCGGCACCTTGTGCGTGATCGGCACCAGCCCGCGCCCAGGTCTGGACGCAGCGACCATCGCCCAGTTGGAAGGCCTGCGCGACCTGGCCGTGCTGCGGGTGGAAAACCTGCGCAGCACCACCTATCGCGATGGCCCGACCGGTCTGCCCAATCGATCGCGCTTTGGCGAGGACCTGGATGCCTGGCTCTCGCAACGCGAAGGCGCACCGGCGACCACCGCGGTGGCGGTGGATATCTGCGGCAGCGATTACTTCCGCGACATGGTCAAGGCGCTGGGATGGGATTACGCCGACGGCTATGTGGCCCTGGCGCAACGCCGTCTGGCAGCCTATCTGCCGGCCAGCACCGCGCTGTATCGCCTGGACCCAACCACCTTCGGCTTTCTGGCGCAGGCCGAAACGCAACGCTTGTCCACGCTGTGCACCAAGGTCTCCAAGGCCTTCGCCGAGCCGCTGGAACATCAAGGCATTCCGCATACGGCCGTGGCCTCGATCGGCGCGGTTGCGCTGCAGACCAGCTATGGCGCGGCCGATACCATCCGCTCACTCACCACCGCGGTGGATGTCTCACGCGAGCGTGCATTGCCGTGGAGCATGTACGAGCGCAAGCACGACGTGGCCCAGCGCAATACCTTCCGCTTGCTGGCTGCCCTGCCCGCAGCGCTGGACAGCGCCAGTCAGTTGCGTCTGCACTATCAACCACGCGTGGATCTGCACGATCACCGCTGCGTGGCGGTGGAAGCACTGCTGCGCTGGCAGCACCCGATGATCGGCCCGGTGATGCCGTCCGACTTCGTGCCGATGGCCGAGAAGACTGCGCTGATCAATCGCATCACCGCCTGGGTCATCGACAACGGCATCGCCCAGGCCGCGCGCTGGCAACAACAGGGTCTGGACTTCAACCTGGCCTTGAACGTATCGGCCGCCGATCTGGACCGGCCCGGTTTTGCCGGCCTGCTCAAGCGTGGATTGGAGCGCCACAAGCTGGACCCGCGCCGGCTGGAAATCGAATTCACCGAAAGCGCGATGATCCGCCATCCCGAACATCTGGCCGAGCAATTGGCGGCCATCGCGGCGCTGGGCGTGCATATCGCCATCGACGACTTCGGCACCGGCTACAGCAATTTCAGCTATCTCAAGCAGCTGCCGGCCAGCTCGTTGAAGATCGATCAATCCTTTGTCCGCTCGCTGCCGGACAGCCGCACCGACCGCACCCTGGTGCCGGCGATGATCCAGCTCGGCCACAGCCTGGGCCAGCGCGTGGTCGCCGAAGGCATCGAGTCGGCCGAGGCGTATGCGCAGTTGCGCGCCTGGGGCTGTGACGAAGGCCAGGGTTACTGGATCGCCAAGCCAATGCCGGCCGCCGCGTTGGAAACCTGGCTGCAGACGCCGTGGCATGCGCAATTTGAAGCCCCGGTCAATCTGCTCGCCGCGAGCCTGGCGGCGGCGCGGGTGTAATCGTTGCGTCACGTATAAACCGCAACGTCCAAACCACTGCGGCGCGACACCTGCGTGCCGCGCCGCGTGCAACAACCGATGTCAGCCGGTTGCGTTGGCGATTACCAGAACACCGCGTACAGCGCGATCAGAATCACCACCACCCCAATCGCACCGATCTTGAAGCCCAGCGTGGTGCCGTAGGCCACATCGTCGGTACGGATCAGGTCGCGCGCCTGGGTGGGCGCGGTCATCAACGACACCAGCACCGCCAGCACCAGCGCCGCCACGAACACCACGCCGATGCGGTCCATGAACGGCAGTTCCGGCCAGGCGAACTTGAGCGCGAACGACAGCACCACCGAGCCGATCGCCGCGGTCAGTGCGCCGGCTTCGTTGGCACGCTTCCAGAACAGCCCGAGCATGAAGATCACCACCACGCCTGGGGTAAAGAAGCCGGTGAATTCCTGGATGAACTGGAAGCCCTGATCGAAGTTGCCCAGCAGCGGCCGCGCGGTGAGGATGCCGATCACCACCGCCACGATGGCCACGATGCGGCCCACGCGCACCAACTGCTTCTGCTCGGTCTGCGGGCGGAACTTGGCGTAGAAATCCAGGGTGAAGATGGTCGCCACCGAATTGATCTTGGAGGCCAGCGAGGCCACGATCGCCGCCACCAGGGCTGCGAACACCAGCCCCAGGATGCCGGTCGGCAGCAGCTGCATCATGGTCGGATAGGCCTGGTCGGGCTTGGCCAGATCCGGCGCCAGCACCACTGCGGCAATGCCCGGCACCACGATCACCAACGGCATCAGCAGCTTCAGGAACGCCGCGAACACCATGCCCTTCTGCGCCTCACCGATGTTCTTGGCCGCCAGCGCGCGCTGGATGATGTACTGGTTGAAACCCCAGTAACTGATGTTCATCACCCACAGACCGCCGAGCAGCACGCTCAGGCCGGGCAGGTCCTTGTAGAACGGGTTGTCCTTGCTCAGGATCATGTGGAAGTGCTCGGGGTGCGCACTCCATAGCTGCTTGAAGCCGGCCAGCACGCCGGCGCCATCGCCGATCCGCGCCAGGGTCAGGCCCGCCACCAGCAGTCCGCCCAGCACCAGCAGCGTGACCTGCACGATATCGGTCAGCGCCACCGCCTTCAGACCGCCGTACAACTGATACACCAGCGCGAACACGCCGATCAGCGTCAGCGCCAGGGTCTGGTCCATGCCGGTGACCTGGCTGACCGCGATCGACCCCAGCCACAGGATCGAGGTGAGATTGACGAACACGTACAGCAGCAGCCAGAACACCGCCATCAGCGTGCGGATCCACTTGCCGTACCGCTGTTCTAGGAACTGCGGCATGGTGTAGATGCCGTTGCGCAGGAAGATCGGCAGAAAGAACTTGCCGACGATCAACAGCGTCAGCGCCGCCATCCATTCGTAGGAGGCGATCGCCAGACCGATCGCATAGCCGGAACCGGCCATGCCGATGATCTGTTCGGCCGAGATGTTCGCGGCAATCAGCGAGGCGCCGATCGCCCACCACGGCAACGACTTGCTCGCCAGGAAGTAATCCTCGGCGCTCTTGGTGTGGCCTGCCTTCTCGCGCGAGACCCACTGCGCGAGCACGAAGATGCCGGTCAGATAGACCAGCACAATCACGATATCCAACGTCGCCAAACCCACTGCACTCTCCTGTCTGGCTCTGGGGTGTGCGTCGTGGACCGGACAAGCCTGCACACTGCCGCCGCCCGCACCGTGTGCATGACGGCAGCGCGGCGAACCGCAGCTGCAGGCCTTCCCGGCCGATCGACGCGCGCGTCCCGCGGCGGCTGATGACACCACCCCCGAGGGTGGCCGCTGTAACACGTCGCCGGGGCCGGCGACGCGTGTGTTGCTTGATTACCTGCACACTCCCGCAAGCGCGCGCGGGAGTGCTGCTTACTTGACCGGGCAGTCGAGCGTGACTTCGGCTTCGTTGAGTGCGCCCAGCGCGATCTTGGAGATCGACAGGTCCAGCGCTGCGCCGCTTTCGATGCTGGCGACCTGGCTCAGCTTGGTCACATCGGCACCGGCCACTGCGAAGCACTTCAACGGCACGCCGACCACCTTCCACTGGCCTTGCGGCAGCGCGGCCAGGGTCTTCTGCGCATCGACACGGCCGCCGCACTTGTCGCCGCAGCCCACGCCCAGCCACACCGGCGCAGTCACTGCACTGTCGCGGCGCACGGTCAGCTGCAACTGCACATCGCCGTTGCTCTCACGCGACACGTCCACCGGCTTGCCGGAGACCAGCAGCACGCTGGAGGCCTTGGCCCCGGACCAGACCAGACGCCGCGCATCTTCCTGCGCCTTGTGATCGACGGCGGTCATCTTCAGGCTGCCATCGGACAGACCCACCGGCAGCGTGGTCGCCGGCATGTTGGCCTGGCCGGCGTTGGACAGCTGCATCACAATGCCGAGCGCCGGCTTGCCGCGCACGAAGTACACCCCGCCCACCGACTGCTCGCCGGACACGCCCGATTCCTCCGGCAGTGCGGCCAGGTCGCCCTTGTCGGCGTAGGTCAGGCCGAAGCCGAACTTGAACTGCGGGTCGTAATCCTTTTGGCCGACGTTGTTGGCGAACTGCACCGCCGTCTTGGGCCAGGAGAAGCTGAGCTTGCCCTTGAAGTCGTTCTGTACCGTGCCATCGGCCTTGCGCAGCAGTACGTCGGCAATGCCCTCGCCTTCCGAACCCGGCAACCAGGCGGCGACGAACGCATCGGCCGCGTTGATGTACTGGTTCATCCACAACGGACGTCCGCTCAGGAACACCGCCACCACCGGGATGCCCTCGGCTTTGAGCTTCTTGATCAATGCCAGTTCGCTCTCGTCACCCGGCTTGTACAGCAGAGTGGCGATGTCGCCCTGGAACTCGGCGTACGGATTCTCGCCGAATACCACCACCGCCACGTCCGGCTTGGTCTTGTAAGCACCATCGACTGCCAGCTCGGCCTTGCCGCCGGCCGCCTTGATCTGCTTGTCCAGACCTTCCCAGATGGTGTTGCCATTGGGGTAGTCGCTGCGCTTTGTGCCGGTGCCCTGCCAGTTCAGCGTCCAACCGCCGGACTGCTTGCCCATGTCGTTGGCACCGTCGCCAACCACCAGCACGCGCTTTTTCGGGTCCAGCGGCAGGATGCCGGCCTGGTTCTTCAACAGCACCAGCGACTCGCGCACGGCCTGACGGGCGATCGCGCGATGTTCCGGCGCGCCCAGCAATTCGTACTTGCCGCCGAGCGGGCGCTTGGACGGCTTGCCGGCTTCGAACAGGCCCAGACGCAGCTTGACGCGCAGGATGCGTCGCACCGCATCGTCCAGGCGCTCGGCCGAGATCTGACCCGACTTCACCGCCGCCAGTTCGGTGTCGTAGATGCCCTTCCAGCTGTCGGAGGCCATCGCCATGTCGACGCCGGCAATGAACGAGGCCGGGCAGTTTTCGTTGGTGCAGCCCTTGACCTGGCCGTGGCCATTCCAGTCGCCAACCACGAAACCGCCGAAGTTCATGCGGCCCTTGAGCACGTCGGTCAGCATGACCTTGTTGCCGTGCATCTTTTCGCCGTTGAAGCTGTTGAACGAGGCCATCACCGTCTGCGCACCGGCCGCGATCGCCGGCGGGTAACCGGCGGCGTGGATATCGCGCATGGTGGCTTCGGACACCTTGGTGTCGCCCTGGTCCTTGCCGTCGGTGGTGCCGCCGTCGCCGACGAAATGCTTCACCGAGGAAATCACGTGGCTGCCGTCGAGGAACTGCGGCGTACCCGGCACGCCCTGCAAACCTTCGACCATCTTGCCGGCGAAGCTGGCCACCACGTCCGGCGACTCAGAATAGCCTTCGTAGCTACGGCCCCAGCGGTCGTCCTGCGGCACCGCCACGGTCGGCGCGAAGGTCCACTCCATGCCGGTGACGCGGGTTTCGGCAGCGGTGACTTCGCCGATCTGCTTGATCAGCTCCGGGTTGCGCGTGGCGCCCAGGCCGATGTTGTGCGGGAACAACGTGGCGCCGACGATATTGCTCTGGCCGTGCACCGCATCGATGCCGAAGATGATCGGGATCGCGTTGCCGCCCTTGGAGGTGTCCATCGACGCTTCATAGAACGCGTCAGCCAGCTTCAGCCACTCGGCCGGGCTGGCGTTGTACTTGCCGCCCGGATCGGAATTGCCGCCGGCCAGCACCGAGCCGATGCGGTACTTGCGCACATCGTCCGGGGTCATGCTGGCGATGTCGCCCTGGATGGTCTGTGCGACCTTCTCTTCGACGCTCATCTTGGCCATCACATCGGTGATGCGCTGCTCCAGGGCCTGGTCCTGCGCGAACGGCCACTTCGGCGACGGCCACTGGTCTGGATGGATCGCGGTGGACGCCTCGGCGGGTGCGGCAGCCGGTGTGGTCTTGCTCGCCTCGGCAGCGGTGTCCTTGCCTTGGCAGGCAGCCAGCATCAGCACCGCGGCGGCGGTGGCCAGAGAGAGGGCACGACGCGCGACGGGCGCGGCGGTACGACGAAGCAGCTTGTCCAAGATCCAGGTCTCCAGGTGGTTCTCCCCACGGCGATGCGTGACGCCGCAGGCCATTAGGCGGCGTACGCTTGCGTGATTCCCCTACCCTGTCAACCGCGCCAGCCCGTATGCCAAATGGCCGGCAACTTATTGGCCGCGGCTATAGCCTTGGAATACCGGCAGCACCTGTCAAACCACGGAAAACCGCCGAATCCAGCGCGCTGCTTGGCATTCGACAAACGTGCACTTTGTTGCATCGCACCACTCGGTGCTGTCAGGGATGCGCAGCCGGACCGTATCGATACAGCGTGGTCGGGTCCGCTGCGATGCGCACATCCAAACCCCAGCCAACGGGTGAGCCCGTCGTCAAACAACTGTCATACGGCCGGCCTAGCGTGACCGGCTTGCCGATGCGCCGCAGGCCATCGTTGATCGTTGTCTTTGCCTGGAGTTTCGATGTCTGCCTCCCCCGATCCCGCCCGCCGCCGCCTCATGCAACTGCTGGCGTCCGTCCCCCTGTTGCCGCTCGGCAGCGCCAGTGCCGCCGCCCTGCAGCAACTCGGTGGCGCCGCCTTGGCTGCACGCCCGTTACGGCCCTCGGAAAATCCGACCCAGTTGGTCTCGGCCACGTTCCATGGCATGCCCGCGCCCAGTCTGGCCAACCCGGCTGCCATGGCCACCACCACGGTCGGCTCGGCACTGACCATCGCCCGTAGCGACGGCAGCACCCAACGCTACGACCTGGCCTATCACCCGTTCTTCGTCACCGGCGACCAGGTACCAGACGGCAAGGGCGGCAGCGTGCTGGCTGGCGGCTATTACGACATCCAGCACCGGCCGATCATCGACCGCTCCAAACCCGGTGCCGAACGCCCGTTCTTTTCCGATTGCCCGGACGGCTCCTCGCTGCTGACCCTGCCCAATGCCAAGGTGCCCGGGGTCAAGGGCAATCACGTGTTTGCGGTGGTGCAGTTCGAATACACCACCCGCGACCAGGCCGGCAACGACACCAACCGCCATTTGCCGGCGCCGATCGCGGTGCTGACGCTGGATCAGGACCCGGCTACCGGCAAGCTGTCGCTGGTGAAGTACCACAACGTGGACACCGCGCCGGTGCATGGGCTGTGGACCACCTGCGGCGCCAGCCTGTCGCCGTGGAATACCCACCTGTCCAGCGAAGAGTACGAACCCGACGCCACCGCGCTGGCCGGCAACACCCAGTTCCGCAGCTACAGCACCCATCTGTACGGCGATCCGGAGAAAGCCAATCCGTACCACTACGGCCACCTGCCGGAGATCACCGTGCACCCGGACGGCACGGGCAGCGTACGCAAGCACTATTGCCTGGGCCGCATCTCGCACGAACTGGTGCAGGTGATGCCCGACCAACGCACCGTGCTGATGGGCGACGACGCCACCAACGGCGGGTTGTTCATGTTCATTGCCGACCGCAAGGCGGATCTATCGGCCGGCACGCTGTACGTCGGCAAATGGCACCAGACCTCGGGCGTCGGCCCGGGCGCCGCCACGCTGAGCTGGATCAAGCTCGGCCACGCCACCAGCGCCGAAATCCAGGCCCTGGCCGATCGCCTCACCGCCGCCGACATCCTCGACGTGCATCTGAGCGACCCGGGCGATGCCTCCTTCACCAAGATCCCGTTCAACGGCACCTTCAACTGGATCCGCATCAAGCCCGGCATGGAGAAGGCAGCCACCTATCTGGAAACCCATCGCTACGCGGCGCTGGCCGGCGGCAGCCTGGGCTTCACCAAACTCGAAGGCACCACCGTCAATGCCCGCGACAAGATCGCCTACATGGCGATGTCCTACATCGTCACCAGCATGCGCGACGGCTCGGGCGATGTGAAAGTACAAGGCCCGGACTCCGGTGCGGTGTATGCGCTCAACCTGCGCGGCGGCCGCCACGACAGCAGCGGCGCGCCGATTCACAGCGAGTGGGTACCGATCGACATGGCCGCTCCGGCCGCGCTGACCGGCCACGACCTGGCTAAGGCCGATGCGCTGGGCAACCTGGCCGACCCGGAACGCCTGGCCAACCCGGACAACCTCAAGTTCTCCGAAAGCCTGCGCACCCTGTTCATCGGCGAAGACAGCAGCCTGCACGTCAACAATTTCCTGTGGGCCTACAACGTGGACAGCGGCACGCTGACGCGTGTGCTGTCGGTGCCTGCCGGCGCCGAATCCACCGGTCTGCATGCAGTCGACGAGATCCACGGCTGGACCTACGTGATGAGTAATTTCCAGCACCCCGGCGACTGGGAAAGCCCGCTGCACGACACCGTCAAGGCGACCCTGGATCCGCTGATCCGCGCCAACTACAAGAACCGCTTCGGCGCGGCGGTGGGCTATCTCACCGGTGACCCGGTGGCGGTGAAGTTGGGCAAGGCCTAAGCGCACGGCCTCGTCGCTCGCAGTGCGGCAAAGCGCTGCGAGCGGCATGGTCTTTCGTCCGTTGTATCAACTGCGCGACGGGCGCTTGTGTGAGGGCGCGTGAGTCGGTCGAGCGTGCGATGCCCTCACCGCACCAGACAGTTTGCTGATCGCTTTGAGAAGAGCTAAGCATACCGACCATCTCGACTGGTCCTTGCCCGCCCACCGTCGCGGGACCTTACGCGGCATGGAGGCCGCGTAAGAGCCTACATGGACGTACTTGCGGCGTGTCCCGCGATGGTGGGCGGGCAAGGGCCCTGCAGCAAACGCGAAGAAGTCGAGTGCGTCGAGGGCACTGTGCCCTCACCGCTCGCGGGACACGCCGTGAATCCGTCCATGGAGGCTCGGTGGCGGTATCCATGCCGCCACACGGTCCCGCAATCGGTGAGGACACCGCACCAGAGAGTTGATCGGTTGCTTTGTTTAAAACCATGCACACCGACAATCTCGACGGGTCCTTGCCCGCCCACCGTCGCGGGACCTTACGCGGCATGGATGCCGCGTAAGAGCTTACAAGGACGTACTTGCAGCGTGTCCCGCGATGGTGGGCGGGCAAGGGCCCTGCAGCAAAGCTGAAGATCACCTGCTCTACAAGTGATCTATCTACATTGTTCAACCAGTCCGTACTTGCAGCGTGTCCCCCGATGGCGGGCGGGCAAGGGCCCTGCAGCCAAGCTGAAGATCATCTGCTCTACAAGTGATCTATCTACATTGTTCAACCAGTCCGTACTTGCAGCGTGTCCCCCGATGGCGGGCGCGCAAGGGCCCTGCAGCCAGGCCGCAGATCAGCCGGCCTGCAGTAGACCGGTATGAAGCAGTTTTACTAGCCGCTCCTATCTTCAATCAGGCAGGCGACTCGCGCATGTCCGCCCGGATACTCTGCTCAAAACGCGCGGCGCATCTCCAATGCCGCCATCACGATGGGCTTTGCCCAGTCGGGCACCTGCGCCAATTCCTCCAACGTTGTCGGGTAATGCAAGCCGGCACGATCCAGTTCCAGCACCAGCAGCGGCTCGGCCTGCCCCGCCGCATCGGCCGGCGCGCTGTTGTCGTAGACGTGCAGCACCGCCAGATGCGGCAACAGAGCGATCAGATTCGCACGCGAAGCATCGAAGCGTTCGCGGATCTTGTGCTCGGCAATGGCATGCCCGCCAGCGGCAACCCGCGCTGCGACGCGTTCGAGGTGCAGCTCCACCGTCGACAAACCGCAGAACCACACCACCACCGTGTGTTGCGCGCAAGCCTCGCGCAGCAGGCGCGGGATGGTCGTTGCGCCAAGCGTGGTTTCGAACGCGTAATCGCGGCCATCGGCCATCGCCTGGCGTAGCCGCCGCACGCCTTCCTGCCAGGCTTGTGCGTTGGCCTCTTCGAGCGCCCAACCCTGCTCCACCAGTTGCCTGGTGAACGCGTCCGGGTTGAACCAGGTGGCGCCGTCTTCCCGCAACAAGCTGCCCAGCAACGAACTCTTGCCGGCGCCGTTGACACCGGCCAGCACCAGGATATTTCCCACGACCTAGAGCGACGGACCCAGGGTGATCTTCCTGCCCCGGCTTGCGGGCTTGCTGATCACCGCAGCCAGGCCCGCGCCTTCAGTCACCGCCGCAAGATGCGCATCGAACTTCAGCTGCAATGCCTGCAGCGATTGCGCCCGCGTCGATGCATCGGCGGCCGCGCTTGCCTGACGCACCAGGCGCCGGTATTCCTCCGCATCCACCACCACCGCTTCGGGGTGATTGTGGTTGGTGATGACCACTGCGCCATGCGTGCGCACCTTGCGCATCAGGCTGGGCCAGCCCTTGACCTTGATGTCGGCGGCAGGAGATTTTTCCAGGCCGGGCAGATCCTGCGGGTGTGGCATCGGACGGTCCTGCAAGGAGTGACGGGTATCAGCCTACTCCAAAATTTACCATTTTTGGTAATTTGGCCATTTTAGCCAGACCAGCCTATGCCGGCGCAGAGAGCGGGCCTGCAGGCTGCAGGGCGCATGCACTCGCGCACCGTCCCGCTTCCCCCAAACGACAACGAGGCCCGAAGGCCTCGTTGTCCAGCACGCTACCGCTGCGCGACTGCTCAGCCGCGCAGCTTGGACAGCAGCTCGCGCGTCACCGGGTCTGCCACGTCGGCCGACTCGCCCTTCAGCGCCGGCAGCAACTGGCTGGCCAATTGCTTGCCCAGCTCCACACCGAACTGGTCGAACGCATTGATGCCCCACATCACCGATTGCACGTACACGCTGTGCTCGTACATCGAGATCAGCGCGCCCAGCGATTGCGGGGTGAGCGCATCGAGCAGGATCACCGTACTCGGGCGGCCGCCCGGATAGCTGCGGTGCGGATCGCTGCTGTCCTGGCCGTTGGCCAGCGCCTCGGTCTGGGCCAACACGTTGGCCATCAGGGCGACATGGTTTTCTGCGTATGGATCATCGTTATGCACGGTACCGATGAAATCGGCTGGCACCACGCTGGTGCCCTGGTGCAGCGCCTGGAAGAAACTGTGCTGCACATCGGTGCCCGCACCGCCCCACCACACCGACACGGTGTCGCTATCCACCGCAGAACCATCGAGCTTGACCCGCTTGCCCAGGCTTTCCATCACCAGCTGCTGCAAATACGCCGGCAGCAAAGCCAGACGCTGGTCGTAGGTCATCACCGCATGCGTCGCACTGCCGAGCAGGTTGCGATTCCACACGGCAGTGAGCCCGTGCAGCACCGCGATGTTCTCTTCCAGCGGCGTGTTGAGCGCATGCGCATCGAACTGCGCTGCGCCTTCGAGCAATTGCTCGAAACGTTCGAAGCCGATCGCCAGGGCGATCGGGAAACCCACCGCCGACCACAGCGAATAACGCCCGCCAACCCAGTCCCACATCGGCAGCACGCGGCTTGGCGCGATATCGAAGGCCTTTGCTGCACGCTCCGGGTTCGCACTGACCGCATACAGCCGCTCGCTGCCGCCCAACCAGGCATGCAGGATGCTGCCGTTGAGCAAGGTTTCCTGGGTGCCGAAGGTCTTGGAAATCAGGATGCCGGCGGTGTGCGCCGGGTCCAGCGTCGCCAGGGTGCGCTGCATCGCCGCGCCATCGACATTGGAGACGAAATGCACGCGAAAACGCGCACCCGACGGCGCACGCAAGGCATCGGCCACCAGGCGCGGACCCAGGTCGGAGCCACCGATGCCGACACTGACGATATCGGTGACGTCGGTGGCTTCCAGCTGCGCGATCAATGCGCCCATGCGTTGACGCACTTCGGCAGCCGTTGCATACGCTTCGGAGGCCACCGGAGCGTCGGTCAGATCGCCACGCAACGCGGTATGCAAGGCAGCGCGTTGTTCGGTGACATTGACCTGCTCGCCGCGGAACAGGCGCTGGAACGCGCCGGCCAGATCACGCTCGCGCGCAATGGCGAACAAGGCATCGAGCGCGGCGCGGTCGTACTTCTGCCGCGCGAAGTTGAAATACAACGGACCGACTTGCCTGGCGTACTGCGTCGGCCGTGGCGGCTCGGCGGCAAGCAATGCGGGGATGGCAGCGCCGCGCAGGCGCTGGGCGTGGGCGTGAAGCGCGTCGAATCCGTTGGTGTGTGTCATGCGGCCTGCGTGGGGATGCTGTGGTTGGTGTGGGAGATCGCGTTGTGCGCGTCCACATATACCAGATTGGGTTGAAAGGTCTTGGCTTCGTCTTCGCTCATGCTGGCGAAGGCGGCAACGATGATCAGATCGCCGACCTGCACGTGACGCGCGGCGCCGCCGTTGAGCGAGATGATGCCGCTGCCTTCGTCGGCACGGATGGCATAGGTGCTGAAACGCGCACCGTTGGTGACGTCCCAGATATGCACCTGTTCGAACTCGCGGATGCCGGTGGCTTCCAGCAGCAGGCCGTCGATGGCGATCGAGCCTTCGTAATTGAGCTCGGAGTGGGTGACGGTGGCGCGGTGGATCTTGGCTTTCAGCAGGGACAGGTGCATGACGGGCAACGGCTAAAGGAAAGCCGGCATTTTAGCGGAAAGCGCCCGCGCCGACCGGCCTGCAGCGCGGTCGGTGGTGAGGGCTTCAAACCGGCCACAGCAGTGGCTCTCAGAATTCCAGATTATCGATCAACCGGGTGTTGCCTAGACGAGCGGCGATCAGGGCCACGCGTGCGCCGGTGTTGCTGTCGCCCGGCTCGCTGAGGTCGGGCAGACGCACCACCGCGTAATCGACGCGGAAACCGGCCTGTTCCAGCGCCTGGGTGGCGGTCTGTTCGACTTGCGCACGCGGCGTACCGGCGGCATAGCGCTCGCGCATCTGCAACAACACTTTGCGGATCTGCGCCGAGCGCGGGCGCTCGTCGGCGGTCAGGTACTGGTTGCGCGAGCTCATCGCCAGGCCATCGGCCTCGCGCACGATGCTGCCGCCCAGGATCTCGATCGGAAACGCCAGGTCGGCCACCATCTGACGGATCACCGCCAGCTGCTGATAGTCCTTCTTGCCGAAGGCGGCCACGTCCGGCTGCACCTGGTTGAACAACCGCGCCACCACGGTGCACACGCCATCGAAGTGCCCCGGCCGGCACACGCCTTCCAGCACGTCGCTGACGCCAGGCGCATGGATCGGCGTGGCCAATGCGGTGCCCAGCGGATACATGGTGTCCACATCCGGCAGCCACAGCGCATCGCAGCCAGCGTCTTCCAGCCCGCGCAGATCGGACTCGGGCGTACGCGGGTACCGCGCGAAGTCTTCGTTCGGGCCGAACTGGGTTGGGTTGACGAACACGCTCGAGACCACACGGTCGGCGTACTGGCGCGCCAGCATCACCAGTGAATAATGGCCGGCGTGCAGGTTGCCCATGGTCGGCACCAGCGCCACGCGCAAGCCCTCACGCTTCCAGCCGGTGACCAGTGCGCGCAGGGTGGAAAGATCGGTAATGGTCTGAATCATGCGGCGTACGCGTGCTCTGCATCGGGAAAGCTGCCGTCGCGCACGGCTTGCGCATACGCGCGTACCGCGCCTGCGACCGAGCCGCCTTCGGCGAGGAAATCTTTCACGAACTTGGGGCGGCGATGGCCGCTGTCCAGGCCCAGCATGTCGTGCATCACCAGTACCTGGCCATCGCAGCCGGGGCCGGCACCGATGCCGATGGTGGGCACACTGAGTTCGGCGCTGATCTGCGCGGCGATCGGGGTCGGCACGCATTCCAATACGACCAGGCTGGCGCCAGCATCGACCACCGCCTGCGCATCGCGACGCAACTGCTCGCCGGCTTCGCCACGTCCCTGCACCTTGTAGCCGCCGAAGCGCAGCACCGATTGCGGGGTCAGCCCCAGATGCGAGCAGACCGGGATCTCGCGCTCGACCAGATAGCGGATGACCTCGAGCTTGTGGCCGGCGCCTTCGAGCTTGACCATCTCCGCGCCGGCCTGCAGCAGCTGGGTGGCCGCGTCCAGCGCACGCTCGGGCGTGGCATCGGCCTGGAACGACAGATCGGCTACCAGCAACGCACGCTCCAGCGCACGTGCGACCGAGGCGGTGTGATAGACCATATCGGCGGTGGTCACCGGCAGCGTGGAGGTATGCCCCTGCACCACCATGCCCAGCGAATCGCCGACCAGAATCAGGTCCACGCCATTGGCATCGAAAGTGCGCGCAAAGCCGGCGTCGTACGCGGTCAACATGACCAGTTTTCGACCGTCGCGCTTGGCCTGCGCCAAGGCGGGCACGGTCCAGGGCTTGCTGTCGGTATGGCTGCTCATGAAGTCATTACGTGGGGTGATAAGCCGGCCATTATCTACCCAATCGGCTCCAGCCCGCTGACCTGGATCGATTGCAGGGCGTGCCGCACTGTTCCATGCCCAGGAATGATCGCCTCCGGAGCCAGCTCGGACAGCGGCAACAGCGCGAAGGCGCGCACCTGCAGATGCGGATGCGGCACCTGCAGGCGCGGCAGGTCGATCACCTGATCGGCATACAGCAGCAGATCTAGGTCCAGCGTGCGCGGGCCCCAGCGCTCGCCGGCCTGGCGCTGCCGGCCGAAGGCCTGCTCGATGCCGAGTAAAGCGTCCAGCAACTGCAGCGGCGCCAACGTGGTACGCAACTGCGCCACGGCGTTGATGAAATCGGGCTGGTCCTCGCGGCCCCAGGCCGGCGTGCAATACAGGCGCGAGGCCGCAATCAACGTGGACTGCGGCAACGCGCCGAGCGCGGCGATGGCGGCGCGCACGCTGGCCTCGGCCGGGCCCAGGTTGGCACCCAGGCCGACAAAGGCGGTGTGCATGCCCTACTCGCCTGCAGGGGCGCCGGTGCGACGACGGCGGCGACGGCGCTTGCGTGGTGCGCCCTCTTCGCCTTCCTGATCGACCTGCGCGGTTTCGATCGCATCGACCAGCTCCTGGCCAGACGACTTCTGCGCCTCGCGCCAGAACTCCACGTCGGCGGCGTGATCCGGCGAAGCAAACTGGCGCAGCACCAGAAAATCGAACGCGGCGCGAAAACGCGGATGCGACAAGGTGCGGAACACGCGCTTGCGCTGACGCGAGGAAAAGCGCGTCTGCAGCAGCCAGATTTCCTGCATCGGCAGCGAGAAACGGCGCGGCAAGGCGACGCGCTCGAGCTGATGCAAGGTGACCCGGTCGGCCGCGCGACGCTGCGCGTCTTCCGGCTGCACGCCCTGCGCCTGCAGACCCATCAAGGTGCGGCAGAAGGCCGGCCACAGCAGCAAGGCGAACAGGAATGCGGGTGACACCGGCTCGTCGTTGGCCACGCGCGCATCGGTATTGCGCAGGCCTTCCAGCACCATGGCGCGCAATGCGCCGCTACGGTTGGATTTCAGTGCTGCGGCACTTTCGGGAAACAGCGCACCGAGCAGGCCGTACCGCTCCAGGCCTTCGAAACTGGCGACGCCGTGCCCGGACAGGAACAGCTTGAGAATTTCTTCGAACAAGCGCGCTGGCGCAGCTTCGGACAACAGCCCGGCCAGGCGCGGAATGGGTTCTGCGGTGCCTGCTTCGATATCGAAGTTGAGTTTGGCGGCCAGGCGCACCGCGCGCAGCATGCGCACCGGATCTTCCTGGTAACGCAGCTCCGGGTCGCCGATCAACTTCATCAGACGCGCCTGCACGTCTTCGAAGCCGCCGCAATAGTCGCGCACCGAAAAATCTTCGATCGCGTAGTACAAGGCATTGCAGGTGAAGTCGCGGCGGATCGCGTCGTCTTCGATGCTGCCGTAGACGTTGTCGCGCACCAGCCGGCCGTTATCCAGTTCGCGGTCGCCGCTGCCGTCATCGACGTTGGCGCGGAACGTGGCCACTTCGATGATCTCGCGGCCGAACACCACATGCGCCAGGCGGAAGCGGCGGCCGATCAAACGACAGTTGCGGAACAGCGCTTTGACTTCTTCCGGCGTGGCGCTGGTGGCGACGTCGAAATCCTTGGGATGCCCGCCAACCAAAAGGTCACGGACCGCGCCGCCGACCAGGTAGGCGCCAAAGCCCGATTCGCGCAGGCGGTACAGCACGCGCAGCTCGTTTGGGCTGATGTCCTTGCGCGAGATGGTGTGCTGGTCGCGTGGAATGACGCGCAGCGTGAACGGAGATGTAACTGAGGGTTCGATGATGGCGTTTCCGTTTTGTGTTGCAGGATTGCCCAACGGCTGTTGCCACACTATACTAGCCCGCTGCACAGGACGCGACAAAACGCTCCCTTCGTCTAATGGTTAGGACGTGGCCCTCTCAAGGCTAAAACAGGGGTTCGAGCCCCCTAGGGAGCACCACTCCCGTCTTACTGCAGAAAAAACGCCAGGGCCCCGCATTGCGGGGCTTTTGCGTTGTGGCGCAGGCGTCATCGCGCAGTGGGTCTGCACTGCATTGCGCAGTCGCTGCAGCTCGAAGCCAAGACGCGAGAGGCGCCTGAGCCACCGCGTCAGAGAGTGCGAGCCTGCCGTGCTGAGACGTTCACCGGTCGAGGTCGTTTGCAGGCGCTGCGTGGCTTGCTGCGAACATGCCGAAGACGTTCCTCAACATCGCTGCCGATCAGCAGCGGCGCATCCTCGTATTCGTACCGACCGCGTTGGCGCGCATGACCATGTACGGACCGACCAAGACGCACGCTTGCGCGGTGACTTGCCTACTACGCATCGTCGGAAGATCGACACCACACTTGCGTGGAAGTGGCGCACAACGCAGCGAATTCTTGCACGGCATGGCAATCCCTCAATCGGCAAATGGATGAAAGCCCTCGGCAGCGCTGTCGGTCTCGGCAACCGCGTCGTGGGCATGCAGACTTTCGAAATGGCGAACAGCCACATGGAAGTTGGCATAGCGCTCGGCCAGCACCTTGCGCAGACGCCGCGCGGCGTCTTCGACATACATCAGGTTGGCGCCGTTCAAGCGCGCAAACGCCTGCTCGTCGATGCGCCGCACTGCTGCCTGTACCGGCGTAGCCAACGCTTGTTCGCATAGCGCGACCAGCTCGCGGATATCGAATCGCTGCGTGCAGGCGATCAGGTCCACGCGCACCTGCGCCACACTGCGCTGGCTATGCGGCGTGGCGTACGAGCCGTGATGTTGCAGCCAGTGCGCAACGTCTTCCGGCGGCAGTGCCTCACGCCCGGCGTGTTGCTGCAAGAACGCCTCGCTCAGCAACTGGCGCGATAACGCCGCAGAGCATGGGCATGTAGAGGCGTAGAGCACATCGATCTGCAGACGCACATGGCTGCGCCCCGCCCTGCATTGCGCATCGATCCGCACCGGATACGCGCGCCAACCGGCCAACCCTTCGCTCAGCAATGCCGGCATCCGCAGCATCAACTCGAAAGCCAGCGACACGCGCGCCGCGCGGCTTCCGCAATCGGCGTGGCTGTCGATCATGGCCTGCAGCAAATGCGACAGCATCGCCGGCGACAACGGTTGCTCCAGGTGCTGATCGAGCAATCGATACAACCGCGACATATGGATGCCCTTGCGCTCGGGCTGTGGCAGATCCACCTGCACAGTGGCGCGCGCGGCCACAGTTCCGCTTGGCTCGGCTTCGTCCAGGCGCACCGGCATGGCGATGTCCTGCATGCCCACCCAACGCAGCGGCGCGCTCAACGTGGAAAGTTCGGTAACGGCAACATCGGGAAGCGTGGCGGACATCGAAAGCTCGTTGAATGAGGGGAAGAGATCGCGCCTCAGGCGCGACCGGGAAATGCCTGAAAGTAATCGTCGATGCCGGCATGCAAGGTCTGCGCAAGTTCGTCCTGATGCGCATCGCCACACAGCCGCCGGCAATCGTCGCGATTGCTCATGAAGCCGGTTTCCACGAGCAGCGAGGGGATATCCGGCGACTTCAACACCGCAAAGCCGGCCTGCCCGACCTGGTTCTGATGCAGCCGTGTCACCTGCTGCAGACGGCCGAGCATCAAGCTGCCGAACTGCAGGCTGCTGGCGATGGTGCCGCTCAGCGACAGATCGGCCAGCACCTGCGACAACACCGGATTGCTCGGCACCCGCAAACGGCGCGCACTATCTCCCATGTCGTCGGCGGCGTTCTCGCTATCGGCGATCCAGCGCGCCAATGCGGAGCTGGCGCCGTTCTGCGACAGCGCGAACACCGAGGCACCGCGTGCTTCGCTGTTGGGCGCAGCATCGGCGTGAATGGAGACGAACAGATCGGCGTTGTGGCGATGGGCGATCAACACCCGCTCATGCAGCGGCACGAAGCGATCGTCGCTGCGGATCATCGTCGGCCGGTAACGCGGATCGGCCGCCAGACGCTGGTGCAGACGCCCCGCGACCGCCATGGCCACATGCTTCTCGTAGCGCGCATCGGCACTGACCGCGCCGGGATCCTTGCCGCCGTGGCCGGCGTCGATGGCGACCACGTAGGGGTGCAGGCGCGAACGTGTGGGCACCGCCGCTGCGACGGACGGATCGCTTCGACCGGCGGCGGACAACGACCCAGTGCCGGAAGACGCAGCAAGATCCAGCACCAGCGCATTGCCCTCCCACCGCGCAGTCGCTGCCAGCGGCTGCGCCAGATCGAGCACCACGCGCAATCCGTCCATCTGCGGACCGCTGCGAATCGCGACGACTGCGAGGCCGCCAGGCAATGGATCGATCCGCAGCGACTGGGTCGAGACGCCGGACAGGTCGATGACCAAGCGCTCAGGATCGGACAGATGAAAGCTGCGGTAGGCGACCTGCGCGCTCAATTCGAGTCGAAGCCGCAGTGCCTCATCGTGCTGTTGCACGCTACAGCTGCGCAGCGCCGGAAGCCCTTGCGCATAGCCCAGGCCCGGCGACAGCACCAGCGCCGCGCCGGCGGTCTGCAGCAACTGCCGCCGCTTCATGGCGCCCTTCCCGGACGATCGGTACAGCGGCGTCGCCACCTCCGGTGTGGTGACCGACTCGACTTGGAGCACATGCACAACGGCATTGAACACGACACGGGAGGCCAGGCTGAGCAATGGAGATGAAGTGTTATAAAGTAACACTCAAAGCGCAAAAGCAAGCCCGTGCTTGCTCACCTGCGTCTTCACGTTCATTTCCTCGCCTACCGGAGCCCGCCCAATGTCTGCCCCCCTTCCCGACAGCTACACCGCCTGGCGCCACTGCATCGAGGTCGACTGCGCACAGCCACTGATCGCTCCCTTCATCGCCGAGCGCCTGACCAGCCTGCGCAACTCCAACGATCACCACACCCAGCAATTCCTGCGTCGCTGGGGCCAGGCGCATCACCAGCACGTGATTGAGTGGTTCGAACGTGCTCGGATGGATCTAGGGCCGGAGCATTAATTCAATAACACCAAGGCCTTCAGAACGCCTTTGCACAGCCACACTTCTACCGAACTGAGCAATATCTCCGTCTGACGAGACAAGATGAGATTACACCTTGCGATGAGTCACTACTGCCCAATAAAACCGCAATGCAGCCGCGCACCTGGATCAGCGCCCCGCGCTTTATAAACATGTCAAATAAATGACTCTGAATACTCTTAGCGGACACTTCGGTGAATTAGCAATTTGAAGTAGCCTAGAGCAGTGCAAAAGCTTGTGCCAACTCACACGCGAAAACGCATCGAGGCAGCATCACTTTAGTCCAGTAATTTTTGCGACAAACACAACACCGAATAGCCGTATGGACGTACCGTAGGCGAGCCTGAATTGCAGGCAAAATCGCCCCTAGCAGGGGAAGGCGAAACCCATGGAAGTTAAAGCAAATACGTTGAAGGTTATGTGTGTCCTGGCCTGCGCTTTGATGGCAGGCCAAGTCTCGGCTCAAACTGGCGGATGCTGCGCAGGCGGTGTAGGCGCCCAAGCAACAACGGGATTGGGGGAACGTAGCCCTGCAGCTGCCAACCTCACCTTAGATCCCGCTTGGTCGATCTACGAGTTCCAACGTGACGGCGTGACATATCTGCAAATCAATGACGTCGCCGGGGAGTTAGAGCAGTGGTCGCACGCGTTGACAATGCGCTTTGGGTACTGCCGATGGGCAAGGATGCTGATCGCGTCACAGTACCGGCAGCTAATACAATTTGGGCAAATTCGTCGGCAACGTCTGCGACTGAGCTAGGACCTAACGCGCAAATGGTATACCAGACTGCACACTTTACCGTGCATGTCGAGCGGAAAGCCAACGCGGAACGCTGGAAGGTCTCTCCAACGCGGTAACAGCAGATGTCTCGGCCACGAGGAAGGTAAGTACTAACGCATGGCGGCGACGAAACAAGCCGCCATGCGACTTAAGCCGGGCCCGAAATTCATGTTCGTCCTCAGGGGATTCACGCCGCACGGAATCTACCAAAGAAGTATCGGCGAAAACTCTCATGACGATCCCTTGCCCCCTCTACCGCGCCAGACACGCGCATGTATGAAATGCTTATTGGACGCAGGCAAAAGTTCCAATGCGTTCAGTGTGCAGCGATAAGCCGCAAGCTGCAGTCCAAGCGAAAGCTGCTGACAATCCCCTGCAATAGACAGTCGAGCTTGGTGGAATTCAACCTCTCAAACGCAGCCGAACGCAGCGTTCGAAACAGGCCATGCGTTTCAATTTCCAATGGATATAAAGCCGCAACATATTCATGTAGAAGTTGCGACTCCAGAACGGCCACGCGTGTTATCTCCATTGCTGCCGCATGGTGACCACGCTCCCGAAGATCTGCCACGACCGATTTACGCATCCTATTCATCTGAACGTTGATATCGGAGTATTCCACAACCCGATCCCGCAATGTTCGCTCAGCCGCGAGATAACTAGCTTGAATGGCCTTTTGAGCATCCGCTTTAATTCGCCCGATAGTGTCAAATCGCTTCAACGGCCTGACGAACCGTACGCCAAAGACGAATAAAAAGGTACTGACAATTACATGGAAAATTTGAACTTCGAAAAGGCTCTGATTGTAATATCCAATTTCATACGTCTTTGGCAAGGTTATTGCCAAAGCGAAGTTTGCAAGCAGCGTCCCGAGAGCGGTCCCTGTCCACCCGTGACGACGCGTCAAGACAATCGCAGGCCCTATCAGCGCAGCCATCAGCATCTCTCGAAGTAATGGCTCCCGCGTGTAGCCGAGGATATAGAAAAGCACAAGAATGACGACAACCGACACTCCAAGATCTCGGGGCAGGTCTATGCGCGCTGGCTCTCGTTTTCGAGGTGACCACAACATAACCGGAAGCAAGAAAATCAATATCCCCAGATAGCTTCCCAACCAATAGCGAATAAGGAATTCCAGGACTTTGTCCGTGCTCGGCCCACCAAGGCTGGCATTAAGGACAATGCTCCACAATGAATTAAAAAACCCAATGGCAATCGCCAATGGAATTAAGAAAGGAGTCTGCTGAAGCAGCTTACTGGCATGATGGCGTGCCAACCAAATGACGAACGCGATCATGGGGGCATGAACAAGCGGACTTATGTATGCCCATGTCAGATCGTATCCCTGACGTTGCGAAAGTGGAACACGCAGCCAAAGCATTGCGGCCGCATCTCCTGCCAACAGGAATGGCCACTCGCGATAAGGTCTGAATAGCAAGGTTACAACACGCAAGCCGACAGGTAGGTACCACTGGTCGATGGAGCAATACCAAAGCGACAGGAATGCTAGGCAATAGCAAGCGCTAACCAGCGCGCCCCTAAAGATTTCCCTTACTACCGCCATACCACCGCTCCTTGGTTCCACGATTCGCCCTAGTCTGGAGGGAAACTGCCTGTTGGAGTATAGCGGTGGCGCACAATTTGCAAAAGAGCCAGTGTGCTTCCAGGCGGTTATCGCCGTGGAAGACGTGCATTGCACTTTGCTGGTGCGTTGGGCCACGCAGGAAACAAGCAGCCTCATACAGCACAGGCCAGAGCAACAGGCAGTCACGAGAAGGCGCATGCACCCAATCCAGCTCCACGATGACAGCCAGGTCATTGAGGCGCTTGCAGCGATGCAGGGCATGCGAGACATCGGCAAGACCTCAGACGGGATCATCAACGAACAAGGCCGCGCATTGCGCGGCCTTGTTCGTCTTCCATGCCGATATCGGCATAACAGACAGAATCAGCCTTCCATCTGCTCCAGCTCTTTGCCCTTGGTCTCGTAGACGTACTTGAGGACGAAGAACACCGAGATGAAGGCGGCGACGGTGTAGATGCCGTAGGCGCCGGCTAGACCAATGCTGCCGAGCAGGATCGGGAAGCTGACGGTGATGGCGAAGTTGGAGGTCCACTGCGCGGCACCGGCGATCGCCAGGCCCGAGCCGCGGATCTGGTTGGGGAACATCTCGCCCAGCATCACCCACATCACCGGGCCCCACGAGGCGTTGAAGAACACCACGTAGACGTTGGCGGCCACCAGCGCGAGCATGCCCATGGCATCGGACATGGCGAGCTTGCCGGTGGCATCCAGCGAGGCGGTGGCGAAGGCATAGGTCACCAGGGCCAGCGACACCGCCATACCGACCGAACCGATCCACAGCAGCGGCTTGCGGCCGATCTTGTCGACCAGCATCACCGTGACCAGGCAGGCGCCGATGCTGAGGCCACCGGAGAGCACGTTGATCAGCAGTGCATCCTGCTCGGAGAAGCCCACCGCCTGCCACAGCACCGCGCCGTAGTAGAACACCACGTTGATGCCGACCAGTTGCTGGAACACTGCCAGGCCCACGCCGATCCAGACGATGGAGCGGACCTTGCCGGTGGCCTTGTTGATCAGGTCGGAGAACTTGGGCTTGTGCTGGTCGGCCGACATGGACGCCGAGATTTCGGTCAGCTTGGTCTGGGCGGCGGCGTTGCCGTACAGCCGCTTGAGCACCACCAGCGCCTGCTCGCGACGGCCCTTCACCACCAGGTAGCGCGGGCTCTCCGGGATGACCAGCAGCAATAACAGGAACGCCAGCGAGGGAATCGCCTGCATCCAGAACATCCAGCGCCATGCGGCCTGCCCGCCCCACAGCGGCTCGGTGGAGGCACCGGCGGCGTTGGCCAGCAGGTAGTTGCTTAGGAACGCGCAGAACAGCCCGCTGATGATGGCGATCTGCTGCATGGTGGCGAGCCGGCCGCGATAGCGCGCGGAGGCGACCTCGGCGATGTAGGCCGGTGAGATGACGCTGGCCGCGCCCACCGCAAAGCCGCCCATCACGCGAGCGAAGATGAAAAAGCCGGAGCTGTGCGAGGCACCGGCGCCAATGGCCGAGAGCAGGAACAGCGCTGCAGAAATGATCAGGACCGCGCGGCGGCCCCAGCGGTCGGCCAGGCGGCCGGCAAAGAAGGCGCCGATGGCGCAACCCAGCAGCATCGAGGCGACTTCGAACCCGGTCTCGGCGGCACTGGAATTGAAGGTCTGCTTCAGGCCATCGACAGTGCCGTTGATCACGCCGCTATCGAAACCGAACAAAAATCCGCCGATCGTGGCTACGCAACTGATCAGGACGATAAAACGGGTGTTCTCACCGGCATCGGGGGCGCCGTTTACGGAGACACTGGACATGGATTCACCTGGAAGCATGCAAAGGAGCGGCCATGGGGGTGGCCGGCATCGGCCGGCGACGCAATGCGCCGCCGGCCACGGGACATCAACGCGTCAGATACTGATTGATCAGGTTCTCGTAGGCTTCCTGGCGGCCGCTGATCTGCTTTGGTTCATTGCCGGCCGCATGATTTGCCACATCCACCAGCGTGCTGGTGCCATCGGCGAATGCCGCACCGGCGCCGCTGTCGAAGCTGGCGTAACGCTCGGCGCGCCACTGCTCCAACGGCGAGGACGTCAGCAGCGCGTTGGCCACTTCCAGCCCGCGTGCGAACGCGTCCATGCCGCCGATGTGCGCCAGGAACAGATCCTGCGGATCGGACGATTCGCGCCGCACCTTGGCATCGAAATTCAAACCGCCCGGTGCCAGCCCGCCCTGCCGCAGCACCACCAGCATCGCGCCGACGGTGTCGTACAGGTCGGTCGGGAACTGGTCGGTATCCCAGCCATTCTGCGGATTGCCGCGGTTGGCGTCGATGCTGCCGAGCAGGCCGGCATCGGAGGCGACTTGCAGATCGTGCTCGAAGCTATGACCCGAGAGCGTGGCGTGGTTGGCTTCGATATTGAGCTTGAAATCCTGGTCCAGGCCGTGCTGGCGCAGGAAGCCGATCACTGTGGCGCTGTCGAAGTCGTACTGGTGCTTCATCGGCTCCATCGGCTTGGGTTCGATCAGGAAGTTGCCGGTGAACCCGATCGCACGCCCGTAGTCGCGTGCCAGGGTGAGGAAGCGCGCCATGTTGTCCTGCTCGCGCTTCATCTGCGTGTTGTGCAGGCAGGCATAGCCTTCGCGGCCGCCCCAGAACACGTAGTTCTCGCCGCCCAACTCGACGGTTGCATCGATCGCAGCTTTGACCTGCACCGCTGCACGCGCCACCACATTGAAGTCCGGATTGGTCGAGGCACCATTCATGTAGCGCGGGTGCGAGAACAGGTTCGCCGTGCCCCACAACAGCTTGACGCCGGTATCGGCCTGGCGCTGCTTGGCGATACCCACCATGTGCTTGAGGTTGCTTTCGTACTCATCGATGTCGTCGGCATCCGGCGACAGGTCGATGTCATGGAAGCAGTAGTACGGCACGCCGAGCTTGGTGAAGAATTCGAACGCGGCATCGGCCTTGGCTTCGGCGCGATTCAACGCGGTGTTGCCGATATCCCACGGGTACGCACGCGTGCCCGGGCCGAACGGATCGGCGCCGTTGCCGCAGAAGCTGTGCCAGTAGGCCACGGCAAAGCGCAGATGCTCGGCCATGGTCTTGTCGCCGATCTGCTTGTTGGCGTCGTAGACCTTGAAGGCCAGCGGGTTGTCAGAATCGCGGCCTTCGAAGCCGATCTTACCGATGCCGGGGAAATATTCTTTGGCGCCGATGTAGACGGTGTTGCTCATGGGGTGAGATGTCCTTGCTGCTGGGGGAGTTGTAAAGGGTGTTGTCGATCAGCCGGCGTAGAGCGGGCTGACGACCTGCAGGTGCTTGAGGAAGTTCTGGTAATGCTGCTGATACTGGGCCACGCGCTGCGGATCCGGGCGTGCCGATAGCGCCTCGTCGATCTGCAGATGCTCCAGCACCACATCCGACAAGGCGTCTGCACCGCCATCGTCGCGATCGCACGCCCACAACGCCTGCAGCGCGGCACCGAATGCGGCCCCCTCGGGCTGGGTCGGCACCACGACCTGCAGATTGAAGATATCGGCCACCATCTGCCGCCACTGCGCGCTCTTGCTGCCGCCGCCGGTGAGCAGGATGGTGTCGAACTGCAGGCCTGCGGCAACGAAGGCGTCGAAGCCGTTGCGCAGGCTGTAGGTCGCTCCTTCCATCGCGGCGCGATAGAAGTGCGCCGGCGTGGTGTTGTGCAACTCCATGCCGAACAGGCAGCCGCGTGCGGACGGCAGATTCGGGGTGCGCTCGCCGTTGAAGAACGGCAACAACACCAGGCCATCGGCGCCCGGTGTGGTGCTGGCGATCAGCGCTTCGGTCTGTTCGCGGGTGATGGAGAACATCTGCATCACCGCCTCGGTGGCGACGGTGCAGTTCATCGTGCAGATCAGCGGCAGCCAGCCGCCGCTGGACGAGCAGAACGCGGCCCAGCGTGCGTCGTCGTCCACCACCGGGTGATCGGCATACGCGAACAAGGTGCCGGAAGTACCCAGGCTCATGGTCAGGCGACCCGGCACGACATTGCCGGTGCCGATCGCGGCCATCATGTTGTCGCCACCGCCGGTGGTGACCCGCACGCCGGCGGGCAGATTCAGCGCCTCTGCAGCTGCGTCGGACAACGCATACACCGCGCCGGTTTCCACCAGCGGCGGCAATGCAGCGCGCAGATCACGCTGCGCATCGACCGCGCCGAGCATGCGCTCGGACCACTGCCGCGTACGCACATCCAGCCAGCCGGTGCCGGAGGCATCGCCCACTTCGGCAAAACGCTCGCCGGTGAGCCAGAAGTTCACGTAATCGTGCGGCAGCATCACCGTGGTCATCGCCGCGTACGCTTCGGGGCGATGCTTGCGCGTCCACGGCAATTTGGAGGCGGTATAGCCGGCCATGATCGGGTTGCCTGCGGTGGCCACACTGCCGGCCACGCCGCCCACCGCATCCATGATCTCGTCGCACTCCCGCGCGGTGCTGGTGTCGCACCACAGCTTCACCGGTGCGGTGACGCTGCCATCGGCGGCCACCGGCACAAAGCCATGCTGCTGGCCGGACACCGAGATGCCGCGCACCTGCGCACGCAGCTCGCCGTCGAGCTGCGCGAAGCAATGCACGATGCCGTCGATCCACCACTGCGCCTGCTGCTCGCGGGTGCCGTCGTCGCGGCTGATCAGTTCCATGGGTGCGGCGATGGTGGCCACCACGGCGCGCTCTTGCGGATCGTAGGCCACCAGCTTGACGCTCTGCGTGCCCACATCCAGTCCTATGTACAAGCTCATTGCGTCACCAATCGGTTGTTGTTGAGGCCGACCTGCTGGGTGCGACCGGCGCCCAGTTCCAGGTCCAGGGTCTGCCCTGCGTAAGACAGTTGATAGCGCCCGCCACGGTCGCTGTGTACGCGTGCCTGCTGCAGGCGACCGCCGTCCCATTCCAGGTCCACGCTGGCACCGCCGCGCACGCGCAAGCCGCGCACACTGCCGCGCGGCCAGGCACTGGGCAATGCGGGCAGCAAGAACACGCTGCCACCCCAACTTTGTAACAGCATCTCGGTGATGCCGGCGGTGCCGCCGAAGTTGCCATCGATCTGGAACGGCGGATGCGCGTCGAACAGATTCGGGTAGGTGCGCTCGGGCGAAATCAGCAATTGCAGGATGCGATACGCATGCTCGCCATCGGCCAGACGTGCCCACAGATTCAGGCGCCAGCCGATGCCCCAGCCGGTGGTGTTGTCGCCACGTGTTTCCAGCGTGCGCTTGGCTGCAGCGGCAAGCTCGGGCGTATCGCGCAAATTGATCTGGCTCGAAGGATGCAGGGCGTAAAGATGCGAGACGTGACGGTGATGGATCTCCGGCGCCTGCATATCCCAGTCCTGCTGCCATTCCTGCAACTGCCCTGCCTTGCCGATGCGGTTGGGCGGCAGTTGCTCGCGCAGCGTGCTCAGCTGTTGCGCAAAGGCGTCGTCGACCTTGAGCAGCTTGCTCATGGCGATGCATTGCGCGAACAGATCGCGCAGCAGTTGCGCGTCCATGGTGGGGCCGGCACACAGCGCAGCGTTGAACGGATGCTGGTTTTCCGGCGACATCGATGGATTGGTCACCATCGCACCGGTTTGCGGATCCTTGACCAACGTAGCGACGAAAAACTCCGCCGCGCCCTTGAACAAGGGATAGATCTTGCCCAGATAGGCGCGGTCGCGGCCGTAATCCCAGCGGTCCCACAGCTGTTGCAGCAGCCACGCGCCGCCCATCGGCCACAGGCTCCACTTGGCACCATCGATCGGCCCGGCCTGGCGCCACAGATCGGTGTTGTTGTGCACCACCCAACCGGGTGCGTCGTACATCGCGCGTGCGGTGTGCGCCCCGGTTTTGGCCAGATCGAACAACATGGATTCCAGCGGTTCGACGCATTCGTGCAGCGCGTTGGCCTCGCTGGGCCAGTAGTTCATCTCGGTGTTGATGTTGATGGTGTACTTGCTTTCCCACGGCGGCTGCATCAGGTCGTTCCAGATGCCCTGCAGATTGGCCGGCTGCGAACCGGGCCGCGAGCTGCAGATCAGCAGATAGCGGCCGAACTGGTGATACAGCGCCGCCATTGCCGGATCGTTGCCCTTGGCGAAGGCCAGCACGCGTTCGTCGGTGGGCAGCGCCGCTGCTTCGCTGGTGCCCAGGTCGATTGCCACGCGCCGGAAAAGCCGCTGATGATCGGCCAGATGCGCACGCAGCAATGCGGCGTAGTCCAGCTTGCCTGCTTTTTTCAAACTCGCTGCAGTCAGCGCGAGCGGGTCGCCATCGACGGCGTCGTAGCGTTGGTAGCTGGTGGCGGCAGTGAGCAGCAGCACCACTTCATCGGCGCCCTCGATGCGCAAGCGGTCGCGCAGATCGCTGACCGTGCCGCCCTTGATCTGCGGCAACACGCGCAACGCAAAGCGCAGCTTGCCGTCGATACCGGCGAAGCTGCCGTTGCGACCGCTGAACAGCAGGCTGCCCTGCTCCACCGTGACCTCCCCGGTCTGCGGGCTATCGATGCCCACGCGCAAGGAAATCGCACGGGGGCGATCGCACGACAGGCGCACCACGATGCACTGCGATTGCGCCGACACGAACACCTCGCGCCGGTGCACAGCGCCGCCGGAACGGAATGTGGTGGTGGCAACGCCGGTATCCAGATCGAGCTGACGGCGGTACTCGCTGATGCCGTCGGCACGGTCGAAATCCAGCAGCAGATCGCCCAGCGGTTGATATGGCATCTGCTTGAGCGGACGCGAGAGCAACTTGGCGTCGGCCAGTGCTTCGGCTTCGGCATAACGCCCGGCAAAGATCAGCGCACGCACCTGTGGCAACGCCGCCAGCGCCTCGGGGCTGGTGGCGTCGTACGGGCCGCCTGCGTACAACGTGTCTTCGTTGAGTTGCAGGCGCTCGTGGGCAATGCCGCCCCACACCATCGCGCCCAGCCGGCCGTTGCCGACCGGCAAGGCCTGTACCCATTCGTTGGCCGGTTCGCGATACCAGAGCTGCAAGGCATCGCCCGCAGCGGCGGCAGGCAGCGATTGCTTGCCGGCTGCCTTGGCAGGCGCAGCAACAGCGGAAGCCGCCGGCGCAGCACCCAGCACCGCGAGTGCGGCACCGGTTGCCTTGCAGACTTCCCTGCGGGTCAGCACGTGCACCACCGTGCTGCATGACCGGACCTGCACGCCCGAGCCTTGCGGCGATCCGGCATCTGCGCACTCACTGACTGACAACAACCTGCGATCATCGACGACGCGCTTTGCCGGACGCAATCTTGCGCTGCAACACGCTGACCGGCCTGCCGTCGTACTGGATGCTGGCGTCGGTCTTGGGCGCGAGCGCACCGGCATCCTCGCGCGGGCCGTCGACGAAGCGTACGTTGACGGTGCGCTTGGCCTGCATGCCGGTCCAGCTGCCTTCGCGCTTGCCGATGCTCAGCTCGCCCTTGGCCTGGTTCCAGCTCAGCGGAATGCGGCTGAACTCGCCCTTTTCGTAGCCGTAGCCCTTGCCGTCGTCCTCATACAGCGAGAACTGGCCGTCGGCGCCGGTGTAGACCACCACGGTGAGCGGTGCGTCTGGCGTCTGGTCCACGTATTCCTGCACCGGGCCGGTGGGCACGATGGAACCGGCACGCACGAACAACGGCATGCGCTCGATCGGCGCGGCCGCTTCGATGCTCTGGCCACCTTCGTAGCGCTTGCCGGTGGCGAAATCCAGCCAGCTAGTGCCCGCCGGCAAATACACCTGACGGGAGGTGGCGCCGAAGCGGGTCACCGGAGCGACCAGGAAGGCAGGCCCGAACAGGTACTGGTCGTTGATGTCGCGAACCTTGGGGTCGTTCGGGAAGTCCATCATCATGCCGCGCATGATCACGCCGTCGCGCTGATAGGTGTCGCCGGCCAGGCTGTAGATGTACGGCAGCAACGCGTAACGCAGCCGGTTGTAGTAGGCCATGCTGTCGTAGAACGGCGTGCCTTCCGGGGCGATGTTCCAGATTTCGCGGTACGGGAACTGGCCGTGCGAGCGGAAGATCGGCACGAACGCGCCGAACTGGAACCAGCGGGTATTGAGCTCGCGCCATTCCGGCAGATGCGCCGGGTCCTGGTTTTCGTAGCGCTTCTCCACCGCAAAACCGCCGATGTCGAAGGTCCAGTTGGGCAGGCCCGACAGCGCCATGTTGACGCCCGCGGAAATCTGGTCGTGCATGTCATTCCAGCGCGAGACGATGTCGCCGCTCCACACTGCCACCGCGTTGCGCTGGGTGCCGGCATAACCCTTGCGCGACAGGATGAACACCCGCTTGTCGTCGGCCGCACGGTCGCCCACGTACACGCCATGTGTGTGCGGCAGCGGATACGAGTTGAAGAACTCGGTGGACGGGCCCAGCGCGGTCGGCGTGGTGCGTGCCTTGCGCTCGCCGATGTCCAGGTTGGAATGCACGTCCGGCTCGTCGGCGTCCATCCACCATGCATCGAAGCCCTTGCTGTTGAGCTTTTCGTTGACCTGGCGCCAGTAGATGGCTTGTGCCTTCTCCGAGTACGGGTCGTAGAACGAGTTCTTGTAGCCCTTGGCGATCCAGTCCAGCTCACCCACTTCGACATTGCGCTTGTACATGAAACCGGCAGCGTCCAGTTCCTTGTAATTGGCGGTGGTGGGATAGAACTTGGGCCAGATCGAAATCATGATCTGTGCGTGCATGTCGTGCACGGACTTGACCATGCCGTCCGGATCCGGGAAGTGCTGGGGGTCGAAATCGTGCGAACCCCAGGCGTTTTCCGGCCAGTACGACCAATCCAGCACGATGTTGTCCAGCGACAGCTTGCGCTTGCGGTATTCGGCCAGCACGCCCACCAACTCATCCTGGCTCTTGTAACGCTCCCGGCTTTGCCAGAAGCCATAGGCCCACTTGGGCAGCATCACCGACTTGCCGGTGAGTTCGCGATAACCGGCAACGGCCTGGTCGTAGGAATCGGCAGAGACGAAGTAGTAGTCGATCATCTGCCCGGCTTCGGACCACAGCGACAAATCCTTGGCTTCGGTCGCCGGCAGCGGGTCGCGATGCAGCAGCGCGATGTAGCTGGGGTCGATCAGGTCCCATTCGACCTTGACGGTGTGGCGCTTGCCCGGCTCCAGCTCCAGCTTGAACTCGTGATTCCACGGGTTCCAGTTCTGGCGCCAGCGATCGATGATCAGCTTGCCGTCCACGTACAACTTGGCGTATTCGCTCGAATACAGCGAGAAGGTGTGCTCGCCACCGGTGAGCGCTTCGATCTCGCCCTCCCAGGTGACCTGCATGCGGCTGTCCTTGTCCTTGGTGATTGCCTTCTTGGGGAACTTGGTCAGGTCGCTGAGGTACTGGTAGTTCACCTCGCTCTCGCGACGTTCGACGATCTGCTTGCCGTTGATCGCATAGCGCGCGGTCAATGCGCCGGCCTTGCCCTTGGCGTCGTACAACTTGAGCGTCTTGGGCAGCGGCTGCAGGCCGCGCGGGTCACCCAGGCGGCTGATCGAGTTGTTGTCCCACAGCAGGCCGTAGTTGCGGCTGGAGACCAGGTACGGCACCGCCATGTCGATGTTGTTCTGCTGCAGCTCGACGTTGCGGCCCTTCTGATTCATCCAGCCCTGCTGATGCTGGCCGAAGCCGTACAGCGCCTCGTCGTCGGGCGACTGGAAGCGCTGGCGCACGCTCAGGTACTGCTTGCCTTCCACTTTCAGCGGGGCAAAGCTGCGCCCGCCGGCCACTTCCGACAACACCGGCTTGCCGTTGGCATCGGCGAAGCTGACATGGCCATCGACGGTGGACACCGTCGCGGTGACCTTGCCGGTCTTCAACTGCACGCTATCGCCCTGCTCGGCCAGCTGGAACTTGCTGTCGCCCTGCACCGGCACGCGCATCAGGCTGGGGCTGCGTGCGAAGTCGCCATCCGGATCGGCACTGACGCGGATGATGCCGGCATCGACCACCTGCAGACGCACCGGTGCGGCGCCCTTGGCGCTCGGCACCACGGTGACGCCATCGGCGGCCTTGCGCACTTCCTGCGCGTGCGCGGCATTGGCCAGCAAGGCCAGCGACAGCGCCAGGCAGTGCGCGAGCGGTGTACGTCGGGTGGCAGGCGCATGGCCGGCGGAACGATTGGTGGTTTGCATGTTCACTCCCTTGGAATTACGAAGCGGTGCCGCGGGGGCGGCAACGCATGGGTTCGATGGATTCGACGTGGCTGACAGCGTGCTGCGCAGAGCGCCGATTGCGCAGCAACGCTGGTCGCCGCGCTTAGTTGTAGGTGGCCAGCTTGATCTTCAGCAGCTGCGGCGCGCTGGAAAAATTGACGCCGTAATCGGTCTGGTCGCCGTTCCAGTTGCGCTGGAACTTCCAGTCGCTGCCTTCGTACACGCCTTCCTCGACGCGGTCGTAGAGCATGTTGGCGGTGGCTTCGCTGGCCGGATGCAGGGTCACGCGCACGTGGTAACCGGTGACCAGGAATTCGTCCGGGCCGAGCTCGGCGATCAAGGCCGCGCCGATCGGCTCGGGGTTGCCCGGCGGCTCGCCCTTGAACCAGAACTGCGGCACGCCATAGGTGATGGTGGCGCTCCAACGGTCGTTGAGCTTGAGCTCCTGCACCGCCTGGCCGGGTTCTTCGGCGGTGCCGTGCAACTTGCCTTCGGAGGCGGCCTTGGCGAACGGACGCATACCGCGCTTGACCAGATCGAAACCCAGCGCGAATGGCGCCAAGGTTTCTTCGTTGACGTGCTTGGCGCCCAACGGATAGTTGGAATAACGCGTGTAGTCCATGCCGAACGCCGACCAGCCGATGCCGTCGTGGCCCAGCGTGGGGAACAGATAACGCGCGTATTCGGGGCGGTTGCCGGTTTCGGCAACGAACAAGGCGTTATCCGGACGCGCGTAGCGCTCCAACACCGTGGTGTACATGCGGTACTCGGGCATGTAGATGTCCGGCGCCAGCAAGTCGATATGCGGACCGGCGGCCTTCCACACATCCAGCACGTTGTCGGTGGGGCCGCCGCTGGCGTATTGACCGGGCTGGCCGGGATTGAACGGGCCACGCAGTGCGGCGTTGACGTACATCGGCAGCGGGTACTCGGCCTTGCCGGCCTCGGCCACCTGGTCGATGTAGCGACCGATCGACCAGGCATGGAAGACTTCGTCGGCATCGGCACCGAACACCTGCGCCCAGCTGCCCGGCTGCTTGTTCAAGCGCTTGAGCAGTTCGTCCGACACCGGACCGTCGAACAGCTTCTGCGCCATCGGCGAAAAGTCGCGCACGCTGCCGTAGGTGCCCGGCTCGTTTTCCGGCTGGATCATGATCACGGTGTGCTGCGGATCGACTTGCTTGAGATGTTGCATGAAGGCAACAAAGGCCTTGCGGTCGGCATCCAGCGTGGCCTGCGCATGCGGCGACAGCGACCCGATCGCCTTGCCTTCGCGCGTCACCACGCGCGGGAAGCGCTGGTTGTCGGTCTTGACCCAGTGCGGCGCGTACGCCGGGCCGTTGTTCTTCCAGGTCGCAAACCACAGCAGCACCAGCCGCACCTTGTGCTCGCGCGCTTGCGTCAGCAACGTATCGACGAAGGAGAAATCGAACTTGCCTTCTTCCGGCTCGACCTGCTCCCAGGCGATCGGCACCTGCACGGTGTTGGGGCCCAGCACCTGCATCGCCGGCCACACCTTGTCCATCACCCCGGGATAGTTGCTGGAATTGTTGACCTGCGCGCCCAGGATCAGGAACGGCGCGCCATCGACCATCAACGCATGCTTGCCGTCCTTGCTAACGAACTGCGGCATCGGTGTCTGCGCAGCCGGCGCCGCCGCAGTGGCAGGGGTGGTCGCTGCGGGGCTCGCAGCGGGTGCAACTGCAGCAGGTTTGGCGGCGTCACTTTGCTCACCGGATTGGCACGCAGCCAAGGCCAGCGCCAGCGCGGACAGCAGCAGCGGACGCAGGCAACGGCGTGCAGTGGAAGGAGCGATCACACGTGCAACGGGGGAATGCATGGACATAAGACTCCGTGTCACCAGGTATCGGTGCGGAAGGGGGAAACGGGAAGGTGTTCGCGATTGACCAGGTTGGCGTCGTCCGGATTTTCGCTCCAGCCGTAGCGCACGGCGACCGGCGCAGACACCTCGTCGCTGCGGACGATCACGCGATCGCCATCGAGTTGCGCAGTGGCCGGATGGAACTGCTTGTCGGCGCCGGCAACCCGGAAGCCTTGCACTTGGCCACCGCCACGCACCTGCAACGCACTGCCTTGCAGATCGAAACTCAGCACTGCCTGGCCATCGGCGAAGCTTGCGCGCTTGAACACCGGCGCGCTGTACACCAGCGTTTCGCCATAAGCCACATGCCGCGCCGCAAGCGCCAGACGATGGCCGACATCGCGCTTGTTGGTGGGATGGATATCGGTGGGGTTGCCGATATCGATGATCACCGCCTGCCCGGTTGATGGCAGCGCCAGCGTCTTGGATTGCGACTCGCGCAACAGCGCCCACGGGCTCAACTCGCCCTTGTCGCCACCGGCCTTGAAGTTGGCCAGCTGCACCCACAGAAACGGCAGCTGTTTCGCACCGCGTTCGGCGCGCCATCGCTGGATCATCGCCGCGAACTGCTCGCGATATTTCACCGCGCCGGTGTCGCTGGCATTGGTTTCGCCCTGGTACCAGATCACGCCCTTGAGCGGGAACGGCTGCAGCGGATGGATCATCTGGTTGTACAGCAGCGTGGGCAGCTGATTCTTGTTGTCGGCCAGCGACACGCGCACGGCGGCGGGGCGGAACTTCCAGCCGCTCAAGGCGCGCATGGCGCCGGCGGTGGTCTGCACAAAGCGCTGCTCGTCCGGGCCATGCATGCCGCCGCCACCGCTGAGATCTTCCACCCGCACGGCGATGTGGTTGACGCCTGCATGCAGTGCAGAAGGCGGCACGGTGTAGACGCGCGGCAGGTTCCACTGCTTGGTGGTCTCACCAACCTTGGCGCCGTTGACATAGGTGATATCGGAGTCATCGATCTGACCCACGCCCAGCGCAATACCGGCCTTGGCCTCGGCAGCGCTCAAAGTAACCGTGGTGCGGTACCAAGCGATGCCATCCATGCCGTCATAGCCGCTGAGTTCCCATTGCTGGGTGGTCGGGATGCTGTCCCAGTCGCTGTCGTCGTACGTCGGTTCGCGCCACTGCGGCGTGTCGCCGTCCACCTTGGGCCAGCGCGCGATGCGCTTGCCGGTGGCGGCCTGCGCGGCGGCATCGCGTTGCTTGATCGCCGCGATCGCGCCCTGATTCTGCTCGGCGTTCAAGCCCAGCGAGGCCGCATCCATCCACGCCTCGATCGCACTGCCGCCCCAGGTGCTGTTGACGATGCCGATCGGCACGCCGGTGCTGGCACGCAGCTCCTTGGCGAAGAAATATCCGACCGCGCTGAACTCGCCGGCATTCTCCGGCGTGGCGGCCTTCCAGTCGCCGCCGGTCAGGTGCGCTTCCGGCTGCACCGACCACGACTTGGGCACCTTGAAGTGGCGCAGTTGCGGGTCGTTGGCAGCAGCTACCGCTTGCGCGCCATCGCTGGCCTGCGCCAATGGCCACTCCATATTCGATTGGCCGCTGGCCAGCCACACGTCGCCGACCAACACGTCACGTACCTGCAACTCCCCGCCGTCGCCCTGCACGCTCAACACATAAGGGCCACCGGCGGTGTGCGCGGGCAGACTGACCTTCCACTGCCCTTTCGCATCGGCCTTGGCAGTGGCGCGTTTGCCGTCGAAGCCGACCGTGATGGTGGCGTTCGGCGATGCCCAACCCCACACCGGCATCGGCTGGTCGCGCTGCAACACTGCGCCATCGGCAAACAACAACGGCAAGGTAGGTTGTGCCAACGCGGCGGGGCTGATCAGCAGCAGGCCCAGCAGGCGGCCGCGGGCAATGAGAGAAGCGGTCATGCAGTGATCTCCAGGGTCGGCGCGGCCACGCGGCGCGCAACAATGCGACGGCACGCGCCGCCATTCACGATAAGACAGCGCGATGACGCGCGCAGGCACGCAGCGCTCATCGTGGATCTCCGTAGAAGATGCCGCGCCCACCGGTGGCGAAATACACCCGCCCGGGAATGCGCGGGTCGCCGGTGACGCTATACGGCTTGCCGAAACGGTGGGCATCGTCGTTGATGCGCAGCCAGTGCGCGCCTTCATCGTCTGAGCGGAACACGCCGTCCACACCATGCACGCGGCCGGCCAGATACAGCGCCGGCGGTGCGCCCTCGCGCAGTGCCTTGCCGATGCCCAACGAACGCGCCTGGTCGGGCGTGGACAAGGTTTGCAAACGACCGTCCTGCCAGCGCATCACGCCAAGCGTGGGGCTGGCCAGATACACCACGCCCGCACGCCACGGATCGGGGCGCAGTTGCGGACGCGCACGCTCATCGCGCGCCGGGCTGCCGACCTGCGCAGCGGTGTCGCGAAAGTTCGCTGCGCCATCGCGGCTTTCGAACAAACGCCCGCTCGCGGTATCCACCGCATACCAGCGCCGCGCATCGACGCGATCGGCCACCGCCACCGCAGTGTCGGGTAGCCCTTGCACACGTTGCCACTGCTTGCCGAAATCGGCTGTGCGCCACACGCCACCTTTCTCCGGTGCCCATACAACGTGGGATGCGTCGGCAGAAATGGCGATGTTGCCGGCGCCCTGCCCCGCTGGCGGCTCGCTGGCAAACGCTGTCCACTGCGCGCCACCATCGCGCGAGTAGAGCGCGCGGATTTCATTGTTGCGGCGATTGCGCACGGTGCCGCTGCGCACCACCCACTGCGCGGCCTGCCCGGCGGCATCGATACTTTCGCCATTGGTCAGGCGCGGGCCGGCGTACTGCAATTGCGCACGGTCCAGATCGTCATGCCGAAAGCCATCGATATCGCCCAGCGCGCTGAGCAAGTGCGCGCCCTGCATCGGGCTGAGCAGATCCAGCGGCACAGTTTCTTCCAGCCCACGGTCCTGAAACCACCACTGCAACGGACGCTGATGCTTGGCGAAATCCTGCAGATTGCGCGAGGCCCAGATGCCGTAGCCGGTAACGAACAGCGCGTGATTGCTGTCGAACGGATCGATCGCCAAGGCGCCCATCCAGTGCGGCGACGCCTGCGCGGTCCACGGCGCGGCGCTGTGATCGAACTGCGAGGCGGCCAACAATGGCGTCCAGCTGCGACCGCCATCGACGCTGCGGAACAATTCATCGCGCGGTGAGCGGCGGAACGTGCTGGCCAAGAGCACCTGCGGCTGTTGCGGATCCACCGCCACCGCGCCCCAACCGAAGCCATCGCCAGTGGCCGGCTGCGCGATCGGGCTGATCTCGCTCCAGCGCGCCTGCGACCCCGCCTGCGCCGGGGTGTATTTCCATAGCGCGCCACCGGCCATCAGATCCGGGCCGGGTTGATCGCCGTAGCTCAGATACCACTGCCCATCGCTGCCACCGGCCATATGACTGGGACGCAAGCCCTTGGGTTGCCCAGCCACTGCCGACCAGCTGCGACCCGCATCTTCGGAGACATACAGGCTGGTCTGCGCAGTAGACACACCCACATAGATCCGCGGCGTGGGCACACCAGCGCTGCCGCTGGCGGCATCGAACATGACAAAGGCGATGCCCACCGCCTGCTCGCGTCCAACATGATTACGCGCAGTGGAACCCGCCAGTGCCTCGGCAGGAAACCCCTCCACACGCGCCCAGTGCGCGCCGCGATCGGTGCTGCGCCACAGACCCGCATCGCGCGAACCGAGCAACAGCACGCGGCCATCGTGCGGGTCCACTGCCAGCCGTTCGCCATTGGAACGACCCAGCTGGTTGCCGCCCAGTTTGAACGGCAACTCGGCACGCTCGAAGCTGCGCCCGCGATCGAACGAGCGCAGCACCGCCGCATTGCCGGCGCGCTCGTGCATATAGGTGCCCGCGGCCAGATACAGCGCCTTCGGGTCGGCAGGATCGACCGCGAATGCGTCGATCCCCATCAGATTCCAGTCCTCGGCTCCCAACCAGTCGGTCAGTGCGATCCACTGCTGCGCACGCGCATCCCAACGGTAGGCGCCACCGACATCGGTGCGCGCATACGCAAGATCGCGCTCTGCGGGATGAAACAGCACACCGGTGACAAAACCGCCACCGCCAATGGCGACGCTGCGCCATTGGTAAGGCCCCTGCGCACCGGAATCGGCGGCATGTAGCCGAAAGACAGACGCCAACAGCAGCAACGCCCAAAGACCGGCCTGCCACGCTTGCGTACGAAGACGACGGCGCTCAGTAGGCGGATCGATCATGACGATCATTCCTCCGGCTCCCTTTGCGGTCGATGATGGCCACCGACTGGAAAAACACCGGTCCAACGAGCTGCCTGCACAGCTCGCCGGACCGGAGACGCACTTCCTACGGCACGTTCTACAGGCTGGCCCGCAAGGTCAGGCCATACCGACGATCGTTGATCACGAAGTCGCGGTAGCGCGACTCGGAACCCAGATAGCTTTCGCGCCGGGTATCGAGCAGATTCACGCCATCGAGCGAGATCGACCACACATCATTGATGTTGAAACGCAGCGAGGCATCCAGCTGGCCGAAGCCCTTGTTGTAGACCGGCAGATTTTCAGTGCCGTTGCCTGCGGTGGTCACCAGCCAGTCGCTGCGCCAGTTGTAGGCCACACGGCCCTGGAAGCGCGTCGTTTCGTAGCTGAGGATCGCGTTGTAGCTGTTCTTGGACAACCCTTCCAGCGGCACGGTGAGTGCCTGGCCGTTGGTGTCGGTCGCAGTGGGGCTCGGCGCCTCGCTGTCGACATAGGTGTAGTTGGTCTGCAGGCCGAAGCCGCTCAACCAGCCCGGCAGGAAGTCGAAGAACTGCGTATAGCCCAGTTCCGCACCGCGGATCTTGCCGGCATCGCCGTTGACCGGACGGGTGATCTGCGCAGGCTGGCCATCGTAGATCTCATTGAAGACGGCATTTGCAATAAAGCCCTCTACTTTTTTGTAGAAAAGCGTGCCGTACATCATCGAGCCCTGGCCGAAGTACCACTCCAGCGCAGTGTCGAATTGATCAGCCTTCACCGGCTCCAATTCCGGATTACCTGCATTGCCCACCAAGGTGGAGCCGCCTGCGCCAGAGTTGGTGCCCAGGCTCAAATTTGGATTAAGGCGATCAAAAGTCGGGCGTGAGATACCGCGCGAGGCGGCAAAACGCCATTGCAACTGGTCGCTCAGCATCCAACGCAAGTTCAGGCTCGGTAGCACGTCCGTATAGGTCTGCTGCGCATCTACTGGAATCAGGCCGCCGCCCTCGCTATCGGTGCCGGTGCGTACACCAGTTGAACCGACCTCGGTGCGCACGACACGCACGCCGATGTTGCCATCAAACGGAATTGAGTCGCTGTCCACACCGAAGCGCAATACACCGTAGGCCGCGTAGGTCTTCTCGGTCTGAGCGTTAATATTGTTGGGTGCGAATACAAGCGGACTGGCGCCGAAGGTGGCAAGAGTCTGCTCGTAGTTGGACACTGCCGAATTGGCTGCGGTCAACGTACGTCCAAAGGTGCTGCTTTCACCACGGAAAAATCGGTAATTGGATTGGTCACGATACCAATGTTGGGAAACGCCGCGAATGGCGAGTCGGTCGCAGCACCGCATGCGGTGTTCAAACACATAAAGCGATAGATATTGCCCTTGGTCTCGGCATCGCGATCGGTGTAGCGCACACCGGCCTTGAAGCTGCGCACGAAGTCGCTGTCGAACGCCAGGTCCATGTCGGCGCGCCAGGCGAACTCAGTGCCCTTGTTGTCGTCCTTGTTGTCCAGGTGGTAGCGCCAGCCGTCATAGTTGTTGACGTCGGCAAGGTAGCCTTCAGCGCCGCTAGCATCGGTCACCGACAGGCGCGGCAGATCGCCACGGAAATCGACGTTGAACTGCGGGCTGGTGTCCTGCCCGGTCGCCACGATGTAGCGCGTGCCGGTGGTGGTGGCATCGACATACTGGAAGTCGGTGCTCAGGGTCAGCTTCTCGTTGACCGTCCACTTGGCGCCCAACGAGTAATCGGTGGTCACCGAATGACGCTCGGTCAGGCTGGTGTTGGATTCGGTCGGTACGTTCTGGAACGAGCCGTTGACGAACTCGTTGCGGTCGTTGACCTGGATACCGGGCAACCCTTGTATGGGATTTTGCTGCGTCAGTGCGAAGAACGAATAATCCTGCCAGCGGAAATCGTATTCCGAACGCAGCACCTGCGTATAGACCTCGACCGAATCGTTCGGACGCCACTGCATCGCAAACGCGCCGGTCTTGCGCTCGCGCTCACCGACGGTGGTGTTGATGCCGGCGCCGTGCGGCACCGACACTTCCTGGCCTTCGTAGCCCGGCAGATCGGTCTGCGTGTACCACGGCTCGATCGAGATGGTGTCCTGACGGAACGGGCTCTTCTGCTGCGAATAATTCACCAGCAGGCCGATTTCGCCGATACCGGTCTGCCAGCGATCGCTGAACAGGCCCGAGAACGCCGGCTTGCCGTCGTCGGCCAGGTCGTAATGGTTGTACTGGACGCTGCCGGCGATCTTGCGGCCTTCATAGTCGAACGGCAGGCGCGTGCGCAGATCCACGGTGCCGCCCAGGCCACCTTCGATCATGTCGGCCGAAGGATTCTTGTAGACGTTGACACCGCCCAGCAGTTCGGCAGAGACGTCTTCGAAGCTCAGGCCACGGCCGTCGTTGGCAGTGAAAATGTCGCGGCCATTGAGTTCGGTACGCACCTGGGTCAGGCCGCGAATGGCGATCGAGCTACCTTCGCCGTAATTGCGGGTGATCTGGATGCCGGAGATGCGCTGCAGCGCCTCGGCGACGTTGTTGTCGGGCAGCTTGCCGATGTCTTCGGCAACGATCGAATCGACGATCTGCTCGGCGTTCTGCTTGACCAGCTGCGCCTTGGTGACGCTGCTGCGGGTGCCGGTGACCTGCACGGTGTCGAGCTGCTGGGTGGTCGGGTCCTGCGCTGGAGCAGCAGTGGTGGTCGCGTCTTGCGCATAGGCCTGCGCGCTCAGCAGCGTGGCCACACTGATGGCCATCACGGAGCGGCGGAAATCACGGATCGAACGCTGACCCACAGTCCGGCCTGCCGGAATGTGGCGATGTTGCACTGACATGGTGCTCCCTCCCAGGACGCATGTACTGCTAATTTTTAGCGGGTCGGTGCGCGAACGCCCTGCCCGTCGTTGTTGCTGGCCCGCATCCGCACACGGCAAAGGCTGCGGCTGGTTGGATGCGTGGTAATCCCGATAAGGCTTACCTAGCGGCTGCGGCCGGAGCATAGGGCGCGGCTGTCATGCCACACCAATGAAATATTCCTGGCGAGCTATTCCTGAAACCTATAGCAACATAGAGAAACCCGGCAGGTCTGGCGTTGCGGGCCAGGCTGCCGAATTCACCGAAACGGGCTCAACTCTGCGAACCAACGCATGCCGGAACCGTGATCGAGCACGCTTACCAGCTCATGCGCAGCACCAGCGAATAGCGCCGGTCGTTGACGAACGAAGAACGCGTGTACAAGCGCGGGTCCACTTCGCCCCCTTCGTACGAGGTCGGCCCCATCAACACCTTGGTCACGGTGTTGGTCAGGTTGTTGGCCTGCACGCCCAACTGCAGATGGTCGTTGAAGCGATAGAAGAACGAGCCGTCGAGCTGGCCATAGTCGTCGGCCCAGGTCGGCAGGCGCGTGGCCGCGTCGCTGGTGGTCAGCAGATAGCGCGAGCGCCAGTTGTAGGCCAGTCGCAGCGACAGCGGACCCTTCTCGTAGATGCCGGCCAGGTTGTAGCTGCGCCGCGACAAGCCTTCCAGCGGCAACTCGACGCCGGTGACGGTGGTGTTGGTGTACGGGTCGGTCGCGGTGTTGGCGCCGCCCTGGCTATCGACGAAGGTGAAGTTGGCATTGACGCCGAACCCGCTCAGCCAACCCGGCAACTGATCGAAGAACTGGGTATAGCCCAGTTCCGCGCCGCGGATGGTGCCCTCGTCCATGTTGTACGGGCGCGTCACCAGCCATGCGCGGTTGTCGTAGATCTCGTTGCGGGTCTGGGTGGAGAAGTAATCCTTGACCTTCTTGTAGAACAGCGTGGCGTACAGCATGTCGCTGGTGTCGAAGTACCACTCCAGCGCGGTGTCGAACTGGTTGGCCACCATCGGCTTGAGGTTCGGGTTGCCGGCGGTGCCGACGAAGTCGGTGGCCTGGCCGGCGTCGTTGGTCTCCACGTTGAGCAACACATACGGCTGCAGCTGGGTGTAATCCGGGCGCGCCATCGCCTTGGAGGCGGCAAAGCGCCACTGCAAGGTGTCGGTGAAGCGCAGACGCAGGTTCAAGCTGGGCAATACATTGGTGTAGCTGCCTTCGGAATTGTTCTCGAAATACTGCCCGGTGTAGCGCGCCTGCAGTTCGGGCGAGACATTGAGGCCGGCCAGATTCTGAAACTGGCCGAAGCCTTCGGCATGGGTCTTGGTCTGCACCACACGGATGCCGACGTTGCCGTCCACCGGAATGCCCCAGGCCTCGTCGTTGCCGAAGTACAGCGCTGCATACGCCGCCTGGGTGCGTTCGAACTGGCGGTTGGTATCCTGCGGCTGATAGGTGTCCGGTGCCCAGCCATAGCCGCGCAGCGCCACGATCTGCTGGATCATCTGCGAGGCCGAGCCGTAGTTGTTGACCAGGCTGCTGTTGGGCACCACCAACGTGGTCGGCACGTTCACCCCACCGCGGAAGAAGTTGGAGAAGGTGAACAACGACGACTGATCGGTCATGAACTCCGACATGTTCGCCAGGCCATTGCTGGTGCCCGGAATCGCGGCCCAGTTGTCGGAGATCACGCCCCAGTTGTAGCCGGAGTTCTTGTTGATCTGATTGCGGTCGGTGGCACGCATGCCGAAGCGCGCAAAGCGCAGCCAGCTGCTGTCATCGAAGGTGTATTCCAGATCCACGCGGGTGGACAGCTGCCGCCCGCGATTCTTGCCCAGGTGGTCCATCGCCGCCGCCCAGAAGTAATTGGACGGATCCTGGGTAAAGGCCGGGTTGGCGATCTGCACACTGGGATACTTGCCCGACACGTCATAAGACAGCCCAGGCAGATAGGTCGCGCTGAACACGGTGAAATCCAGCTGCTCGTTCTCCGATTGCACCAACTGCATATCGCCCTTGATCTGCAGGTTGTCGTTGAAGAAGTGGCTGAAGCCCACCGACAGGTCGGTGGTGGTGGTGCGCTGTTCGGAATAGCGGTTGTCGGTATTGAAACGCACGCCATCGCCGGTAAGCACACCGCGCCATGAGCTGGACACCGGCGAGCCCCGCAGAAACCCGCCACGATCGTCGTAGTCGAAGGTGGTGCCCGGCGCCGGGGTGATGCTGTTGTTGCTGTCGTTGAAGAACGCCGCGCGCTCCTGCCAGTTCATCTCGTAACGCGAACGCAGGAACTGGGCATAGATCTCGGTGGCATCGCTGGGCTTCCACTGGAAGGCGGCCGCAATGCCGTCGCGCTTGCGCTCGAAATCCAGCTGACGCCAGTTCACCCCGCCCGGTACATACACCTCGCTGCGCCCGCTGCCGGCCAGCACTGCCTCGTCGGTACGCCGCACGTACGGTTCGACCTGGATGCCGTCCGAGCGCGTTGCCAGCTCCGAATGCGCGATGTCGATCATGAAGCCCATCTCGCCGATGCCGGTGTCCCAGCGATCGCTGAACAGGAACGAGGCCGACGGCTTGTACTGCTTGCTCATGTCGCCGTAGTTGTAATCGACATTGCCACCGACGATCCGGCCCGGATTGTCGAACGGCATGCGCGTGCGCAGGTTGACCGTGCCGCCCAGGCCGCCCTCGATGATTTCGGCCGAGGGATTCTTGTAGACGTCCACACCGGCCATCAGCTCGGCCGGCACGTCCTCGAAGCTCAGTCCGCGGCCGCTGGCGGCGCTGAAGATGTCGCGCCCATTGAGTTCGCCGCGCACCTGGGTCAGGCCGCGGATCATCACCCCGCTGCCTTCGGCCGAGAAGTGATCGGGGTCGCTGCGCGCGGCGAAGTGATCAATGGTCACGCCGCTGACGCGCTGCAGGGTTTCGGTAACGCTGCGATCGGGCAAGGCGCCGATGTCTTCGGCACTCACCGAATCCACGATCTGGCTGGCGTCGCGCTTGATTACCTGCGACTTGATCAGGCTGGCGCGCACACCGCGCACTTCCACCGCATCCAGATCCACGGCGTTGCCGCCGGCATTGGTGAGCGGAGCGTTCTGTGACGTCTGCGCCTGCTGGGCATAAACCGGCGCTGCGAGAAGCAGCGCAATGCTGACGGCCATGGCGGAATGAGGCAAACGCAAGGTAAGGCGAGCGCGCACGCCCGTACCTGCCGGTGCATGGCTTGAAAAGGTGTACATCCGAATCCCTCCCAGGACGCAAGACGACTGAAGACTGGTTGTCGCGGCACCGCAAGCGGGCCGCACGATCGTGTGGGATCCGCACGCGAGCGTGCGGGTCCACCCTCCCACTGCATGGCGGCTTGGCCGCCGATCACCTGCCCGACTTCACGTGCGCTTCAGCGTGCGATCTGACTCACAGATATAGGCGCGTGATCTAGCGTCAACCAATGAAAAAATCACGAACTACTATTCCCTGACGGAATAGAAATGGCAGAGCTCGCTTAGCCAAGGGATTCCGGGCCGCGCAAAGCCGGATACAAACGACGCGCGGTGGTGCGTAGCGCCTGCAAAATGCGCTCGGCACCCGGCGGCAGGATGTAATCGCGCCGGCGGATGATGCCGAACGACTCCATCCGCACCCCCAGTTCGATCGGCAGCACGGTCAGCAGCTTGGCCTGGATCAGCGCCGCCACCGACTCCACCGGCAAGGCGGTCAACATGTCGGTGCCGCGCAGCAGGGTCGAGGTGACCGGCAAGGACGAGGTCTCGATCGCATTGGTCGGTGTCTGCACGCCGTGCTCCATGAACATCGAATCCAGCCGCGCGCGCAGCACGCTGTCGGCCGGCGGCAGGATCCAGCCATAGCGCACCAGATCGGCATGCTGCAGACCGGCGCGGCTGGCCAGCGGGTGGCCGGCACGTGCGATCACCGAATGCGGCTCGTCGGCCAGCGGCTCGAACTCCAGCTCGCCCACGCCCTCCGGCCCCAGGATGCGGCCGATCACGATGTCCAGCTGGCCATCCAGCAACTTGGCCACCAGCGGCCGGCTGTAGTCCATTTCCACCCGCACCAGGATGTCCGGGAACTCGCGTTTGACCTCGGCAATCGCCTGCGGCACCAGATTGGTGCCCGGATTGACCACCGTACCGATCGAGGCCTGACCCATGCGCCCGGCACGCAGTGCGGCGATCTCTTCCTGCGCCCGGCCGATCTCCGACATTGCCGCGCGCGCCGCCGGATCAGCACATGGCCGTACCAGGTCGGCTCGACCCCGCGCGCATGCCGTTCGAACAACTTCACCCCCAGCATGTCCTCCATTTCCGCCAGTAGCTTGGAGGCGGCCGGCTGGGTCATGCTGGCAGCCTCGGCCGCACGCAGGACCGAGCGCTGTTCGTGCAAATGCAGCAGCAACAAGAGCTGACGCGTCTTCAGCCGGGCTGCGTTGAACCAGGGAGTACCGGAATTTGCCATGGAGGTCGCCGCGAAGGTGTATTCGTAGGAGGAATAGAATATGCCGAAAATTTCATTTGCAGCACATATCTCCCCGCGCAAGGCTATCGAACGCCGCACCAGGAGCCCCGACCTCCCGGGCGCGGCCAGAACAGACGTGACCCATCTTCCACAAGGTGGCAACACGCATGCCATGACTGCGGAGGTGGACGACGATGACGGCATCTTGCCAGCCCATTGCAGGCTGTTGGAGTGCGCACGCAATTGCTGCAATCGGCCCGTCATTGCGTCGCGGCACCCTGCCCGCCCCCATGTTCCTGATCTTTCACCGTGCGCCTGCAGACCACGTTTGCAGCGCGCAGTTGCGCAAGCTCCCCCGACGTTGCCGGCCATCTGGTCGCCGACGGCCGCTTTCCGCTCTATCGCGAGTAACCCGATGACCTCAGACACCACTGCCAGCCTGTTCGCCCTGCCGCTGATCGCCATCCTGCGTGGCATCACGCCGGAAGAAACACTCGACCATGTCGGCGCGCTGATCGATGCCGGTTTCGACGCGATCGAAATCCCGCTCAATTCGCCGCGCTGGGCCGAGAGCATCGCGCTGGCCCAGCAGACCTACGGCGAGCGCGCCTGGATCGGTGCCGGCACCGTGCTGCGCAACGAAGACGTCGACACCCTGGCCGAGATCGGTGCGCGCTTCATCGTCACCCCGAATACGCGTCCGTCGCTGATCCGCCATGCGGTGTCGCGCGGGCTCACCGTGGTGGCAGGCTTCGCCACTGCCAGCGAGGCGTTCGACGCCATCGACGCCGGCGCCACCATCCTCAAACTATTCCCGGCCGCGACGTATGGCGCCGCACACGTGCGCGCGCTGCGCTCGGTGCTGCCCAAGCACATTCCGGTCTACGTGGTCGGCGGCGTCAGCCCGCAGACCCTGGCTGGCTTCATCGCCCAAGGCGCTGCCGGCGCCGGCATCGGTGGCGAACTGTACAAACCCGCGCAATCGCTCGAAACGACCCAGACGCATGCACGCGCCTTCGTGCAGGCCTACCAGGAACTGCAAGGATGAAGATCACCCGCCTTACCACCTACCACGCCGCCCCGCGCTGGCTGTTCCTCAAGGTCGAGACCGACGAGGGCATCACCGGCTGGGGCGAACCGGTCATCGAAGGCCGCGCACGCTCGGTGGAAGCGGCCGTGCACGAACTGGCCGGCTACGTCGTCGGCAAGGATCCGGCGCGCATCAACGACCTGTGGCAGACCATGTACCGCGCCGGTTTCTATCGCGGCGGCGCCATCCTGATGAGCGCCATCGCCGGTATCGACCAGGCGCTGTGGGACATCAAGGGCAAGGCACTGGGCGTGCCGGTGTACGAGCTGCTGGGCGGGCTGGTGCGCGATCGCATGAAGACCTACCGCTGGGTCGGCGGCGACCGTCCCGGCGCCATCATCCAGCAGATCACCGACTACCGCGCGCTGGGCTTTGACACCTTCAAGTTCAACGGCACCGAAGAGATGAAGCTGATCGACAGCGCGCGCGCCGTCGACGCCGCCGTGGTCAAGGTCGCCGAAATCCGCGAGGCCTTCGGCAACACCATCGACTTCGGTATCGACTTCCACGGCCGCGTCGGCGCGCCGATGGCCAAGGCGCTGCTGCGCGAGCTGGAGCCGTTCAAGCCGCTGTTCGTGGAAGAACCGGTACTGGCCGAACAGGCCGAGTACTACCCGCGCCTGGCCGCCAGCACCTCGATTCCGCTGGCTGCCGGCGAGCGCATGTTCTCGCGCTTCGAATTCAAGAACGTGCTGTGCGCCGGCGGCATCGGCATGGTGCAGCCGGATCTCTCGCATGCCGGCGGCATCACCGAGTGCGTCAAGATCGCCGCGATGGCCGAAGCCTACGATGTCGGCTTCGCCCCGCACTGCCCGCTCGGCCCGATCGCACTGGCTGCATGTCTGCACGTGGACTTCGTTTCGCACAACGCGGTGCTGCAGGAACAGAGCATCGGCATCCATTACAACGAAGGCGCCGACCTGCTCGATTACGTCATCAATAAAGACGATTTTCAGTGTGTGGATGGCGGTATCGCCGCCCTGCCCAAGCCCGGGCTCGGTGTGGAGATCAACGAAGAGATGCTCAAGCGCGCAAACGAAAATCCGCCCGATTGGCGCAACCCGGTGTGGCGTCACAGCGATGGCAGCATCGCCGAATGGTAAGCACGACAGAACACACCGCGGTACTGGCGGTCGACAGCCGCTGCACGCATGGCGAAGGCGTGCTGTGGTGCGAGCAGCGTGAGGCGCTGTACTGGGTCGACATCAGCGAAAAACGTCTGTGGCGGCATCACCCGCAAAGCGCGCATACGCGCTACTGGACGCTGCCCGATCGGCCGGGCTGCATCGGCTTGATGGACGACGGCCGCGTGCTGATCGCGCTGGCCAAATCGATCTGCATCGCCGACCCGGACAACGCCGACGGAGAGGGCGATGCGCTGCCGCTGAAAAAGCTCGCCGATGTCGAAGCCGACAACCCGCACACGCGCAGCAACGATGGCCGCGCCGATCGCAACGGCAACTTCGTGTTCGGCACCATGGGCGAACACGACGACAAGGCCGCGCGCGGCGCGATGTATCAGTTCTCGCTGCGTCACGGTCTGCGCGCCTTGCCGCTGCCGGGCGTGTCGATCCCCAACTCGATCTGCTTCAGCCCCGATGGCCGCACCCTGTATTACTGCGACTCGGTGCGCCCGCAGATCCTGTGCTGCGACTACGACGCCGACAGCGCGCAGACCAGCAACACGCGCGTGTTCACCACACTGGATCGCGACGATGCCGAGCCGGACGGCTCCATCATCGACAGCGAGGGGCATCTTTGGAATGCGCAGTGGCGCGCCTGGCGCGTGGTGCGCTACCGCCCCGACGGCAGCGTCGAGCGCATCGTGCAACTACCGGTCAAGCACCCCACCTGCAGCGCCTTCGGCGGTGCGGCGCTGGATCGCCTGCATGTGATCAGCTCGCGTCTGGACCATAGCGCCGAAGAACTTGCCCGCACACCGGAAGCCGGCGGCCTGTACCTCTGCGATGTGCCCATCAACGGCCTGCCCGAGAGCCGGGTAGCCAGCGCATGATCGCCATCGACTGGGGCACCAGCAGCCTGCGCGGGTATCTGCTCGATGCCGATGGCAGCGTGCTGGAGCAACGCCGCGGCAGCGACGGCATCCTGGCCTGCCAGGGCCGCTTTGCCGAGGTGTTGAGCACGCTGATCGACGGGTGGGACGGCCCGGTGTTGCTCTCGGGCATGATCGGCAGCCGCAACGGCTGGGTCGAACAGGCCTATCTGCCCTGCCCTGCCGACACCGCCGCGCTTGCGCAGGCAATGCGCAGCTACGACGACTTGCTGCCCGGACGCACCCTGTGGTTCGTGCCCGGCGTGAGCACCGGCGAACAACGCGGCGTGCTCGATGCAAGCGCCAGCGAACGACATAGCGTGCCCGATGCGAACACCGACGAACAGCACGGTGTGCCCGATGTAGGCACCGGCGAACGGCATAGCGTGCCCGATGTCATGCGTGGCGAAGAAACCCAACTGGTCGGCCTGATCGCCGCACTCGGCGACGGCGAACACGTCGCCTGCCTGCCCGGCACGCACAGCAAATGGGCGCAGATCGCCAACGGCCAGCTGACCGGTTTCGCCACTGTCATGACTGGCGAGCTGTATGCGGTGCTACGCCAGCACAGCATCCTCGGCAAGCTGATGCAAGACGATCACACCGAACTCGACGGCGACGCGTTCCTGCAAGGGGTCGATCGCAGCGCCGACCCCGGCGGCCTCAGCCATCATCTGTTCGGTGCCCGCACGCTGGGTCTGTTCGACCGCCTCACCGCCACCGCACTGCCGTCCTACCTCTCGGGCCTGCTGATCGGCCACGAACTGCGCGAGCACCGCGGTGACCACGGCACCGTCCACTTGGTCGGCAGCCCCGCCCTTGCGCAGCGTTATGCACTGGCGCTGGCGCATTTGGGTATCAAAACCCAGCTGCATCCGGAAGATCTGGCCGCTACGGGGTTGTTCGCGCTGGCCAGCCAGCGTGGGTTGGTTTGATACGCAGCGTAAGTTGATCTGATCAAGCCGCCGGCAGTTGATTTACTTCGGCTGGCGCGTGGCGACGTGTTCGTCATGCCGAACCCTCGAGCAGGGAAACAAAGCCCCTCTCCTGCGGGAGAGGGGTTGGGGTGAGGGTACGGGGCGAAGCCGCTACGAATGGCGGGTAACCCGAGGCTTCGCCCGTACCCTCATCCGCCCCTGCGGGGCACCTTCTCCCGATGGGAGAAGGAATCAACCCCAACGCAGAAAACCAAAATCCCCAGCACCCCCACACCCAGCACCCGACTGCTTTAGAATTGGCAGGCTAAACGCCGGATTCCACCATGCCTTTTGTTGTCACCGAAAACTGCATCAAGTGCAAATACACCGACTGCGTCGAGGTCTGTCCGGTGGATTGCTTCCATGTCGGCCCGAACTTTCTGGTCATCGACCCGGACGAGTGCATCGACTGCACCCTGTGCGAGCCCGAATGCCCGGCCAACGCGATCTACCCGGAAGACGACGTGCCAGCAGGCCAGGAAGGCTTCGTCGCGCTTAACGCTGAGCTCGCCAAGGCCTGGCCGGTGCTGACCGTGCGCCAGGAGCCGTTGCCCGATGCCGCCGAATGGGACGGCAAGCCGAACAAGTTGCCGCTGCTGCAGCGCTAAAAACAGCGTTGCGCTATCCAGCCCGGCACGTTGCGACAGCGCAACACTGCGGCGGCGACACAGCACCAAAACGCAAAACGGGCGCCCAAAGCGCCCGTTTCGCTATCTGACACTGGCAACTACCAGACTCAGCCGCCCAACTTGCCCTTCAACGCAGCAATCAGCGACACCGGTGCCGCCAACGTTGCCGGCATGCCACGCGGGTCCACGGCCGACACATAGCTGCCCGCGTCGGTCTTGACCACGCGCACCAGGAAGCTGGCGCCTTCGTAGGTCACATCGTAGGAGCCGAGCATCTGCGCCTTGCTGGCGATGGTCAGGCCCGGGATATCGGCCAGTGCTGCACCCACTTTGGCAAATACTTCGTCACGCTCGCCCGGCACGGTAAAGCCGCTGTTGGCGCTTGCCGACGGGGCCGAGGTGGTCTGCTGGGTGGTCGATGCCAGCGTTGGCACCTTCATCGCACCCGAGGTGTCGGGCAGGTTCAGGTCCGGCGGCACTTCCAGCGGACGGGCCTCCGGCGCCAGCGCGTAGTCGCCGCGCGCGCCCTTGTGGAACCAGCTGCAACCACTCGTGGCGGCGACGGTGGCGGTCGCCAGCAACGCGAGCGAGAGCACGCGGACGGGGGAAACGGAATGACGCATCGATAGATCTCCTGGGTCAGGCCGCGAGCATTTCGCGGCTGGAAAGCGCTTCCAACGCAATCGCGTCGGCGGCAAGGCGGTCGGCGGCAGGCTGGTGCGCCGCAGAAAGTGGCAGTAACGGCAAACGCAGGCCGTGCCCGATCCCGGCCCGCTGCAGCAGCGCCTTGACCGGGATGGGATTGGATTCGATACCGCAGAAGCTGTGGTACTCGCTCAGGCGCGCGTCCCAGGCGAGCGCAGCGTCGCGCTGACCGTCGCGGGCCAGATCGCACAGCCGCCGATATGCCGACGGCAACGCATTGGACGCCACCGAAATCAGCCCGTCGGCGCCCGACAGCATCGCATGCGCGGCACTGCCATCGTCGCCACTGAGCACCACAAAGGCATCGCTACGCAACGCAAGCAGCGCGGCGATGCGCTCGGGTTCGCTACGCGCTTCCTTGATGCAGATGATATTCGGATGCCCGACCAGCTTGGCAACCGTCTCCGGCAACAGATCGCAACCGGTGCGGCCCGGCACGTTGTACAGCACCACCGGCAGCCCGCCGTTGTCGGCAACCGCCAGAAAGTGCGCCTGCAAGCCGGCCTGGGTCGGGCGGACATACGGCGGCGTCACCACCAGCGCGTACTGCGCGCCCAAGGCGGCGGCGCGACGTGTCTGCGCAATGGTCTTGGCGGTGCCCGACAGCCCGGTCCCGGCCAGCACCGGCACCCGGCCGGCGACCTGCGCAACGGCGGCACGCAACAGCGTGTCGTACTCCTCGTCGCTCAATGCAGCGGCTTCGCCGGTGGAGCCGGCAACCACGATTCCCTGCACGCCGCCATGCAGCTGCTGCTCCAGCAGCCGCCGCCAGGCATCCAGGTCGAGTGCGCCATCCGGACCGAAAGGGGTCGCCAGCGCGGTGATGATGCCGGAAAGGGACAAGATTCAGCTGCTCTTACGTGACAGGAAAAGGCCCGCGCGCACGCGGGTTGTGGCCGCCTGCATGTTACTTGCGGCGCGAAACCACGGGCAAGTATGCTGGTCATCGCCAGGGCGCCTGCCCGGGCGGCCATTCAGCCTGATGCAATGCCGGAACCCCCTTTGACCGACACCACACCCCGGCCCTCGCCGACCGAAAATCACCTCCTGATCAACGCCTACACGACGCATCCGGAGTCCCCCCTGTTGCCCGTCACCCGCCGCATCGCCGACAGCGGCTGCAATCTCGTGGACGCCCGCTTGGCCACGGTGGGGCGCGATGTCTCGGTCACCGCACTGGCGACCGGCTCCTGGGATTCGGTCGCCAAGCTCGAGGCGATGCTGACCCGGCTCGAACGCGAAGAAGGCCTCAAGCTGGTCTGGTACCGCACCGGCCCCAAGCAGACCCAGTCCAACCTGCTGCCCTACATCGTCGAAGTCATCGCTGCCGACAAGCCGGGCATCCTGTTCCAGCTGGCCGATTTCTTCGACCGCCAGGGCATCACCATCGAGAACCTGCAGAGCACGCGCTATCGCGCCATGCAGACCGGCGCGGAGATGTTTTCTGCGCAGGTGACGATCGGGGTGCCGGCCAACATGCACATCGCCGCATTGCGCGATGATTTTCTGGAATTCTGTGATCACCTCAATCTCGACGCGATCATGGACCCGATGAAGTTTTAAGGCAGACGTCCCGATGGCCATCGCCCTATCCGCGCTGAAACAGATGTTCGATCACATCCGCTCCGAGACCGACTGGAATCTCGACGGTCCGTTGCGCTGGGAATATTTCTTCGCCGACCCGGCGCAGCAACCGCTGCAAAAACTCGCCGAGCAACTGACCACGGACGGCTATCGCGTCATCGACATCTTCCTCGGCGAACGCGACGAAGACGATGGCGACGACGAAGAATCGTATTTCCTGCATGTGGACAAGCTGGAACAGCACACCATCGAGTCGCTGAATCAGCGCAATGCGGAGTTCGACGCGCTTGCCAAACGTTTCCATGTGGCTGCTTATGATGGGATGGACGTCGGCCCGGCATGACCGAGCCGCACGCCCCTCCACTTTGGGCTGAGCAACGATGACCGACGCTGTCTTTGAATTACCCGCTGCAACCTTCGACCTGCCGCTGGCGCTGTCCGGCGGCATCCAGACCAGCTTGCGCGGCTACGCCGGCAGATGGGTGGTGCTGTACTTCTATCCGAAAGACAGCACGCCCGGCTGCACCACCGAAGGCCTGGATTTCAACGCGCTGCTGCCGCAGTTCACACAGGCTGGCGCGGTGATCCTGGGCGTCTCGCGCGACTCGGTGAAGTCGCACGACAATTTTTGCGCCAAGCAGGGATTCACCTTTCCGCTGATCAGCGATGGCGACGAGGCCTTGTGCCGCGCCTTCGACGTGATCAAGGAAAAAAACATGTACGGCAAGCAGGTGCTCGGCATCGAGCGCAGCACCTTCCTGCTGTCGCCCGAGGGGCATGTGGTGCAGGCCTGGCGCAAGGTCAAGGTCGCCGGCCATGCTGACGCCGTGCTGGCTGCGTTGAAGGCGCACGCCAAACAGTGATGCCCCTCGTTTCCCGTGTCCTCCATCACCCTGCGCCTGCAGGCGTGATGGCTCGCCCCTGCTCCATCACTTGGAAGACCCAATGACCCGAGGCAAGCGCATCTACGTGCTGGACACCAACGTGCTGATGCACGATCCCACCGCGCTGTTCAAATTCGAGGAACACGATGTGTTCCTGCCGATGCAGGTGATCGAGGAACTCGACAACGCCAAGAAGGGCACTTCCGAAGTCAGCCGCAATGCGCGCCAGGTCAGTCGCTTCCTGGACGAACTGCTGGAGAACACCAACGCCGAGCAGATCAAGACCGGCATCCTGCTCAGCCACCCACAGGGTATCCAGCTCAAGGGCCAGGCCGCCATCGGCCGGCTGTATTTCCAGATCCACCCGATCGATCCGGGCCGCACCTTCGGCGAGATGATTCCGGACAACAAGATCCTGGCATCGGTGCTGGCGCTGTGCGAAGAAAACCCGGACGTGCCGGTCATTCTGGTGTCCAAGGACATCAACCTGCGCATCAAGGCCTACATCAGCGGCCTGAATGCAGAGGACTATCAGAACGACCGCGCGCTGGACGATTTCAGCCTGCTGTTCACCGGCGCTGTCGAGCTGCCGGAAGACTTCTGGCAGAAGCACAACGAAGACCTGCGCAGCTGGAACGAGCGTGGCCGCACCCATTACGAAATCGTGCTGGCCGACGACGAAGACTGGCATCACAACCAGTACCTGTATCTGCCGGGCGAGGACGAAGTGGAACTGCGCGTGGCCAGGATCGGCGGCGGCAAGGCCACCTTGTGCCTGGTGGACGATTTCCGCACCAGCCCGCACGCGGTGTGGGGCATCGTGGCGCGCAACCGCGAGCAGAATTTCGCGCTCAACGCGTTAATGGATCCGGAGATCGATTTCGTCACCCTGCTCGGCACCGCCGGCACCGGCAAGACCCTGCTCGCGCTGGCCGCCGGCCTGGCGCAGACGATGGATCAGCAGCGTTACCGCGAAATCATCATGACCCGCGCCACCGTGAGCGTGGGCGAAGACATCGGCTTTTTGCCCGGCACCGAAGAGGAAAAGATGACCCCATGGATGGGCGCACTGACCGACAACCTGGAAGTGCTCACGCACAATCAGGAAGGCGGTGCCTGGGGGCGTGCGGCAACCAACGATCTGCTCGCCAGCCGCATCAAGATCCGCTCGATGAACTTCATGCGCGGGCGCACCTTCCTGTCGCGCTATCTGATTCTGGACGAGGCACAGAACCTCACTCCCAAGCAGATGAAGACGCTGATCACCCGCGCCGGCCCCGGCACCAAGATCGTGTGTCTGGGCAACGTCGAACAGATCGACACGCCCTACCTCACCGAGACCACCTCGGGCCTGACCTACGCGGTGGATCGCTTCAAGGCCTGGCCGCATAGCGCGCACATCACGCTGCGTCGCGGCGAGCGCTCGCGCCTGGCCGACTTCGCCTCGGAGGTGCTGTGATGCATCCGCTGCGCGGCGCTGCGGCGTTCGCACTGATTGCACTGGCCGGCTGCGCAACCACGCCGCCGCCCGCCAGCGTGCCCACCAACATCAAGAGCGGGCAGTCGTGGGTCATCACGCGCCAGGGCATTGCCGAGCAGGTGCTGGACACCTGCTCGCGCGACAACCCGGCGCGTCATCCGGGCCAGATCACCGGCTATTGGACACCTGGCCAGCAACAGATCGAACAGCTCGAATCCAGGCAGGATGCATTGACGCCGACCATCCCCGAGCCGCGCGATTTCGACCGCCAATATGTGGGCGTAGTGATCCAGGGCCAGCAGCTGATCTACATCAATGCCTTCAAGCTGCCGAACGATCCGCCAGTGAAACCGGCCAAAGAGGCGATCCGGGTATGCGACGGCGGCAGTGCCTTCTGGGGCGCGCTGTACGACCCGCAAACCGGCGCGTTTTCGCAGATCGCCGTCAACGGCACCCCCTGACCCGACATGGGAATCCTGCTGCCGCGCTGGGTCTGGATTGGCGCGGTGGCATTGTCGGGTGTGGCCGGCATGGTCAACGTGGTCGGCTACCTGGGCTCCGAACATCAGGTGGTCAGCCACCTTACCGGCACCACCAGCCTGCTCGGCGTTGCCCTGGTGCAAAACACCGCGCCGGAAATCGGCTTTCTCTGGGGCATTCTGATCGCCTTCTGCGCAGGCGCCATGCTCAGCGGCCTGATCATCCAGGACGATGTCCTGCGGCTTGGACAGCGCTACGGCGTGGCACTGCTGCTCGAAGCGCTGCTGTTGCTGGCCGCGATTCCGCTGTTCAAGCTGCATCACATCGGCGGCGTGCTGGTCGCCGCAGGCGCCTGCGGCCTGCAGAACGCCATGGCCACCACCCTCAGCGGCGCAGCGGTCCGTACCACGCATCTGAGCGGCATGTTCACCGACCTGGGCATCGGCCTGGGCCACCTGCTGCGCGGGCGCCCGCTGCAACTGCGCCGGCTCACTCTGAGCGGGTTGATCATCAGCGGCTTTCTCGGCGGCAGCATCCTCGGCACCTGGCTGTTCCAGCGCTGGCACTACGACGCGCTCTATCTGCCAGCCGGCCTCACCGGATTGACCGGTGCCGGCTACGTTGCCTACCTGCAATGGCGTCGCTGGCGCGCGCGATGACCCGCACATCCAACCGACAGCAGTGCAGAATCCACGCATGACCACGCCCAGCACGCTGTCCGCATTGACCATCGCCGGCTCCGATTCCGGCGGCGGTGCCGGCATTCAGGCAGATCTCAAGACCTTCGCCGCACACCGCGTGCATGGGTTGTCGGCCATCGCTGCGTTGACCGCGCAAAACACCCGTTCGGTTACCGCCGTGCACATCCCGCCGATCGCATTTCTGCAGGCGCAGATCGACGCCTGTTTCGCCGATTTCGACATTCAGGCGGTCAAGCTCGGCATGCTCGCCAATGCCGAAGTCATCCATTGCGTGGCCGATCTGCTCGAAAAATATCGCCCACCGTTCGTGGTACTCGACCCGGTGATGGTCTCCACCAGCGGCGCGCGCCTGCTCGAAGACGCCGCACTGGACGCGCTACGTACGCGGCTGCTGCCCCTGGCCACGCTGATCACCCCCAACACGCCCGAAGCCGAGCTGCTGACCGGCCGCCGCATCGACGATGCCGACGCCGCCGAGCACGCCACCGCAGCCCTGCTCGACCTGGGCGCCAACGCCGTGCTGCTCAAGGGCGGACATCTGCTCGAAGGCGCACGCGTGATCGACCGCTTCGATGACGGCGTCACCCAGAACGTGTTCATGCATCCACGCCTGCAGGTCGACGCGCACGGTACCGGCTGCAGCCTGTCGGCCGCCATTACTGCGCAGCTGTGCCAGGGCCTGTCCCTGCTCAACGCCTGCGAAGCGGCGATCGACTACGTTGCGCGCGCGATCCGCCTCGGCCACGCCCCAGGTCACAGCGAGGTCCTGGTGCTCGACCACTTCGGCGCCGCGCCCAGCGCGTGAGCATGCGCGGATGAAAGCGCCTGCCGCCGTGACCACTGCATGCGGCGCACCCACATGAGCAAGCCCGCAGGCAATCGCGTGTCACAAAAGGATTGACGAGTACGCCAGGCATCCGCATAATTCCGCTCCTGACGACGCGCCCGTAGCTCAGTTGGATAGAGTACCTGGCTACGAACCAGGCGGTCGGGAGTTCGAATCTCTCCGGGCGCACCATCATCAGAACAACAAAAAGACAGCATTGCATCGCTGTCTTTTTAGTTAAACGTCCGCTCGCATTGCGAAGGATGTGCAAGTCAAAACAAGATAATGCGCCCGTAGCTCAGTTGGATAGAGTACCTGGCTACGAACCAGGCGGTCGGGAGTTCGAATCTCTCCGGGCGCACCAATCTTGAAGAAAACGACCAGCTTGCTGGTCTTTTTTGCCTGTTGTCCGAGGCTGCACATGGCCGCTGCCAGGCAATCGCGCCATGCGCCATTATGTCGATTGCGAACGACCGAGTTCGCGCCTGTCGCAACCGCAATCAGGCTATCGCCCCGACGGCATCTGGCCCACCGACCACCGCCACCGGCAGCAGCGAGGTCACCGGATGCCCGGCATCGCGCCATGCATCCAGCCCGCCCAGCAGCGGACGCACATCGCGATAACCGCGCTCGCGCATTCGTCCCGCCAGCCACGCCGCCGACACCTCATCCGGACACGCGCAATAGATCACCACACTGCGATCGCGCGGCACGGTGGCCAGAATCTGTGCGAGCTGTCGCTCGTCGGCAAACACCGCGCCGGGAATCGTGTACGGCTGCAGATCGCGATATCCCGGTGCGCGGATATCCAGCACGGCAGGCCGCAGGCTCTCTTCGCCATCGAGCAAGGGCACCAGCTCGTCGACCGCAATGCGCGCATGCACCAGCGAACGCAGCAGGCTATGCCGTCGCCACCAGCGCCAACCGATGTAGCAGGCCAACAACACCGCCACCACGACAACCGCGCCCGACCCAAGCTCGGACAGAAACGCGAGTACGTCCTGCACCTGGTGGGCGAACAACGCTCCCAGGCCCAGACCGACCAACGCCCACAACGCTGCACCGAAGGCGTCGTAGCGCAGAAATGCCGTCGGGCGCACCCGCATTGCGCCGGCCATCGGCACCGAGACCATCGACAACCCCGGGACGAACTTGGCCACCGCCAATATCCGCACGCCCCAGCGCGAGAAGAACCGCTCGGTCTTTTTCATGCAGGTATCGCGCGACAGCGACAGCCGGCACAGCGACTGCAAGGTGCGATTACCGAAGCGGCGGCCGGCCAGATACCAGGCCAGATCGCCGAGCAGGCTCGCCAACACCGAAACGCCCAACGCCGCCAACCCGGCCAGCCATGCATCGCTGCCGCCGCGCAGCGCATAGCCGGCACCGACCAACACCAGCGTCGGCAACGCCGGCACCGGCAGCCCCAGCGACAACGCCAGCACGTTGGCGAATACCAGGGCCAATCCGTACTGTTCGATCAAGCCCTGCATGCGACGATCCTGCGCGACGACGAACGCGCATTATCCGCCCTTCCTCACGCACGCGACTGCCCGACAGCGACGGAACGATACGTCTCGGCAAGCGACTGCAACCAGCCATCGAACAGGCCCTCGCTGCGCAGGGCGCGCCGCCACCAGCCCAATGCCTCGCCCTCCTCGCCCGGCCGCCATGCCAGATAGAACGTCTCGTCGGGCTTGTGGGTTTCTACCTGCACCTCGCACAGCCGGCCGTCCTGCAGCGCACCGCGCGCATACGCCTCAGGCAGAAAGCCGTAGCCGGCGCCAGCCAGCTGCAACTGCAGCTTGGCCTGCATGTCCGGCACGGTGAGCACATCGCGCCCGGACAACAGACCCACGGTGCGCGGCAGCAACCGCCGCGCCGAATCCGCCACGGCGATCGCACGATGCTCGGCCAGCTCAGTCGCACCCAGCCTGCCGGCGCCCGCCAGCGGATGCGTGGAGGCCACCGCGAACACAAAACGCAGCGTACCGATCTGCTCGGCGACATAGCCACCACCACTCGGCCCCTCGCCCGCCGCGACGATCAGATCCACGCGCCGATCCAGTAGCGCCTCCCAACTGCCGGAGAGCGATTCGCTCACGACGCGCAGGCGCGTGCTATCGGCCACCGCGTAGAAGTCCAGGATCTGCGCCTGCAGCAGCGCAACCGGCAGGATCGCATCCAGCCCGATCGCAAAGTCCGACTCCCAACCTGACGCTACCCGACGCACCCGCACCTCCAGCTCCTGCGCGGCACGTAACAGATGCCGCCCCTCGCGCAACAACTCGCGCCCGGCCTGGGTCGGTGTCGCCTTCGGGCCGAACCGCTCGAACAGCTGCACCCCCAGATCGTCTTCGAGCTTTGACACCGTGTAGGAAATCGTCGACGGCACCTTGAACAGCACCTTGGCCGCGGCCGCAAACGAGCCCCGGCGGTCGATTGCATCCAGGATTTGCAGCGCTTCCAGGCTGATTTTCATTGTTCGATTTTTTCGATGATAGCGGCCAAATCTACTCGCTTTTTGTCTCCCGCACAGAGGCGGAGACTACGCATCAAGCCGCAGGGACACCGATTCACTCCCCGGCGCCATTCGAGATCTTCCAAGGAGAAGCAACATGTTGAATGTCCGCAAGAGCGAAACCCGTGGCCGCGCCGAGCATGGCTGGCTGTCCTCGCGCCACACCTTCTCCTTTGCCAGCTACCACGACCCGCGCCACATGGGCGTCGGCCCGCTGCGGGTGATCAACGAAGACAAGGTGCAGCCGGGCGAAGGTTTCGGCACCCACGCCCATCGCGACATGGAGATCATCTCCTACGTCCTGGATGGCGCGCTGGAGCACAAGGACAGCATGGGCACCGGCTCGGTGCTGCACTACGGCGATGTGCAGCGCATGAGCGCCGGCAGCGGCGTCAGCCACAGCGAGTTCAATCACTCGGCCAGCAAGCCAGTGCACTTCCTGCAGATCTGGGTGATGCCCGAGCGCAACGGTATCGAACCCAGCTACGAGGAAAAGCATTTCAATGCCGACAGCAAGCGCAATCAGCTGCGTCTGATCGCCTCGCCCGCTGGCGAAGCCGGCTCGCTGCGCCTGCACCAGGACGCACGCCTGTACGCCTCCATCCTCGACGGCGACGCGCGTCTGCAACACCCACTGGCTGAGGGCCGCATCGGTTACGTGCAGGTGGTGCGTGGCAGCCTGAGCGTCAACGGACAAGCACTGTCGGCTGGCGATGCGCTGCAGATCACCGCCGAGCCGGAACTCGTGCTGGCCGACGCACGCGACGCAGAAGTGCTGGTGTTCGATCTGCCGCAGTAAGCAGCAACGCGTGGCAGTGCGGCGCGCTGCAGTGAATCGGCGCGCCGCATGATCGCAGCTGGTTGGAACAGACAAAGCGCGCTCCTGGCGCAATGCAGTTCACTTGAAAAAACGGCACTTCCCGCGCGGGGAGCGCCGTTTTTTATTTGGATTGAAGAATGAGCCGATTGGAGATTATGCCGAGATGCAGGAGCCCTCGATCAGCTACCTCAGTGAACAGCATTAGGTTCTGGCGGTCTTTGTGGTGCGCGGATGTATCTGCTGGCGAGCGCTTTTAGTTTTGCGCAAACGTAGCGGCTGGCACGCGCGGCAACGATGCAACAACGAACGTGCGTGTCACCGCTTCAACGACGCCGCACAGCGAATGCACCAGACCTCCCACAGTCACGTGGCCTGAGTCACGCGGCCTGCGATTTGGCGAACGGCTCTGCGTGCGCATCCTTTAGTGCAGAAGACCCATCGGCATCGCCGTTGACCAATGCAAACAAGGCATCCGCATCGGCTTCGAGCACATGCGCCGAACGCGCCAGATCATCGACCATCCGCGCCTGATCGCGCGCCTGCACGCCAATGGATTGCAGCGCCGTGTTGGCGGTCGAAATATCCTGTGCCTGCTCCTGGCTGGCGGCGGCGATCTGCTCCACGGTTGCGGTCACACGCAGTACCGAGCCGACCATGTCCTGCATCACCACACCAGCCTGTTCGGCCAGGCGCGAACCATCGCCAACCTGATCGGTCGCATTGTCGATCAAGGAGCGAATCTCCTTGGCCGACACGCTGCAGCGCTGCGCCAGGCTACGCACCTCGGTCGCTACCACTGCAAACCCGCGGCCCTGCTCGCCGGCGCGCGCCGCTTCCACCGCCGCGTTGAGCGCCAGGATATTGGTCTGGAAGGCAATGCCGTCGATCACCTCGATGATCTGGCCGATGCGATCGGTCGCCGAACGAATGTTGGCGGTGGTCTTGACCACCTCGGCGATGACCTCGGCACCGCGTCGCGCAACATTGGCCGACTCTTCGGCCATGCGCTGCGCCGACCCCGCGCTCTCGGAATTGATGCGCACGGTCTCCGCCAGCTGATCGATGGTGGTCGAGGTCTGCGCCACTGCGGTGGACTGCGAGGATGCGCGGCTCACCAGTTCCTCATTGCTGATCGAAATATGGTGCGCCTCGCGCTGCACGTTCTGCGCGATGCTCATGGTCTGCCGCATCAACTCGCGCATGCGCTCGGCCGAGCGCACTTGATCGGTCACATCGGTAGCGTACTTGACCACCTTGTACGGCCGCCCGGAGACATCCAGGATCGGGTTGTAGGAGGCCTGGATCCACACCGCGCTGCCGTCCTTGCGCAGCCGGCGATAACGGCCCGCATCGAACTGCCCACGCGCCAGCTTCGCCCAGAAATTGCGGTACTCCTCGGAGGCGCCATACGCCGCATCCACGAACACGCGATGGTGCTGGCCGATCGCTTCGGCGGCCGGATATCCCAAAATCGCCAGGAAATTATCGTTGGCGCTCAGTACGCGCCCTTCCAGATCGAATTCGATCACGCCCATCACCTTGTCGATGGCCTGGATGCGGCCATCCGCATCGGCAGAATCGATCACCTGACGGGTCACCTCGGTGGCGTACTTGACCACCTTGTATGGACGCCCATGCTCATCGAGTACCGGGTTGTAGGACGCCTGGATCCACACATCCTGCCCATCCTTACCAACGCGCCTGTAGCGCCCCGCATCGAATGCGCCGCGCCCGAGCTTTTCCCAGAACGCGCGATAGGCCGCCGATTGGCGCGTGGACGCATCCACGAACATGCCGTGATGCTGGCCGCGGATCTCATCGAGCCGGTAACCCATCACCTGCAGAAAATTCTGGTTGGCCTCGAGCACGGTGCCATCCAGCGAAAACTCGATGACCGCCATGACCCTGTCGATCGCATCGATCCGCCCTTCGAAATCGGCGGTCTGGCGCACCTGCGCAGTGATGTCGGTGGCGTACTTCACCACGCGATAGGCGTTGCCGGATCGATCCAGCAGCGGGTTGTACGACGCGTTGATCCACACCTCGCGCCCGTGTTTGTCCAACCGGCAAAAGCGCCCGGCGTTGAAGTCGCCACGCCGCAGCGCCGCCCAGAACTGACGATAGCTTTCGCTGTCGCGATCACTGGCAGTCACGAACATGCGGTGATGCTGGCCGACTACCTCGTCCAGCCGATAGCCCATCAAGGACAGGAAGTTCTCGTTCGCATCCAGAATGCGGCCATCCAGATCGAACTCGATCACCGCCATCACCCGGTCCACCGCATTGGCCTTGTGCTGCAGCCCACGGCCCCAGAAAGAGAACAGGCGTCCAAGCAGTGGCGGTAGGCGCATCACGTTGAAGTCCGAGATATATGTCACGTGTTTAGCGACCTATACCGCAGTTACTTGAACCGCTTCATGCAGCACGTTTGAGGCGATTCAGATGCTGTCGCAACAACCAGATGCCTTATGCAGGATGCGGTGAGCCGACTGGCGGCAAGCATGCTGCGCAGCTCACCCAAAAGGGCTTGCAAAACCATGCCGCAATGCAAATAAAAACGCCCGCAAATCAAAGATCTGCGGGCGTTTAGAACACTGGCGGAGCGAGAGGGATTCGAACCCTCGATAGAGCTTTTGACCCTATACTCCCTTAGCAGGGGAGCCCCTTCAGCCGCTCGGGCATCGCTCCAGTTTTCACGTCCTGCCGCGTTGTCCGTGGCAGGCCGCGAAGAATACCGGGTAAGGGGGGCTAACGTAAACCCTTTGCGACAATCAATTCGAAGAATCGTCGCCGTGATGCGCGCCGGAAGCGACCGGCTCATCGCCACGCTGGATGCGCTGATAGATTTCTTCGCGATGCACAGCCACATCTTTCGGTGCGGTGATGCCAATGCGCACCTGATTACCCTTGACGCCGAGCACGGTAACAGTGACCGAGTCGCCGATCATCAAGGTTTCGCCTACCCGGCGAGTGAGGATCAACATTTTTCAAATCTCCTGGAACCGGTGGGTTTCCCACCAGCATCGACGGCCTCCTGATGAGACGCGTCTATAGGTAAAGGGAATAGACCGGAAATGGTAGCGGCAGATCCTGCCAGCCAGCAAGGCATGGCAGGACAAGTGTTCAGCCCAAGTGTTGCTTGACCCAGGAGTGCACGCCGTCAAGCGCGGTCGCAAGGGCGGGCCCGTCCTCGCCACCACCCTGGGCGAGATCCGGACGGCCACCGCCCTTGCCCCCGATCTGACTGGCGATATGGCCGAGGAGTTCCCCTGCCTTCACCTTGCCAGTTGGGCTACCGTTCACGCCGGCAACAAGCGCGACCTTGCCGGCTGATGCACCCGCCAGCACGATCACCGAATCGCCCAATTGCTGCTTCAGCCGATCCATTGCATCGCGCAGTGCCTTGGCGTCGAAGCCTTCCAGACGCACTGCGATGACCTTGACCCCTGCGACATCGACGGCGCTGGCGCCCAGATCTGCAGTCGCACCCGAGGCGAGCTTGGCCTTGAGTGATTCCAGCTCACGCTCCAGACGCTTCTGGCGCTCGGTGAGCGCGCGCACCTTGTCGACGACTTCAGTCGCATTGCCGCCGAGCAGATGAGCGGCCTCAAGCAGACGACGCTCTTCGTCGGCCACGTAGTCCAGCGCGCCCTGCCCGGTCACCGCTTCGATACGGCGCACGCCCGAAGACACGCCACCCTCGGAGGTAATCTTGAACAGGCCGATATCGCCAGTGCGGGTGACGTGGGTGCCTCCGCAGAGTTCGGTCGAATACCCACCCATCTTCAGCACACGCACGTTCTCGCCGTACTTCTCGCCAAACAACGCCATCGCACCGAAATCCAGCGCTTCCTGCATGGCCATGTTGTGCACCTCCACACTGTGGTTGGTGCGCACCTCGGCGTTGACCTTGCGTTCGATCACGGCGAGTTCTTCGGCAGTGATCGGCTGAAAATGCGAGAAGTCGAAACGCAGACGGTCCGGCGCGACCAACGAGCCCTTCTGCTGGACGTGCGTGCCCAACACTTCGCGCAAGGCCGCATGCAGCAGATGCGTGGCCGAGTGATTGAGGATGGTCTTGCCGCGACGCTGCACGTCGATCCCGCCGGACAGCACATCGCCCAGCGCAAGCGCACCTTCGGTGATGCGCCCCACATGACCATGGAACTGCCCGGCAAACTTCTGCGTATCGGCAATGTCGATGGAGACACCGGTCCCGCTCAGCTGACCGCTATCGCCGACCTGACCACCGGACTCGGCATAGAACGGTGTGCGGTCGGTGAACACGATGACCTCGTCACCGGCGTCGGCGCGTTCGACCGGACGGCCCTGCTTGAGCAACGCAACGACCTTGAGCGCATCGGCGTCGTAGGCTTCGTAGCCCAGAAACACTGTCGGCGACATCGTAGCGACCAGATCGGCCGGCAATGCGACGCCACCCCCGAACTTGCCTGCGGCACGCGCCGTCTCGCGCTGACGCTCCATGGCGAACTCGAAGCCCTCCATGTCCACACGCAAGCCGCGCTCGCGTGCGATGTCGGAGGTCAGATCGACCGGAAATCCGTAGGTGTCGAACAGACGGAATGCATCGGCACCGGGAATGACCTCCTGCGCGCGCGAAGCGACGTCGTCGAAGATCTTCATGCCGGCGTCCAGCGTTTCGGCAAAGCGCTCTTCCTCGGCAAGCAAGGCGCGCGCGACCGTCGCTTGAGCGACCACCAGCTCCGGATAGGCCTCACCCATCAACTCGACCAGGGTCGGCACCATCTTGCTGAAGAACGGCTGGCGCACACCGAGCATCCAGCCATGGCGCAGCGCACGCCGGATGATCCGGCGCAACACGTAACCGCGGCCTTCGTTGGAGGGCAGCACGCCATCGACAATCAGGAACGAACAGGCGCGAATGTGATCGGCGATCACCCGCAGCGACTTGTTTTCCAGATCGGCAACGCCGGTTAGCGCGCTGGCCTTGCCGATCAACGCCTGGAATACGTCAATTTCGTAATTGGTATGCACGTGCTGCAGGATCGCAGCGAGACGCTCCAGACCCATGCCGGTATCCACACACGGGGCCGGCAACGGAATCAAGGTGCCATCGGGCTGCCGATCGAACTGCATGAAGACCAGATTCCAGATCTCGATGAAGCGATCGCCATCCTCGTCCGGCGAACCCGGCGGACCACCGGCGATGTGATCACCATGGTCGAAGAAGATCTCGGTGCACGGGCCGCATGGACCGGTATCGGCCATCTGCCAGAAATTGTCGGAGGCATATGGCGCCCCCTTGTTGTCGCCGATGCGCACGATGCGGCTTTCCGGGATGCCGATCATGTCGCGCCACAGCGCGAAGGCTTCTTCGTCGGTGTGGTAGACCGTGACCAGCAGGCGGTCGGCCGGCAGCTTCCAGACCTGGGTCAGCAGCTCCCATGCCCAGCTGATGGCGTCCTTCTTGAAATAATCACCGAACGACCAGTTGCCCAGCATTTCGAAGAACGTGTGGTGGCGCGCGGTATAGCCCACCGAATCCAGATCGTTGTGCTTGCCGCCGGCACGCAGGCAGCGCTGCACGTCGGCAGCACGCACATAGCTGCGCTTTTCCGCGCCGAGAAAGACGTCCTTGAATTGGACCATGCCCGAGTTGGTGAACAGCAAGGTCGGGTCGTTGCCCGGCACCAGCGGTGCGGACGGCACGATGGTGTGGCCCTTGCCCTCGAAGAAGGCAAGGAAGTCACTACGGATCTGGGAAGTGCTGTATTTGGCAGGTGCGTTCATGTGCTGGCATTGGGCGGGCGGCGGTCCCGGTCACCCAATAAATGTGGGCGCAGACGAGCGGAACAACCTTAAACCACAAAGGGTAGCAGGCCTGGCGCCCTCAGTCCTCAAGGTCGAAGCGCGTGGCGCTACGAATGCTGTTGCCGTCAAAACCACGCCGGGCCAACAGATCGGCAGCCTTGCGCCGCTGCGGCAGATCCACTGGACCCTGCTCGCCGAACCGACGACGGATCAAATCGTGTGCGTTTTCGGTCCAATCGCCTTCAAAGGTCGCCATGGCAGCACTGATGGCCTCGCTATCCAGGCCATGGGTTCCGAGTTCGGCGCGAATATGCAGTGGACCGTAGCCCGAGCCTGCACGATTACGAACGACCGACGCCGCAAACCGGGTGTCGTCCTGCCAGCCTTCACCAGCGAGACGCTCGACGGCAGCCTCGGCAGCTTCCGGCTCTATGCCGCGTGCCAACAGCTTGCGGTTCAATTCCTTGCGCGAATGCTCGCGACGCACCAGCAATCCGAGTGCGCGTTGGACCGGTGTCTGCTCCTTGAACCGGCGTCCCCGCTTTGGCGCGGGCTCTTGCTCGTCCATCGTGAGGTGTCCTGAATCACCAAATCACTGCTCAACCAATGTGCCGTCCATGGCGCCTGCCCTCCTGGCCTTCGATAGATCTACCGCGAAGCGCGGCGGCACTGACTCCACCGTCCCCGCGATAGAAAAACATTGGAGCGACCATCAAAACCTGTTGCGCTGCTGTCAGGCAGGTGCGGCCAGTGTTAGAGACGAGCACCTACCACTCGTAGCCTGCGCTTCCTGCGCACCGCCCCATCTGTCTGACAGCTATCCGCTAGGTCCTTATGGCTGCTCTTATCGCTTATTCCTTCTCGGCGTCGTCGCCGGCTTCACGCGGCGCTTCGGCGGGCTGGAACTTTTCGCGCAGCTCGGCTTCCAGCTTGATCGCAACCTGCGGGTTGTCGCGCAGATAGGTACGCGCATTGTCCTTGCCCTGCCCGATGCGCTCTTCGCCATAGCTGTACCAGGCGCCAGCCTTCTCGACCAGCTTGGCTTCCACGCCCATGTCGATCAATTCGCCCTCGCGGCTGATGCCTTCGCCGTAGAGGATTTCAGTCACGACCTGCTTGAACGGAGGCGCCAGCTTGTTCTTGACCACCTTGATCTTGGTCTGGTTGCCGATGATTTCATCGCCCTTCTTGATCGCGCCGATACGGCGGATATCCAGACGCACCGAGGCATAGAACTTCAGCGCATTGCCGCCGGTGGTCACTTCCGGACTCTGGCCCGGCATCATCACGCCGATCTTGTGGCGCAGCTGGTTGATGAAGACCACCAGGGTATTGGAGCGCTTGATGTTGCCGGTCAGCTTGCGCAGCGCCTGGCTCATCAGACGTGCCTGCAGACCCGGCAGCTGGTCGCCCATCTCGCCTTCGATTTCCGCCTTCGGGGTCAGCGCGGCGACCGAGTCGATCACCACGATGTCCACCGAGCTCGAACGCACCAGCATGTCGGCGATTTCCAGCGCCTGCTCACCGGTATCGGGCTGCGACAGCAGCAGGTCGTCGACGTTGACGCCCAACTTGGCGGCATAGATCGGGTCCAGCGCATGCTCGGCATCGATAAAGGCTGCAGTGCCGCCCTTCTTCTGGCATTCGGCGATCGCCTGCAGGGTCAGAGTGGTCTTGCCCGATGCTTCCGGCCCGTAGATTTCGACCACACGGCCCTTGGGCAGACCACCGATGCCGAGTGCGATGTCCAGCATCAATGAACCGGTGGGAATGACTTCGACCGCCTCGATGGCGCGGTCGCCCATGCGCATGACCGAACCCTTGCCGAATTGCTTTTCGATCTGGCTCAGTGCTGCGGAAAGGGCGCGCTTTTTGTTCTCATCCATCTGGGTGATCCTTGTCAGTGATTTCGGTGTAGGGCGAATGTAGCGGCGGTGTATCGCACAGGCTGAGACTGGCGGCGACACACTCAGATTAGGGATGCGGGCATTGCGGTGGCAGCGGGAAATCCTGCGGTGCCGGCTCGGGAAAAAGCCAGCACGCCCATCGGCGCACTACTCAACGATTTGGCCTCAATAGCCCGCAATACAAGCCCTCGATCGCGAAATCCTGATCCGGCAACACTTCGATCGGCGCGTAGTCCGGGTTGCGCGGCAGCAGTCGAATCCGGTCCTTGCCGATTTTCAACAGTTTGACTGTGATCTCTTCATCGATCCGGGCGACCACGATCTGCCCCGAGCGCGCGTCACGGGTGCGATGCACACCGATCAGGTCGCCGTTGAAGATGCCTTCGTCGCGCATCGAATCGCCCTGCACTTTCAGCAGATAGTCCGGCGAGGGCGAGAAGAACACCCGATCCAGCACCACGAAGTCGTCCGAGCCGATATCCGCGCCGATCGGCAGGCCCGCTGCAACGCGGCCCAGCACTGGCAGGCGCAATACGTCATCGCGGACAGGCTCGCTGGCCGGCGGTGTGCGCGACTGCGCGCCCCGCCCGGCCAGACGGATGCCACGCGCTTGACCCGGAACACGACGGATCGCGCCCGCCTGCTCCAGCGCCTCCAGGTGATATTGCGCCGCACGCACACCCTTGAAGCCGAACGCACGCGCGATCTCGGTTTGCGAGGGCGGTACGCCATCGGCGTCGATGCGCTCGGCGATCAAGGCCAGGATTGCTTGCTGGGTATCGGTCAGTTCCATGGTTGGTAGTATTACTACTAACTGGCGCCCGCGCAACCGTTGATTGCAGCTTTGGTCTGCAACCCGACGAGCGGGTTGCAGACGGCAGCATTGGAGCCGAACGGCTGCGCTAGCGCCGGCTGCGCCAGATCGAGAACAGGATCCAGATACCGCACAGTGCCGCACCGATGAACCCGCCAACACCCAACGCCAGCAGCCAGCGACTGGCACTGCCGCCGACGCTGTTCATGACGATCGACGAGCCGATCACCAAGGCGGCAGTGACAATACCCATGGTGAGCCGATTGGCGGCGCGATCGACCTGCTCGCCGAACTCGCGCAACGCACGCGTTTCGACATGCAGTTGCAGCTTGCCGCGACGCGCGGCCTGCAGCAGCCGTTTGAGGTCGCGCGGCAGATCGCCAAGTAGATCGATCGCCCCGGTCACGGTACGCCGGCTGCGCCGCAACATCGCACTCGGTGCGTAACGCTGCAGTACCACGCGTTCAAGATACGGGCGCGCTTCGCTGGCCATATCGAAATCCGGATCGAGTTGGCGGCCCATGCCTTCGAGCGTGAGAAACGCCTTGATCATCAGCGCCAGATCCGAGGGCAACGTGAGCCCGTGATCGCGCAGGATGGAAGTGACATCGCCAAGCATTGCGCCGATGCGCAGTTCCTTCAACGGCACGCCACGATACTCGTCGACGAAGGCGCCGATGTCCTGCTGCAAGCGCGACTCATCGACATCCAGATTGGTGCCGGCCCATTCCAGCAGCACGTCGATGACCGCTTCGGCGTCGTAGCTCACCATGCCGTGCAGCAGTTGCGCGACCTGGAACCGGCGCTGTTCGGAGACGCGCCCGACCATCCCGAAGTCGATCACCGCGATGCGCCCGTCGCGCAGATAGAAAATGTTTCCCGGGTGCGGATCGGCATGGAAGCAGCCATCCTGCAGCACCATCTTGACCACGATGCCGGCACCGGTGCGTGCGAGCGCCTTGCGGTCCAGACCGGCGGCATCGACTGCGGCCAGATCGCGCCCGGGAATACCGTCGATGAACTCCTGCACGTTCAGCGAGTCGCAGGTCCACTCCCAATACACCTTCGGCACCACGACATTGGGGTCGTTGGCGAAGTTGGCGGCGATGCGTTCGGCATTGCGGCACTCGGCGGCGAAGTCGAGTTCGCGCCGCAGGGACACGGTGAACTGCTGCACGACTTCGGCGGGGCGATAGCGCTTCAGATCGGGGGCACGTGTTTCCACGATCTCCGTCAGCCGGGCAAGCAAGCGCAGATCCGCATCGATGGTGTCGCCAATGCCGGGGCGACGGATCTTCAACACCACCGGTGTGCCATCGGCGAGCCAGGCCCGATGCGTCTGCGCCAGCGATGCGGCAGCCAACGGGTGCTCGTCAAGGCGCGCGAAGATGCTCTCAGGCTCGGCGCCCAGCGCTGCAACCAGTTGCGGACGGATCTGCTCGAACGGCAGCGCGGGCACTGCGTTCTGCAGCTCGCTCAACTCTTCGATCCACTCCTGCGACAACAGGTCCACACGCGTGGCCAGTACCTGCCCCAGCTTGACGAAGGTTGGCCCGAGTTCTTCCAGGGCCCGCCGCACGCGCATTGCGGCGGACAGGCGCAAACGGCCCTCGGCGTTATGCCAGTGCAACAGCTTGCCGGCACGCTCGAGCACATCGGCCAAGCCAATGCGGCGCACCACATCGCCGAACCCGTAACGAATCAGGACCGCGGCGATTTCCTGCAGACGCCCTAGGTCACGAACGGTGCCGAGCGCTTCCCACATCAGTGCACCGCCTGTGCGTGTGCGGCAGCCAGGCGCTGCACGCGTGCAGGAGGTGCAGCGCGTTGCGGGTCGTCGAAGATCGACCGCATCGGAGCTGTGTTCCGAGACGATCCCTGCGCCATGCAGGCACCTGCATCATCACGCACGCGCGGGGTCATCGAGCGACCGGCAGATGTGTGTGCAGGCGGTTGAAAATAGGCGCCCGGGCGATCCAGAGACGCGAACCGTCTGCCAACTGCCTCTGGCATGGACGAAAACAACACAGGGGCGAAAATCAGATGCATCGGCACGCAGCTCAACAACGAGAGCTTGTTTGTAGCCGATCTGCATGACGATGTCGCGCCTCCCTCCACATCAGGCTTAGCCCACGTTAGATCGTGCTTGCTGTAACGCGTCCGTGTAACGCTGCCAGGACGTCAGGCGAAACAGGCTCAATAGCGCAGCCGCAACGTCACTCCATACGTGCGCGGCGCACCCAGAAACGCATTCCACGAACCAGCCTGGAGTGGCGCGTCGATGACGATCTGCCGATAGGTTTCATTGCCTAGATTTTCTGCCCATGCTTCCAGCAGCCAGCGCTTGTCGTTGGCGCCGATGCCCAGGCGCGCATTGAGCAAGGTGTAGCCCGGTTGCGATTTTTGCGGATCCAGATCCGAGCCTGCGTTGTATTCGGAGCTGTACTTGGCGCCGACGTTGAAACGGCCTGTGAGCCGGTTGCCAAGCGCGCGTTCGTAGGTCACCGACAGATTGGCCGACCACCGCGGCGCAAAACTCAAACGGCTGCCCGGCAGCAGCGCCAGATCCGCATCCGGTAAGAGATCGTCGCCATAGCGGGTGTCGGTATAGCTGAGCCCGCCTTGCAGCATCAGGCCAGGCACTGCGCCCTGCCACAGAATTTCGGCATCGATGCCGCGCGACACCACGGTGGGAATGGCACGCACCACAAAGCTGGTCCCCAGGAAGTTGTTGAGCTGAAAATCGCTGAAATCCTGATAGAACAGGGCTGCATTCAACAGCAGGTTGCCACCGAGCCAAGTGCTCTTGGCGCCAAGCTCGTAGCTGTCGACGAACTCGCCCGGGAACGCGGTGTCATCCACCGGCAGGATGCCCTGCACGCCGCTGGACAAGCCATCGGAGGACTGCACGCGATCCAGATTGAAACCGCCTGCCTTATAGCCACGCGCCGCCGACACATACGTCATCAGCGCATCGTTCCAGCGATACGCCAGCTTGGCGGTACCGGACCACTCGCGCTCGGTGCGTTGCTGCTCGGTCCGACGACCATCATGGGCGACATTGGCCCAAGGCAGACAGGTGAAGCCGATCACTTGCGGTGCGATCGTCGGCACCGCAGATGCGGGCACACCGCGCGCCACCAGCGCCGCACCGATCCGCCGTAATGCAGCCGGATCGACCTGGCCGCTAGGCGCGAAATAACTGGCACACGCCGGGCTTCCATCGGGATTCTGAAATGCCGATCGCAGCGTTTTGTTCTCGTAGGTGTAGCGCAACCCCACCACGACATCCAGCGCGTCGGTGGCGTGCCAGGTGTTGTTGGTGAACAGCGCGGCGCTGGTGCCATCCTGACGAAAGCGGTCCTGACTCCCCTGTCCACGGAACAGCGTGCCAACCGGCAGACCGGTGGCGTCGGCGAGAAAGCGCGTCGCATCCGCACGTGCGGCCAACGCCGGATTGACGCGTGCAAGCAGCACGCTGGACAGATACGGCTCGTAAGCACTGCCGAAGCGATAGGACTCGTTGCGATGCAGGGTTTCGTCTGCGTAAAACGCGCCGACCATCCAATCGAGACGCTCACCCGATCCAGCCAGGCGCAGCTCCTGACTGAAGGTCTTGAACCTGGTCAGCATCTCGTCCTCGCGCGGAGCGCGATAGAGAATGTCTGCAGCGCTGTAATCGAAATCCAGGCCGTTGACGGATTTCCAGTCGCGCACTGCGGTGATCGAAGTCAGCACCGCCTCGCTCAACCACGGGGTGGTCCAGTCCACCTGTGCCGAGATGCCCTTGTCCTGAATCTCCTGCGCGGTGCTGCGATTGCTGTAGGCACGCCTGCTGTGCGGGTCGGCACGCGCAGTGGTGCCCTGCCCGCCCGGCGTCAGCGCATCGATCAGCGCAGCGGTCGGCCCGCGCTCGGTGGTCACGGTGACGCAGCAATTTTCCTGGCGGCTGGTGTCGTCGGCCGCCAGATTGATGTCCAGATCATCGGTGGGCTCCCAAAGAAGCTGCACGCGCGCGGTGCGCAGATTCTGGTCGCCATCGTCGGTGGCGGTGCGCGGACCAGCGCCGGTGACCACCTGCTCGAATCCATCGCGACGCCGTCTGGCGGCATACACGCGTAATGCGCTGGTGTCGCCCAGCGCATCGTTGAAGGCGGCGGTAATCCCGAGCGCGCCAAAGTTGCCCGCGGTGATTTCGGCATCGGCACTGCGGGTAAAACTGGGCCGGCGCGTGACCACGTTGATGACACCGGCCGAGGTGTTCTTGCCGAACACGGTGCCTTGCGGGCCTTTCAACACTTCGATGCGCTCTAGCTCCCCCAGGTCGGCAAAGCTCACGCCGTTGCGCGCGCGGGCCACGCCATCGATGACCACACCCACCGAGGATTCGAGCCCGGCATTGTCGCCAACCGTGCCGATGCCGCGAATGCGCGCGGTGGTCTGGGCTGCACTTTGACTGCTGGTCACGATCAAGCCGGGCACCAGCATCTGCAGCTCCTTGATGTCGTGCACGCCGCTGTCCTGCAACAGCTGCTCGGGAAGCACCGAAAGCACCACCGGCACGTTCTGCAGCGATTCCTCGCGCTTTTGCGCAGTGACCTTGAGCGCTGCCAGCGTTGCCGGCTCCTTTGGATCTGGCTGCGCGATTGCCTGTGCACACAGCGGCGATACCTGCATGCCCGCAAAAAGTGCGAGCGCAAGCGCGGTGCAACGTTGCTGGTCCATGCCCATGTTTGTCCCCCGACAAAGCGCGCAGGCGATGCAGTACGGCGAGCGCCGCAGTTCGCGTGGCTTCACACCTTACCGGGTTAACGAGACTGAGCAACGCAGGTAACCGAACACGCGGAGCGCGTGACGAATGCGGCTATCGTTCGATACGCATTGGAGCAATGCGTTAAAACAATGCCACGCATCGTCAGGCGAGCATCGCGGCGTTGGCAATCACACTTGTGCGACACATCAGACAGCCAATGCACCAGAGCGGCTGGCGCGCAGATCACGCACCTATAGCAATGCGCTCAAACCGCGCAGCGCCGCAACCACGGTTTGCCGACGCACTGCATCGCGATCGCCGTTGAACTGGAACAGCTGCGCAGTGGCATAACCACCACGACGCTTCCAGCCGATCCACACCGTGCCGACCGGCTTGTCCTCGCTGCCGCCACCCGGCCCGGCAATGCCGGTCACCGCCACGGCGATGCTGGCGCCGGAATTGACCAGCGCACCGGAGACCATTTCGATCACCGTTTCGCGGCTGACCGCACCGTGCACTTCCAGCGTATGCGGCCGCACGCCGAGCAATGCCTGCTTGGCCTCGTAGCTGTAGGCGGCCATGCCGCAATCGAACCAGTGCGACGAACCCGCCACATCCGTCACCGCCTTGGCGATCCAGCCGCCGGTGCAGCTCTCGGCGGTGACCAGGCGCTCGCGCGCGGCAAGCAGTTGCTGACCAAGGGTTTCGGCCAACTGCTGCAGTTCGAAATCGGCGGACATGGACATAGGCAAGGGAATAAAGAGGCAGCGAACGTTTTAGCCCAATTCGTCCCATCTGTCTGCGGCGGCTGCAGAAACGGGACAGCCACGGCGTGGCAGAGGTTCAGTGGCGATATGCGCAAGGCAGGCGTACTGCTCGGCCCGCGCTGAATCGACTCAGGCGTTCTGCACAGTCGAGCCAACCCGACTGTGCAGTGCCGATCACGATTCCCAGTCTTCGCGGCGATCCGGCAGCATCGCGCGCAGCGGTGCGCCGTCTTCGCTGGCGGCGAGCCGCTCGGCTTCGACCATCGGCAGATCGACGTCCAGCAACCAGCCATCCTCGTCGGATTGCTCGTTACGCACCACTTCCAGCTGATGCAGCTTGGAACGCAAGCGCCCCGCCGACGGCGGCAGCCGCAGCTGTCCGGTCAGATGACGCAGATCCAGCCGCTGGCCGAGTGCGTGTTGCAACTCTTCCAACCCGCGTCCATCGCGCGCAGAGACCCACACGCGTTCGCGCCGCGCCTGGTCGGGGATGCCGTCCTGTGCATCGTGACGCACTTGCGCGCCCTCGATCTTGTCGATCTTGTTGAACACCAGCAGCTGCGGCAGATCGCCCGCGCCGACGGCATGCAACACCTCATCGACCTGGCGGATGCGTTCTTCGCGCAACGGGTCGGCTGCATCGACGATGTGCAACAACAGATCGGCGTCGCGTGCTTCGGACAGGGTCGAGCGGAACGCGGCGACCAGTTGGTGCGGCAGATCGCGTACGAAGCCGACCGTATCGGCCAGGATCGCACTGCCGCCCGGCAACGCGATGCGGCGCACGGTGGGATCGAGCGTGGCGAACAATTGATCGGCCACGTAGGCCTCGGCACCGGTCAACGCATTGAATAGCGTCGATTTGCCGGCGTTGGTATAGCCGACCAATGCAATGCGCGGCAATTCGCTGCGCATGCGCGCGCGGCGCATCTGGGTGCGCTGCACCTCGACCTTTTCCAGCCGCTGTTGCAACTGCTCTACGCGCTTCTGCAGCAGGCGGCGGTCGGTTTCCAGCTGTGTTTCGCCGGGGCCGCGCAGGCCGATCGCACCGCCGCGCTGGCGCTCCAGGTGGGTCCAGCCGCGCACCAGCCGGGTGGCCATGTGCCGCAACTGTGCCAGCTCCACCTGCAGCTTGCCCTCATGGCTGCGCGCACGTTGCGCGAAGATGTCCAGGATCAGCCCGGTGCGGTCGATCACGCGCCGCTCCAGGTAGCGTTCCAGATTGCGCTCCTGACCCGGCGACAAGGTGTGGTTGACCAGCACCAGATCCGCGCCGGTGGCTTCGGCAGCCGCCTTGACCTCTTCCAGCTTGCCGCTGCCGATCAGGGTCGATGGGCTCGGTTTGTCGATGCGCGCGGTGAGCGTGGCCGCGATCGTGGCGCCCGCCGACTTTGCAAGGTCGGCGAACTCCTCCAGCACATCCTCTTCGGCAGGCCCACCGGAGTGGGTCTGAATCAACAGCGCATGTTCACCCTTACGTGAGCGATCAAACACGCACTACTCCATTACTGCTCGACGTCGTCATCTTCCGCCTGGTTGCCTTCATTGGGTTGCACATAACCACCACCCGGTCCCACGCGCACATTGCGCGCCGGCACAACCGTGGAGATGGCGTGCTTGTAAACCATCTGACTCACGGTGTTGCGCAGTAGCACCACGAACTGGTCGAACGACTCGATCGTGCCCTGCAGCTTGATGCCGTTGACCAGATACACAGAGACCGGCACCCGCTCGCGCCGCAGCGCGTTGAGGAATGGATCCTGTAAAGATTGCCCCTTAGCCATCGAAAACTCCTCTTCATTATTGTTCTTATTGTCCCGGTCGACACCTGCCATCCCCAGCCGGCCCCGGAAACGGGATGTTACACGCCTGAAGCCTGCGGCACAGCGGGACGATGAGCGAGGAAGCCGACAAGTGCAGCTTCCAATTGATCGCGGTCACGCTCCGGATCGAACCAGCGCGCGTCGAGCTCGCCACGCAGCCAGGTGAGTTGCCGCTTGGCCAGTTGACGCGTCGCATGGATGGCTTTTCCGCGGAACTGCGCCAGGCTACCGGCGCCATCCAGATACTCCCAGGCCTGGCGATAACCGACCGCGCGGATCGCAGGCAGATCCAGCGGCGCGGCAACCGCGCGCAGTGGCGGCAGCGCGCGCAGACGCTCCACTTCTGCCAGAAAACCCTGCGCCAGCATGGCGTCCAGTCGCTGTTCGATCCGCGCATGCAGCACGGCGCGCTCGCGCGGCGCCAGCACCACCTTCAACACCCGCACCGGCAGGCGCGGGCCTGGCGGTAGCGCCTGCCAATAGCTGATCGGCCGCCCGCTGATGCGGTAGACCTCCAACGCCCGCTGGATACGCTGCGGGTCGGTGCTGTGGATCCGCGCAGCAGCGAACGGATCGACCTGCGCCAGTTGTGTATGCAGCGCGGCCCAACCGAGTTGTTCGGCTTCGGCTGCGATCGTCAAGCGAACCTGCGGATCGGCTTCGGGCAGCTGCGACAGCCCTTCCAGCAAGGCGCGAAAGTACAGTCCGGTGCCGCCGGCGAGAATCGGCAGCTTGCCGCGCGCTACGATCTGATCGATCGCCTGCCGTGCATCGCTGGCGAACTCCGCCGCCGAATAGATCTGCCAGGGATCGCGCAGATCGAGCAGATGATGCGGCACGGCTGCACGCATGGCGGCATCCGGCTTGGCCGCGCCGATCTCCAGCCCGCGATACACCAGTGCCGAATCGACGCTGACGATCTCGCCATTCCAGCGCTGCGCCGCTTCCAATGCCAACGCGGTCTTGCCGCTGGCGGTCGGGCCCATCAACGCGATCGCGAGCGGGCGTCGGTCGGCCGGCATCAGTCCTCGTCCGGCCAACGGATGGTCGGTACCGAAGGCGCACTTACACGCGGCACGGGAATCGCCGACATCGCGCTCCACACCTTCAAGGCATCCACGGTCGCGGCCACATCGTGCACGCGCAGCAACAGGGCGCCGTGCTGCGCGGCAATCAGGTGCGCGGCGATCGAACCGTATACGCGGTCTGCGGCAATCTCGCGCCCGGTCAACTCGCCGATGCTGCGCTTGCGCGACAGCCCTGCCAGCACCGGCAGGCCGAATTCCTGCAGGCGCTGCAGCTGTGCCAGCACGGTGAGGTTATGCGTGGTGGTCTTGTCGAAGCCGAAGCCGGGGTCGAGGATCAGGCGGCGTTTGTCGATGCCGGCCATTTCGGCCGCGAAGATGCGCTCGGCCAGAAAGCGGTGCACCTCGGCCACCACGTCGTCGTAATGCGGCGCGTCCTGCATGGCATGCGGTGCGCTGCGTGCGTGCATCAGCACCACCGGCACGCGTAATTCCGATGCAGCATCCAACGCGCCCGGCGAACGCAGCGCATAGACATCGTTGATCATGCCGGCGCCGGCTGCGACGGCCGCGCGCATCACCTCCGGCTTGTAGGTATCCACACTGATCGGCACGCCGGTCTGCTGCGCCAATGCCTGGATCACCGGAATCACGCGCTGCAGCTCTTCGTCCAGCGCGACCGGCGTCGCGCCAGGACGGGTGGATTCGCCACCGATATCCAGCACCGCAGCGCCCTCCTCGACCAGACGCAAGCCATGTGCGATGGCGGCCTCGCAGGTGGCGTGCTGGCCACCGTCGGAAAACGAATCGGGCGTGACATTGACGATGCCCATCACCTGCGGCGCATCCAGTCGCAGGATGCGACCGGCGCAATCCAGCTTGAGGGCGGTGTCGAACATCGTGGGGTTCTCCTGGAGCGGTTGCGATGGGTGGCGATTGGTGCGCACTACCGTGGCGCGCGTGTTTTGCGATCTGCCGAATGCATTATCAACCGACGCCGCCAAATGACCGAAGCCGGGAGCTGCGTTGGTCAGCGTCCAAACGCATCAAGGCCGGGAATCGCTCCCCGGCCTTGATGGATGCTGCTGCAGCTGACCGATGCGTAGCGTTACAGCTGCTCGGCTGGCCCGGCAATCGGCGGCAACGGACGCGGGCTGCCCTTGTCGTTGTTGTTGCTACCGTCCTTGTCGGACTTGGCCCAACCGGCCGGCGGCGGCGGCTCGCGGCCTTCCATGATGGCGTCGATCTGCGGCACGTCGATGGTTTCGTACTGCAGCAACAACTGCGACATCGCGTGCAGTTTGTCCAGGTTCTCGGTGAGGATCGCCTTGGTCTTGCTGTAGGCCTTGTCCAGGATCGACCGCACCACTTCGTCGATCATGCGCGCGGTTTCGTCGGAGACGTTCTTGTGCTGGGTTACCGAACGGCCCAGGAACACCTCGTCTTCTTCCTCGCCGTAGGCCACCGGGCCGAGTTCGTCGGACAAGCCCCACTTGGTGACCATGTTGCGCGCCATCTTGGTCGCACGCTCGATGTCGTTTGAGGCTCCGGTGGTGACCTTGTCGCCGCCGAAGATCAACTCCTCGGCAACACGGCCGCCATACAGCGAGCACAGCTGGGATTCGATCGCCACCCGGTTCATCGAGTAACGGTCGCCTTCCGGCAGATACATCGTCACGCCGAGGGCGCGACCACGCGGAATGATGGTGACCTTGTAGACCGGGTCGTGCTCGGGCACCAGACGGCCGACGATGGCATGGCCGGCTTCGTGGTACGCGGTCAGCGTCTTCTCGTCTTCGCTCATGGCCATCGAGCGACGCTCGGCGCCCATCAGGATCTTGTCGCGGGCACGGTCGAAGTGGTCCATACGGACTTCCTTCTCACTGCCGCGCGCCGCAAACAACGCCGCTTCGTTACACAGGTTGGCCAGATCGGCACCCGAGAAACCCGGCGTCCCGCGGGCGATGACCATCGGCACCACGTCGTCGGCCAGCGGCAGCTTGCGCATATGCACACGCAGAATCTGCTCGCGACCCTTGACGTCCGGCAACCCGACCACGACCTGTCGATCGAAACGGCCCGGACGCAGCAGCGCCGGATCCAGCACGTCGGGACGGTTGGTGGCCGCGATCACGATCACGCCTTCGCCGCCTTCAAAGCCGTCCATTTCGACCAGCAGCTGGTTCAAGGTCTGCTCGCGCTCGTCATGCCCGCCGCCGAGACCGGCACCGCGATGACGGCCCACCGCATCGATTTCGTCGATGAAGATGATGCACGGCGCGTGCTTCTTGGCCTGCTCGAACATGTCGCGCACACGGCTTGCGCCGACGCCGACAAACATTTCGACAAAGTCCGAACCGGAGATGCTGAAGAACGGCACCTTGGCTTCGCCGGCGATCGCGCGGGCCAGCAGCGTCTTGCCGGTACCCGGCGGGCCGACCATCAACACGCCGCGCGGAATCTTGCCGCCCAACTTGGTGAACTTGGTCGGGTCGCGCAGAAAGTCGACCAGCTCGCTGACTTCTTCCTTGGCCTCGTCGCAACCGGCGACGTCGGCAAACGTGATCTTGACCTGGTCTTCGCCCTGCAACTTGGCGCGCGATTTACCAAAACTCATCGCACCCTTGGCACCACCGCCACCACCCTGCATCTGGCGCATGATGAACAGCCAGAAGCCGATGATCAGGATGACCGGCAGGAAGTTGAGCACCAACGACCAGAAACCAGGGCCCGTGGAAGGCTTCTGGCGGGTCATTTCGATGTTCTTGCTGTACAGCACGTCGACCAGCTTATCGTCGCGCGGACCGTAGACGGTGGCTTCGCTGCCGTCGGTGCGCTTGAAGCGGATCGCGTTGACGGCCAGGTTGGTCTCATCGGTGTAATCCACCGACTTGACGCGACCGGAGTCCACTTCCTTCAGGAACTGGGTGTAGGTGATCGAGTCGGGGCCGACGCCGCCTGCCATCCGCGGCGAGAAGCTCTGGAAGACGACCATCAGCACAACCGCGACGACCACCCACAGCAGCAGATTCTTGGTCAAGTCGTTCATCCTCATTGGCTCCGGTGCCCTCTACTCTTCAAATTCTTGAAACACGGTGGTCATTGGCAGCTTACTTGATCTGGGCACGCTTGCCCTGACCGAGCGCATAAACTTCCGGGGAGCGCTTGCGCGAGGCCGCCGGTTTACGAATCGTCACCTTCTCATAGCGGCGGCGAAGCTCGCGAATGTAGTCGTCGGATCCAACACCCTGGAACAGCTTGATCAAAAATGCCCCACCCGTCTTGAGGTGGTTGTCGGCAAATTCCATCGCCAGTTCTGCCAGGTGCATCATCCGCGGTTGGTCGACCGCATCCATGCCACTCTTATTGGGGGCCATATCGGACAGAACAAGGTCCACCGGCACATCGCCCAACATCGCTTCGAATTCCGATAGGACGGCTTGTTCCCTGAAGTCGCCATGAAGGAACTCCACCCCGGCCAGCGGGGGCATCTCCAGGATATCCAGCGCCAGTACCCGGCCGGTGTCGCCGAGCGACCTGCGCACCTGTTGGCACCAGCCGCCAGGCGCGGCGCCCAGATCGACCACCACCATGTCCGGCTTGAGCAGGCGGTCGCGCTGGAGCAATTCCTCCAGCTTGTAGGCGGCACGCGAGCGCATGCCTTCGGCCTGAGCCTTCTTCACGTAAGGGTCGGCGAAGTGTTCCTTGAGCCAGCGCTGGCTGCTTTTACTGCGGGAGGGCATTGGCAAAGGGGTCCGAACGGGTCGCCATGATACCCTGAACACCCTTTGCTTCCCTTTGATCCTGCATGTCCATTGTTCTCACCTCCGCCCAGAACCGTTTCCTGCGCGGCCAGGCACACGATCTCAAAGCACTGCTGCAAACCGGCGGCAAAGGGGTCACGCCGGCATTTCTGGCCGAACTCGAGGAAGTGCTCGAGCGCCACGAACTGATCAAGGTGAAGGTGGCATCGGAGGATCGCGAGGCCCGCGACGCCATGATTGCCGACATTACTCAGAAGACCGGCAGCGCGCTGGTGCAGCGGATCGGCCATGTCGCCATTCTTTACCGCCCCAGCAAGGAAAAGCGCCAGATCGTGTTGCCGCGCGGCTGACCTGACGAGTTCGTTATGCCTTTAAGCCAGGAACATCCCGACTACACCTATGCGCTGCGCGCGGCCGATGGCCGCCACGCCAAGGTGAACGACCAGATTCTGCAGCGCAGTTTCATCCTGATGCCGGACGAGCTGGTGGAAGGCTGGCCGGTCTCCGGCCTGGAACAGCTCCAGGTCGCGCATATGGACGCGGTGCTGGCGCTCGCCCCGGCAGTGATCCTGCTCGGCACCGGCGAGCGGCAGCAGTTCCCGAAGACGGACGTGCTGGCAGCCTGCCTGACCCGCGGCATCGGCCTGGAAGCGATGACCAATGCGGCCGCGGCGCGCACCTACAACGTGCTGGCCAGCGAAGGCCGCCGGGTGGCGTTGGCGATGATTCTGGAAGGCCGGGATTAGGGGAGTCGGGATTGGGGATTCGCAACTGCGGGCTGGAGCAGATGTCGCTCTCACGCCAGCAGTAGCGACACCTCAAACAATTTCCCAGCCGCTGTCAGCGCCTTGTAAGCAGCGCTGACAGCCCAGCGCCGTTGCTTGCCGTTGCGAATCCCAAATCCCGAATCCCGAATCACTTCTTCGGCAAATACAGCAGCGGATCCACCGGCTTGCCGTTGTAGCGAATCTCGAAGTGCAGCATGTCGCGGGCGGCACCGCTGCGACCCATTTCGGCGATCTGCTGGCCGGCCTTCACGCTCTGGCCTTCGTTGAGCAGGCGCTTGCGGTTGTGCCCATAGGCGGACAGCCACTGATCGTTGTGCTTGATGATGATCAGCTCGCCGTAGCCGACCAGGCCGGCGCCGGAGTACACCACCACGCCATCGGCAGCCGCACGTACCGCCTGCCCGCTGGCACCGGCGATATCCACGCCTTGCTTGGTGGTCTCGCCGGCGACGAAGGTGCCGACCACCACGCCGTCGGCCGGCCAGCGCCACTGGAATCCACTACTCACAGGTGCAGTGATCGGTGCAGTCGGACGCGGCGGAACCACCGTGCCGGCCGTCGAAGTGCTGCTACCCGGCTTGCTGGCACCACCCGGATACAGCTTGAGCGTCTGGCCGGGATAGATGGTGTTCGGTGAAGACAGGCCGTTCCAGGCGGCCAGATCCGGCGCGGTGATATTGGTCCGGCGCGAAATGGCGTACAGCGTGTCGCCGCGCTGGACGGTGACGGTCGCACCTGGGCGCGGCACCGAGGGACGCGCAGCCGCAGACGGACGCGAAGACGACGAACCGCCGGCGCCGGGCGAACGCACCACCGTGGCGCTGCTGCAGGCGGTCAGCCCGATGGCGACCACGAGCATCACTGCTGTCTTACGTAACGAATTCATCTGCAACGTGCTCATCCGTTCATTGTCTTCCACACCAACCACCCTGCGCCCGCGGCCAGGACGGCCATGGCCACCCAGCCCAGCGGCTCGATCCAGCGATGCAGCGCTGCTTCGGCGCGTGCGCCACCCAACCGGATCGCGCCGGCCACCAGATACACGCGCTTGCCGCGCCCCACCAGCATGCTGGCGATGAAGGGCAGGATCGGCACACCGACCACGCCCGAGGCCCAGGTAAAGATCTTCAAAGGAATCGGGGTGAAACCCACCAGCACCAGTGCCCAGAAGGCCTTCCACGGCGACTCGGCCACCAGCGCGCGCAGCATCTCGATCTGCGCCTGGATCTTCACGCTCCAACCCAGCCATTCGATCACCGGCTGCAACGCGGCAAAGGCGAAATGGCCTAGCAGATAGCCGACCAGCGCGCCGCACACCGAGCCGATCAGGCTCAAGGTGGCGAACCACAACGCACGCTTGGGCTCGGCCAGCGACATCGGCGCCAGCATCACTTCCGGCGGCACTGGAAAGATGAAGCCCTCCACGAAGCTGAGACCGGTCAGCAGCGCGGGTGCGCGCCGATTGCGCGACCAACGAATGGCCACGTCGTACAACGGCCCGAAGATCTTCATCGAGGAACTCTCATGGATTCAATCCAGCATGCCCGACAACAGCGGGACGAACGTGACCGGCGCCAGAACCTGCTGTTCGATCGCGCCGTCGGCACCACGTGTGAGTTGCATCAGGGATTGCGAAGACGCGCCACCGACCGGGGCGACCAGACGCCCGCCGACCGCCAGTTGATCGACCAGCGCATCCACCAGCGCCGGGGCGGCAGCGGTGACCACGATGGCATCGTAGGGACCATGCTCGGGCCAACCGATGCGGCCGTCGTCGTGCTTGCTGCGCACGTTCATGCCCAGATGCCGGAAGCGCTTGCGCGCCTGCCGTAGCAGGTCGCCGATACGCTCGACGGTATAGACCTCCAGGCCCAGCGCGGCCAGGATCGCGCCCTGATAGCCGGAGCCGGTGCCCACTTCCAGCACCTTGGTCGGGCCGACCTGCAGCACCGCCTCGGTCATGCGCGCGACCACCCAGGGCTGCGAGATGGTCTGGCCGTGGCCGATCGGCAATGCGGTGTCTTCGTAAGCGCGCGAGGCCAGCGCTTCGTCGATGAACAGATGGCGCGGCACGGTACGCACCGCGTTGAGCGTGGCCTCGTCCTGGATGCCGGCCTCGCGCAGGCGCTCGACCAGCCGGTCGCGCACGCGTTGCGAGGTCATGCCGATCCCCACCGACTCAGGTTGCAGCAGACGCAGCCTCGGCGTCATGCCGGTGCGTCCAGTGCGGCAGTCAGGCCACCGACCCAGCCGGCCACGGTTTCCAGCGCCTGATAGCGGGTGAGGTCGACATGGATCGGGGTGATCGAGATATGCCCGGTGCGCACGGCGTGGAAATCGGTGCCGGCGCCGGCATCCTGCTCGGGACCGGCCGGGCCGATCCAGTACACGGTACGGCCGCGCGGATCGCGTTGCGGCACGCAGGGCTCGGAACGGTGGCGGTTGCCGAGCCGGGTGACTTCGAAACCGAGCACATCCGACCAGGCCAGATCCGGCACGTTGACGTTGAGGATGGTGTCGGCGGGCAAGGGATCGGATTTGAGGCGCGCCACGATCTCCACTGCGGCGCGCGCGGCGGTTTCATAGTGATGCGCTTCGTGGTGATGCGTCACCAGCGAGACCGCCACTGCGGGCAAGCCGAGAAAGCGGCCCTCCATCGCGGCAGACACGGTGCCCGAATAGATCACGTCGTCGCCGAGATTGGCCGAGTTGTTGATGCCGGAAACCACGATGTCCGGGTCGTAATCGAGCATGCCGGTCAGCGCCAGATGCACGCAGTCGGTCGGCGTGCCGGCCACCGCGCAGGTCTGCGCGTCGATGCGGCGGGTGCGGATCGGCACGTCCAGCGTCAGCGAATTGCTGGCGCCGGAGCGGTCGCGGTCGGGGGCGACCACCATCACTTCATGACCGGCATGGCGCAGCGCCTCGGCCAGAATCTGGATGCCGGGGGCGTCGACACCGTCGTCGTTGCTAACCAGTACGCGCATGGGACTCCTCGGAAAACCGGGTCATGATACCGGATGCGTCCCTCGCCTTCGCGCTTGATCTTCGCTTGCACCTGAGGTTGGGCACGTTACGCTGTGACCATGTCGCATCCTGAAGACGAAGACGACGGCGCGTTGTTCCGCGCAGCGATTGGCGCGGTCAAGCCGATTCGTGAAGTCGCCCCCCCGGCCAACGCCAAACCGCGCCCGAAGCCGCGCGCGCGCATGGCCGAGCGCGACGACGCCGAAGCGCACACCGAATTCGCACGTCTGCTGCGCGACAGCGCGCCGTTGGAGGCGGGCGACACCGCCAGTTATCGGCGCGAGAATCTTCCCACCCGCTTGTTTCAGCGGCTCAAGCGCGGCCAGTTCTCGATCCAGGACGAACTGGATCTGCATGGCGCCACCGCAGCGCAAGCCGAATCATTGTTGCGGCAGTTCCTGCTCGATGCGCATGCGCACGAACATGGCTGCGTGCGCATCATCCATGGCAAAGGGCTGCAGTCGGACAACGGCGCGCCGGTGCTGAAGAATCTGATGGACCGGCTGTTGCGCCAGCGCAACGATGTGCTGGCGTTTCATTCGGCGCCGGCCACGCAAGGTGGTACGGGGGCGTTGTTGGTGTTGTTGGCGCGGCGCTAGGGAAAGATGCGCTGGCGCATTGTTCGCTTTTATCGGTAACGCCCGTCGCGGCCAGGGCCGCTCCTACAACGCCTCGGCTCCGGCAACGTTTGTTTGCGCTGCGCCTCGCCGCACGACGCAAAACTCAAGTGTCGGAACGGACATTGGCCATGCCGCGCTCTGCGTCGGTCACCTCGCCCAGCTCCCACAGCACTGCGGTGGCGTAGCAGCCCGGCGGCAGTGCGAATTCGACCTGCAGGGTCTGCGCATCCAGCCAGCGGTAGTCCAATCCTTGCGGGCGCAGACGCAAGGCGCGGCGCTCCTGCTTCAAGCCAGCGGCTTCCAGACCGATCCGCAGCGCCTCGGATTGCGGATCGGACAACACGCCCTGCTCCACTGCTGCAGCCTGGTCGGTCGAGCGCAGCTCACCCACGCCCCATAACGGGCCACTGGGGTGGATATCGAAACGCGCCAGCCGCTCGGCCAGCACATCGCTCCACGGCTCGGGGCCGAACACGCTGCGTGAGCCATCCAGCATCCAGGCCTCGCCCTCCAGCGCGGCGTCCCAACTGCCCTGCTCCACGCGTGCAGTGAGCACGCGATTGAACAGTGCCGAGCGCGCCGCCGACAGCAATATCGAACGTTGATCGTTGCGCAGACGCCGCTTCGGTGCCGGCACCAACGCACCGGCGGCATCCTGCATGTAGCCGAACATCGCCAACGCCGATGCCACGTTGCCGCCGTCGCGACCAAAGCGTTGTTCGCCGAACCAGTTGGGAATGCCGCGTGCAGCGATCGCCTGCAAGCGTTGCTCGATCGCGTCGCGTTCGCCCTGCACCTGGCGCAGCGTCAACACGAAGCGATTGCCGTGCAGCGCGCCGCGTTGCAGCTTACGGTTGTGCCAGGTGCTATCGACCACCTGCATTTCGTCGTCGTCCAGCGCGGCGATGTCCGGCGCGATACGTTTTGGCAGATGCACGCTGAAACGCTGCGTGGTCACCGCATGGCGATCCTTCAAGCCGGCGTAGCTGACGCCCATTTCCGCAATGCCCGCCCACAGCGCAAGTTTCTTGGCGATATACGCGGTGTTCTGGCCACGTTTGCGCACGCTGAGCAACAGGTGCTCGCCTTCGCCGGAGGCTTCGAATGCAGGCAGCTCATCGACCTGAAAATCTTCGGGCGTGCTGCGCATTGCTGCGCCAAGAACCGCAGCGCCATGCGCGCGCGGCAGAACAGAGGTGTCGCTCATGCTGTGGTTGACCTTCGCGCCGACGTGTCGTGCGCTGTGTGCCGAGTGCCTCGGCGCGGTGGTGTCGCATTGCAACGTCGAGGCGAGCCCGGCGTGCGTGCTAAAAACCTGGCCGGCAGGCGTCAGGTGAGTATGGACGGCACGCTCGGAACCGCAGGGTACCCGTGCTACATACTGTACAGAGCACCTGCCGCGCCTGCCTGACGATGAGCGCAGTGGTTTTGTTGGTCGCTGTTAGGCGGCGATCCTGCCGAGCAACACCGCCGCCTGCGCAGCAATGCCTTCGCTGCGACCGGTGAAACCGAGTTGTTCGCTGGTGGTGGCCTTGACGCTGACCGCATCGAGCTCGATCGCAAGCAGCCCGGCGATGCGTTCGCGCATTGCCAGCGCATGCGGGCCGATCTTGGGGCGCTCGCAGACCACGGTGATGTCGGCATTGCCCACGCGCCAGCCACGCTCGCGCAGCAAGTGATCGCAGTGCTGCAGGAACTGCGCGCTGTCGGCGTCCTTCCAGCGCGCGTCGGACGGCGGGAAATGCTGGCCGATATCGCCCAGCGCCAGCGCGCCCAGCATCGCATCGCATAGCGCGTGCAGCACCACGTCGCCATCGCTGTGCGCGAGCACGCCATGGCTGTGCGCCACGCGCACCCCGCCCAGCATCACGTGGTCGCCCGCACCGAACGCATGCACGTCGTAGCCCTGACCGATTCGAACATTGAAAGACATGGAAAATCCGTGGTGAGTGAGAGTGCCCAGCAACAGGGAGCAAGCTGTCGTTTAGGTCGGCATGGACGTTGCAAAGTAGACCGCAGTGTACGAGTGGCCTACACTGCCGGTTCCGCAAACCGGCCTCGCAATCGTTCGACAGCCGCTCTAAAGCGTATTGACGTCGTGATTGGCACCGGCAAACACCGCATCGTTGCGTGTGGCCACTAATTCGGCATCCACCGCCACGCCGCGACGTGCCAGTTCGAATTCGAAGCGTGCCAGGTCAACCGGCGTGGTCACCTTGAAGTTGTCCTCGGCACCTTCCACCAACAACGGACGCAATCCCAACCGTTCCATCGCCATCGCCTCGTCGGTCACGTCGACACCAGCGGCCGATGCTTCGGTAAGGCCACGGATCAGTTGATGGCGGCGAAACAGCTGTGGGGTAAGCGCGCGCCACAGACGCTCGCGCGGCTCGGTGGCATCGATGCCGCCATCGTCGCCGGCCCGCTTGAGGGTATCGCGCACCGGTGCGGCCAGGATCGCGCCAACCGGATCACCGCGACCGATTTCCAGCAAGCGCTCCAGATCGGCCAGCGCCAGATTGGGACGTGCGGCATCGTGCACCAGCACAAAGTCATCGGCGCGCACGCTCTCGGGCAGGGCCAGCAATCCGGCCAGTACCGATGCCGCACGGGTCACGCCGCCCACGCAGGTCAACACCGGCTTGGACTGCACCGCCGTCCAACCCGGCCAGTCGGCATCGTCAGGCGCGATCGCCACGACAATTCCGGCCACCACCGGATGCGCTGCCAGTGCCGCCAGCGTGTAAGCCATCAAAGGCTGACCAGCAGCATGCAGATATTGTTTGGGGACCTGCCCGCCAAAGCGCGTGCCGCGCCCGGCGGCCGGCACGATCGCCCAGATCGAACCGGTCATGGCTGTTCCGCCGGAGCGGTTGCGGCGGGCGCCTCGGGTTCGGTCGACGGCGCGGCCACTGCGGGCGGCAGCGGCGGCGCATCCTCGACCACGCGATAGAACGTCTCGCCTGGCTTGATCATGCCCAGCTCGCTGCGCGCGCGCTCCTCGATTGCCGCCTCGCCGTCTTTCAAATCCTTCACCTCTGCTGCCAACGCCTGGTTGCGTTGGCGCAGACCTTCGTTGTCCTGTGTCTGATGCGCGACCTGGGCTTCCAGCATCATGACTTCGCCGGAATTCCCAGACCCGAACCAGAAGCGGTACTGCAGCCAAGCCAGCAGCACCGCCAGCACCAGCAGTAGCCAGCGCCAGTTGCGCACGGCTTATCGCTTGATCGAAACGAACGCGTCGCGACCGGCATAGCGTGCGCCGGAGCCCAACGCCTGCTCGATGCGCAGCAACTGGTTGTACTTGGCGACGCGATCGCTGCGGCACAGCGAGCCGGTCTTGATCTGCGTGGCGGTGGTGGCCACGGCGATGTCGGCGATGGTGGTGTCTTCGGTTTCGCCCGAGCGGTGCGAGACGATCGAGGCGTAGTTGGCCGCATGCGCCATCGCGATGGCTTCCAGCGTCTCGGTCAGCGTGCCGATCTGGTTGACCTTGATCAAGATCGCATTGGCGGTGCCCGAGTCGATGCCCTGCTTGAAGATCTTCGGATTGGTGACGAACAGATCGTCGCCGACCAGCTGCACCTTCTTGCCGACGCGGTCGGTGAGCAGTTTCCAGCCGGCCCAGTCGTCTTCGGCCAGGCCGTCTTCGATGCTGATGATCGGGTACTGCGCGACCCAGTCGGCCAGGAAGTCGACGAACTGCTCGCTGGTCAGGCGCTTGTTCTCGCCGACCAGGTTGTACTTGCCGTTGTCGTAGAACTCGCTGGAGGCCACGTCCAGGCCCAGCAGGATGTCTTCGCCAGCGGTGTAGCCAGCCTTGCCGATCGCTTCGAGAATGGTGTCCAGCGCTTCGACGTTGCTGCGGAAGTCCGGCGCAAAGCCGCCTTCATCGCCCACTGCCGTGCTCAGGCCATGGCCCTTGAGCACCGACTTGAGCGCGTGGAAGATTTCGGTACCGGCACGCAGCGCTTCGGAGAACGAGCTGCAGCCGACCGGCAGCACCATGAACTCCTGGAAATCGACGTTGTTGTCGGCGTGTGCGCCGCCGTTGATGATGTTCATCATCGGCACCGGCAGCGATACATCGGATTCGGTGATGGTGGACAGGTACTGCCACAACGGCTGCTTGCGCGAGGCGGCCACGGCATGCGCGGCGGCCAGCGACACACCCAGCAACGCGTTGGCGCCCAGGCGGCCCTTGTTCTCGGTGCCGTCCAGGTCGATCAGGCGACGGTCCAAGCCCTGCTGGTCGGCCGCATCGAAGCCCTTCAGCGTCTCGGCGATGGTGCCGTTGACGTTCTGCACCGCGTGCAGCACGCCCTTGCCCAGGTAGCGGGTCTTGTCGCCATCGCGCAGTTCCACCGCTTCCTTGGTGCCCGTCGAGGCGCCCGAGGGCACGGCGGCGCGGCCGAACGAGCCGTCTTCCAGCGTGACTTCGGCCTCCAGCGTGGGATTGCCGCGGGAGTCGAGGATTTCGCGGGCGAGGATCTTGGCGATAGTGGTCATAGGAACGATCGGTTACCAGTAAGGGGGGAAGTACACCGGAAACAAGCTGCGGGATTATCGCCGCACACCGGCACATTGCCAAATCGCATGCAGCCGCCGCACGCGACAGGCCGGCGAACATGCCGCTAGGCCATCAAGCCCAGCAGCGGTAAACCAGACAGCAGCAGCAAGACCGACAGCAACACCAGCGCAACGATCGCTGCGCCGGATTGGCGAGCCAGCCGCAACGCCAGCGGGCCGGCGATCAGGCAACTTGCGATCGCTACCGCGGCCAGCAGCAGCGTGACCAGCATCGGCACCCGCGTGGCCCGCATGGCATGGTCGCCGTCGCCCGGCATGCCCATGCTGGCAGCGACCAGCACCGTCATCGCGGCCATGCACGCCCACGCGGTGATCGATGCGACCAGCGCGATCCAGCCCCAAGGCCAGTGGCGCCACTGCCGACGCTGGCGGCGCGACGCGGCCAGCGCCCAGGGATCGGAACTCATGCGAAGCGCGCGAACCCGTGCTTCTTGGTGACGGCATCCAGTTCCATCAGGGTTTCGAGCAGTTCCTCCATGCGGTCCAGCGGCCACGCGTTGGGGCCATCGGACAGCGCCTTGGACGGATCCGGATGGGTTTCGGCAAACAGCCCGGAGATACCCACCGCCACCGCAGCGCGCGCCAGCACCGGCACGAACTCGCGCTGACCACCGGAACTGCTGCCCTGCCCGCCCGGCAACTGCACCGAATGGGTGGCATCAAAGACGACCGGGCAGCCGGTGTCGCGCATGACGCTCAGCGAGCGCATGTCGCTGACCAGATTGTTGTAGCCGAACGAGGCGCCCCGCTCGCAGACCATGATCTGCTCGTTGCCGGTCGACTTGGCCTTGTCGACCACCGGCTTCATGTCCCACGGCGCCAGGAACTGGCCCTTCTTGATGTTGACCGGCTTGCCGGCGGCGCAGACGTTCTTGATGAAGTCGGTCTGGCGCACCAGGAAAGCCGGGGTCTGCAGCACGTCGACGACGGCGGCGACCTCGTTCATCGGGGTGTATTCGTGCACGTCGGTCAGCACCGGCACGCCGATCTGCTGCTTCACCGCAGCCAGCACCTTCAGGCCCTCTTCCAGGCCAGGGCCGCGGAAGCTGGTGCCAGAGGTGCGATTGGCCTTGTCGAAGCTCGACTTGAAGATGAAGTTGATCCCCAGCCTGCCGGTGATCTCCTTGAGTTTGCCGGCCACGTCGAGCTGCAGCTGCATCGACTCGATCACGCAGGGGCCGGCGATCAGGAACAACGGCTGATCCAGGCCAACGTCGAAGTCACACAGTTTCATCAGGTCACCTTGTTGATTGAAGCCCCTCTCCCACCGGGAGAGGGATTGGGGTGAGGGTATGGTTGGCGCGTATGTAGTTGAAGAATTGGGTGCATGAGGCTTCGCCCGTACCCTCATCCGGCGCTTCGCGCCACCTTCTCCCGATGGGAGAAGGGACAGCTCACGCACGCGCTTCCTTCAACAACTTGCCACCCGCCTTCTTCTCGCGCGCGGCGCGCACGAAGCCGATGAACAGCGGGTGCCCGTCGCGCGGTGTCGAGAGGAATTCCGGGTGCGCCTGGCAGGCCAGGAACCACGGGTGCGTCTCGCGCGGCAGCTCCACCATTTCCACCAGCGTGTCGTCCATCGACTTGCCGGAAATCACCAGGCCGGCGTCTTCCAGCTGGGTGCGGTAGCGGTTGTTGAACTCGTAGCGATGACGATGCCGCTCTGCCACCACATCCTTGCCGTACACCTCGCGCGCCAGCGTGCCCGGCTTCAGCCGCTGCTCCTGCAGACCCAGCCGCATGGTGCCGCCCAGATCGGACTTCTCGTCGCGCTTTTCGACTTCGCCGGTGGCGGTGCGCCACTCGGTGATCAGGCCGATCACCGGATGCGGCGACTGGCGATCGTTCTCGGTGCTGTTGGCCGCATCCAGATTGGCGACATGGCGGGCATAGTCCACCACCGCCGCCTGCATGCCGTAGCAGATACCGAAGTACGGCACCTTGTGCTCACGCGCGTACTTGGAGGTCTGCACCTTGCCTTCGAAGCCGCGATCGCCGAAACCGCCCGGCACCAGAATGCCGTCGATGTCCTGCAACGCGGCCATGTCACTGCCTTCCAGGTCCTGCGCTTCCAGCCACTTCAGATTGACCTTGGTGCGCTGGCGCAGGCCACCGTGCCGCAATGCTTCGGCCACCGACTTGTAGGCGTCCTGGTGATCGACGTACTTGCCGACCACCGCAATGGTGACTTCGTCCAGCGGATGCTTGACCGCATCCACCACCGCAGCCCATTCGGACAGATCGGCCGCGGCGACCTTGTCGCGCAGCTTGAACTGATCGATCACCAACTCGTCCAGGCCCTGGCGGCGCAGTTCCAGCGGCATGCCGTACAGCACATCGATATCCGGGCAGCTGATCACCGCGCGCTCGGAGACGTTGGTGAACAACGCGATCTTGCGACGTTCCGAATCCGGCACCGCCTGTTCGGAGCGGCACAGCAGCACGTCCGGCTGGATGCCGATCGAGCGCAGTTCCTTGACCGAATGCTGGGTCGGCTTGGTCTTCAACTCACCGGCAGCAGCGATGTACGGCACCAGGGTGAGATGCATGAACATGGCCTTTTCGGCGCCGCGCTCGGTGCGCACCTGGCGGATCGCTTCCAGGAACGGCAGCGACTCGATGTCGCCCACGGTGCCGCCGATCTCGATCAATGCGACATCGAAACCTGCGGTGGCCTCGTCGATGCAACGACGGATCTCATCGGTGATATGCGGAATCACCTGCACGGTGGCGCCCAGATAATCGCCGCGGCGCTCCTTGCGGATCACGTTCTCGTAGATCCGGCCGGTGGTGACGGAGTTCTTGCGCGAAAGACGCGTGCGCACGTAGCGCTCGTAGTGGCCCAGATCCAGATCGGTCTCGGCACCGTCGTCGGTGACGTAGACCTCGCCGTGCTGGAACGGGCTCATCGTGCCCGGGTCCACATTGATGTACGGGTCCAGCTTCATCATCGTGACCTTCAGGCCACGCGCTTCAAGAATGGACGCAAGCGAAGCAGCCGCAATGCCCTTACCCAACGAGGACACTACGCCGCCTGTAACAAAAATCAGGGGGGTCATGGGGCTTGAAGCCTCCCGGAAAGCCATAGTTTAGCGGGTGACGGACGAATGCCCAAGGGTTGCGTAACGCCGCTGCGATCACGCAGTGACAAACGCGCGCCGCGTGGGCCGCAAATGCAGACGCCCCGACCTAGGCCGGGGCGTCTGTGAGCAGATGACCGATATGAAGCCTGCCGATGCGCAGCGCGATCAGCGCGCCGGCTTCTTTTCTTCCTCTTCCTCGGGCAGCGCGGCATCGGCCTTGGGCTTCTGCGCGGCAGCGGCGGCACGGCGCTCTGCCTTGCGCTCGGCTTCGGTCTTGGCCTTGGCGTCGTCGGCCTTCTGCGCGGCAGCGCCCTGACCGGTCTGCTGCGGAGCGGCCTGGGCCATGGCAGGAAGCGCCGCCACTGCGGCCGCACCCAGGGTGAGCATCAGAATGTGCTTGAACTTCATGGTGTCCTCCGGTTTCGGTGACATCCTCAGGTGGGGACGTTTGGTTCCGAATCCAACGCCAGGGTATCCAGCCGCACCCCGCCCTGCACTGAACGCCTGTCGCGTGCAAAAAAACGGTTCTGCCCCCACACTTGCGCGTCGTTTCACGTGCCAAGAGATGCATGAACACCCGTTATAACGCCGCCGATATTGAAGTGCTGTCGGGCCTGGACCCGGTCAAACGCCGTCCTGGCATGTACACCGACACTGCGCGCCCGAACCATCTGGCGCAGGAAGTGATCGACAACTCGGTCGACGAGGCGCTGGCCGGTCACGCCAAGCAGGTCGAAGTGACCTTGTTCAAGGATGGCAGCTGCGAGGTCTCCGACGACGGCCGCGGCATGCCGGTGGACATGCACCCGGAGGAGAAGATTCCCGGTGTGGAGTTGATCCTGACCCGGCTGCACGCCGGCGGCAAATTCAACAATCGCAACTACACCTTCTCCGGCGGCCTGCACGGCGTGGGTGTTAGCGTGGTCAATGCGCTGTCGACCAAGGTCGAGCTGTTCATCAAGCGCGAAGGCAGCGAGCACCGCATGGAGTTCCGCGACGGCATCGCCGCCTCCAAGCTGGAAGTAGTCGGCACCGTCGGCAAGAAGAACACCGGCACGCGGCTGCGCTTCTGGGCCGACCCGAAGTACTTCGACACGCCCAAGTTCAACGTGCGCGCGCTGCGCCATCTGCTACGCGCCAAGGCGGTGCTGTGCCCCGGGCTGACCGTCAAACTGCATGACGAAGCGACCGGCGAGCAGGACAGCTGGTACTTCGAAAATGGCCTGCGCGATTATCTGAAAGGCGAAATGGCCGAGCACGAGTTGCTGCCGGCCGACCTGTTCGCAGGCAGCCTGAAGAAAGACACCGAGATCGTCGACTGGGCCGCGGCCTGGGTGCCGGAAGGCGAGCTCGTACAGGAAAGCTACGTCAACCTGATTCCGACCGCGCAGCACGGCACCCACGTCAACGGCCTGCGTTCGGGCCTGACCGATGCGTTGCGCGAGTTCTGCGATTTCCGCAACCTGCTGCCGCGCGGGGTCAAGCTGGCGCCGGAAGATGTGTGGGACCGGGTCACCTTCGTGCTCAGCCTGAAGATGACCGACCCGCAATTCTCCGGGCAGACCAAGGAGCGTCTGTCCTCGCGCCAGGCCGCCGGTTTCATCGAAGGCGCCGCGCACGATGCCTTCAGCCTGTATCTCAATCAGAACGTGGAGATCGGCGAGAAGATCGCGCAGATCGCCATCGATCGCGCCAGTGCGCGGTTGAAGACCGAAAAGCAGATCGTCCGCAAGAAGGTCACCCAGGGCCCCGCCCTGCCCGGCAAGCTGGCCGATTGCATCAGCCAGGACCTGTCGCGTACCGAGTTGTTCCTGGTCGAAGGCGATTCGGCCGGCGGCTCGGCCAAGCAGGCGCGCGACAAGGATTTTCAGGCGATCCTGCCGCTGCGCGGCAAGATCCTCAACACCTGGGAAGTGGCCTCGGGCAGCGTGCTGGCCTCCGAAGAAGTGCACAACCTGGCGATCGCGATCGGCTGCGACCCGGGCAAGGACGACATCAGCGGGCTGCGCTACGGCAAGGTCACCATCCTGGCCGACGCCGACTCCGATGGTTTGCATATCGCGACCTTGTTGACTGCGCTGTTTCTCAGGCATTTCCCGGCATTGGTGGCGGCTGGACACGTATTCGTGGCAATGCCGCCGCTGTTCCGTGTGGACGTGGGCAAGCAGGTGTTCTATGCGCTGGACGAAGAAGAAAAGACCACGCTGCTGGACAAGATCGCGCGCGAAAAGATCAAGGGCCAGGTCAGCGTCACCCGCTTCAAAGGCCTGGGCGAAATGAATCCGCAGCAGCTGCGCGAATCGACCATTCACCCCGACACGCGCCGGCTGGTGCAGCTGACCATCGACGATGGCGAACAGACCCGTTCGTTGATGGATATGTTGCTGGCGAAGAAGCGCGCTGGCGATCGCAAGCAGTGGCTTGAGAGCAAGGGCGATCTGGCTTCGCTGGAAGTTTAAAAACCCGGAAGCTTTGAAAGCCCCTCTCCTGCGGGGCGAGAAGGCACGGCTTGCGCGCCACTGGCGCGCGTGCCTTGGAGCGCCCGCGCCGCAAGCGCGGGCCGGGGCGCGAAGCGGGGGTTGGGGTGAGGTACGGGCGAAGCCTCGTGCAATTGAACATTGCGAGAGCTTCGGCCGTACCCTCACGGGCAAAGCCTCGTGCAATTGAACATTGCGAGAGCTTCGCCCGTACCCTCATCCGCCCCTGCGGGGCACCTTCTCCCGATGGGAGAAGGGGGTGCTATCGATTTTCTTTGAGGTCGATGCTTATTTCAGCGGACTGCGCAAACCTCACCCCTTGAGTCAGACGGCTGCCTGCTGCGGCACATACTGCTGCAGGCCAGGCAAGCCACATCGGTCAACGCGACACACATGCCTTTGTGCACATCCACCGAGCGCTGCCGGGGCCTAGCATCGTCGCTCCCCTGTTCGAACCTCGATCGCCATGCCCTCTTTTCTCCATGCCGGCCTGCTGGCCTGTGTCCTGCTCAGCGGGACGGCGCTGGCCGCTGCGCCAGATAAAAACGATAGCAAAAGCGACGCCAAAAGCGATGCAAAACCCGACGCAGCGGCATCCAAGCCTGCGCCGTTGCCGGCCGATGCCAGCGTGCGTCAGAGCACGCGCGTGGCCGGCCGGACGCTGAGTTACACCGCCACCGTCGGCACGCTGCCGGTACGCGACGCGCAAGGCAAGACCACCGGCGAGGTGGTATTCACTGCCTACACCGTGGATGGCAAGGACCGGCCAGTCACGTTCGCATTGAACGGCGGGCCCGGCGCGTCGTCGGTATATCTGAACATGGGCGCGATCGGGCCGAAGGTGGTGGGTTTCGGCGCCGAAGGCGATAGCGCCTCGGCACCGGCGGCATTGCGCGACAACCCCGGCACCTGGCTGGACTTCACCGATCTGGTGTTCATCGACCCGGTCGGCACTGGCTTCAGCCGCTCCCTGATCGGCGACGATGAGGCCAAGAAGCAGTTCTACAACCCGCAGGCCGACGTGGAATACCTCTCGCGCGTGGTCTACGACTGGCTGCTCAAGAACCGTCGCCTGCAGGCACGCAAGTATCTGGTCGGCGAAAGCTATGGCGGTTTCCGTGGCCCGCGCATCACCCATTACCTGCAGACCCGGCTGGGCGTGGCGATGAACGGTGTGGTGCTGGTGTCGCCGTATCTCAATCCGACCCTGGACGACAACAGCGATGTGTCGCCACTGGCATGGATGATGACACTGCCCTCGATCGCCGCCGCGCACCTGGAGCGCCAGGGCAAGCTCAGCGACAGCGCCATGCGCGAGGTGATCGATTACACCCGCAGCGACTACGCAGTGGCGCTAATGAAAGGACGCACCGACCCGCAGGCCAGCGAGGCGATGCTGCAGCAGGTCACGCGCATGACCGGGCTGGATCAGGCCTATGTGCGGCGCTCCGGCGGACGCCTGGAAACGCAGGCGTATCTGCGCGAGGTGTTTCGCGACAAGGGCGAACTGGGTAGCCGTTACGACTCCAACGTGACCGCGTTCGACCCGTTCCCGAACGATCCGGAGCAACGCGCCAACGACCCGTTGCTGGACAGCATCATCGCGCCGACCACCACCGCGATGGTGGACTTCGTCACCCGCGTGGTCGGCTGGAAGGTCGACGCGCGTTATCAGGCGCTCAATTACGACGTCAACAAGCTGTGGGACTGGAACGACGAACTGCGCAAGGGCGCGGTAACGCAACTGCGTCAGTCGGTGGCGATCGACCCGAAACTGCGCGTATTGATCGCGCACGGCTGGAACGATCTCTCCTGCCCGTTCATGGGCTCGGTGCTGACGGTGGATCAGATGCCGGCGATGGGCAACGACCCGAAACGTGTGCAGGTGCGCGAGTATCCGGGCGGCCACATGTTCTACAACCGCGCCGACAGCCAGACCGCATTCCGCAACGACGTCAAGGCGATGTACGAAACACGTTGAGCGCAGGCATCGCCAGCCGCACACGCGGCTGGCGATGCTGCAGGCCGGTTGCAGCAAGCGAATGCGCAGCAGTCGCAAAACCACCGTGCTGAGCCGTTACTTTTCCCGGCCGCCGCGCGTGCGTTGCTCCCGTCGAGCTCTCCACCGCACCAAGCAATGTTGGAAATAAATCAGCCGCGCACACCAGGACGCACGCCGGCTTTTACGAATCCCGAATCCCGAATCCCGAACCCCGAATCCCGAATCCCCACTCCCAGCTCACAACTCCCCAGGCAGCGTGGCCTTCACATTACAGCCCAACCACTCGTAGACCCGGTAGCGCGCGATGCCCAGATACTCGTGCAAGGCGACATCGGCCACGGTGAAGTTGTAGCTCTGCGGCAACCAGGCCCAGGAGGCGGTCAACCAGTCCGAGCGCACTGGCGTGGCCTCGATGCCGAAGTGACGGAAATACAATTCGGCGCGGCGCAGGTGCGTGGCCGAGGACACCAGCACGACCCGATCGGCACGGTACTTGCGCAGCAACGGCTGGCTGAACTGCGCGTTCTGCCAGGTGTTCATGCTGGAGGGCTCCATGATCAGATCGGCCTGATCGATGCCTATCCCGATCAGCACCTTTCGATACACCACCGCTTCGGATAGGCCCAGCCCGCGCGCGTCGCCGCCGCTGATCTCGATCTTGCAGTCGCCGCCATGCGCGCGGCATTGCCGATACAGCCGCGCCGACTCGACGATGCGGCCGTAAGCAAACATGTTCGCTTCGGCGGTGGCATCCCGGCCATCGGGCCGCACCGTGCCCGCACCCAGCAACACGATCATGTTGCGCGCGCGCCAGTCGTTGAAATCGTTGACGCCGGTCTGCTGCAAGCCGTGCAGCATCCAGCTCGACAAGGGACCGCAGCCGATCAGCAGCAGCAACGCCAACGTAGCCGCCGCCAGCGCGCGGGCGCTGCGCCGCCAGCGCCGGCGGCCGATCAGCCAGGACAGCAGGAACAACACGCACACCAGCGCAAGCATCATCGGCGCGTTTTCCTCAGGCAGAACGCGTTAGAACATCGTGTCGAGCGGGATGACCTGCAACAGGACCACCCGCAATCAGCGCCGTATCGTCGCCGACCGAGGTGACCAGGCTACGACAGCGCTCAGGTCCAGCCAAACCATTCGAAGCAACGCAGGATCAGATACGCAACGCCGCCGGCGGCCGGGATGGTCAAAATCCAGGCCCAGACGATGCGCTCGATCACGCCCAGCCGCAGCGAGCGTGGATTCTTGGCAAAGCCCACACCCATGATCGCGGTGGAAATGCTGTGCGTGGTCGATACCGGCATGCCGAAATGCGCGGCCACGGTGAGCACGGTCGCCGAGCTGGTTTCTGCGGCAAAGCCGTGGATGGGGTGCAGCTTGACCATCTTGTGGCCGAGCGTCTTGATGATCTTCCAGCCGCCCGAGGCGGTGCCGGCGGCCATCACCACCGCGCAGGTCAGCACGATCCACATCGGGATGCCGTCGCCGGCTCCAATGCCGGTCCCCGGATGCAGGAAGCTCAGCCAGCCCGGCAGATCGTCCAGTGCACCGGCCGACTGCGCGCCGATCAGGGTCATGGCGATGATGCCCATGGTCTTCTGCGCGTCGTTGTGGCCGTGCGCATACCCCATGTAGGCGGCCGAGGCGATCTGCGCCTTGCCGAAAAAGGCGTTGACCCAGCGCGGACGCGCCAGCCGGCCGATCGGCCCGCCGAGCTTGGCCATGCCGGCGATGATCGCCCACAGCAGCAACATCACTACGATGCCGAGCAGGAAGCCGGCGATCGGCGAGGTGATCATCGGCACGAACACCTTCCACAACAGGCCCTTGTTCTTGGCCCAGTTGCCGATGTTCTCCGACCAGATCAGCGCGTCCCAGTTGTTGTGCGCCGCAGCCAGGCCGGCGCCGCACAGGCCACCGATCAAGGCGTGCGAGGACGACGACGGCAGGCCCTTCCACCAGGTGATCAGGTTCCAGATGATGCCGCCCAGCAGCGCGCACAAAATCACCTGCGGGGTGACCTCGACCACGTTGGTGTTGAGCAGGCCGGAGGCAATCGTCAGCGCCACGGCGGTGCCGGTGAGCGCGCCGATGAGGTTCATGCCGGCGGCCAGCATGACCGCCCAACCCGGCGACAACACCTTGGTGGCGACCACGGTAGCGATGGAGTTGGCGGTGTCGTGGAAGCCGTTGATGAATTCGAATACCAACGCCGCCAGGATCACCACCAGAACTAGGGTAAGCACGCGGCGACCTCAGCTGTTCTTCAGCACGATCTGGTACACCACCACGCCTGCCTCGCGGCAACGGTCGATGGCCTTTTCCAGAATCTCGAAGAATTCCTTGAGCAGGAACATCTGCAGCGTGTCCAGGCGGCCGGAATAGATGTCGCGATACAGCTCGAGCATCAGCCGGTCGGCTTCGTTTTCCAGCATGCGCAGCTTGTCGTTGAGCGCGGTCATGCGATCGATGTTCATCTGCGGCAGGTCGGTCACCATCTCCACCACCACCGCAGCGGCCTGTTCCAGCATCGCCGCGCGCGGCGCGAAGTCGATGTGCTCCAGATGCTTGGTGGCCAGCGAATAGCGGTCGGCGAATTTCTCGACCTGCTTGGGGATCTTGTATAGCGCCGAACCCAGCGCTTCGATGTCCTCGCGCTCGATCGGGGTCATGAAGCTGTCCACCAGCGCCTGGCCGATCTTGTCCGAGGCGGCGCGTTCGCGCAGGCGGGCCAGCTTGAAGGCGTCCAGCGCGGGTTGGCGGTCGGACGTGCGCATCATGGCGTGCAAGGCCTTGGTGCTGTCGTAGGCGGCCTGCGCCGCTTCGTTCAGAAGCGCATAGAACTGCTTGCCGGAACCGAAGATGGTCTGCAACGAGAACATGGGTGAAGAACTTCCTGCCGTCGAGGGAGAGACGGACGCCGAGGGCGAATTATGACCGTTCCGTGACGTGTCTGGATATCTCGGTGCCTGAGGCGGCCTTCACATGCGCATTTCCCGGCTCGAACCACCCTGCGGTTTGCTAACATGCTCGCGCGCCTTCGGGTGCACCCTATGGAAGACGACCCCCTACCCTCCCGTTGCCGCCCCGCCCTCGTGCGCGCCGGCCAACCTAGTGCTCGCCCGCCCTCCCCTTCACTGACCGGGGAAGACGCCCGTGGTTGAGTTTCTGATCGTTATCGCGCTGATTTTGTTGAACGGCTTCTTCGCCATGTCGGAGATGTCGCTGATGACCTCGCGCAAGAGCCGCCTGAAGCAGATGGCCGGCTCCAGCAAGCGCGCCGCGCGGGCCCTGGCATTGGCCGAAAGCCCGGAAAACTTTCTGTCCACGGTGCAGATCGGCATCACCTCGATCGGCATCCTGACCGGCCTGTTCGGCGGTGAAGCGATCGGCGAGGCGATCGGCGAGCGGCTGCAGCAGGCCTTCCCTGCGCTGTCGGCTACTTTCTCGCTGGTTGGCGAGCCCAAGCCGTATTCGGCGGTGATCGGCAGCACGCTGGCGGTGGCCTTGATCACCTTCCTGACGCTGATCTTCGGCGAACTGGTCCCGAAACGGCTGGCGCTGCGCAATTCCGAAGACATTGCCGGCGTGGTGGCGGTGCCGATGGCGTGGCTGGCCAAGATTGCCGCACCCGGCGTGTGGGTGCTGGCGCGCTCGACCCGGTTGGTGCTGCGCATGCTGGGCATGGGCAAGGACGAATCGGCATCGGTGACCGAAGAAGAGATCCGTATGCTGGTGGCCGAAAGCCACGAGGCCGGCGTGATCGACGCGCACGAGCGCGACATGATGAACCGGGTGATGCGGCTGGGCGACCGCACCGCTGACAGCCTGATGACCCCGCGCAACCGCATCGCCTGGCTGGATGCCAACGCCGATGCGGAACGCAATCTGCAGGTGATGCGCGAGCACGAGTTCTCGCGTTACCCGGTGTATCGCAGCAGCGACCAGGACATCGCCGGCGTACTTGAAGTCAAATCGCTGGTCACGCGCATGGGCGGGCACGGCGAGAACCTGTTCCAGGCGCTGCGCGACACCTTGTTCGTGTCCGAATCCACGCATGCGATGAAGCTGCTGGAGATCTTCCGCGAAGAACAGCAGTCGATGGCGCTGGTGGTCGACGAATACGGCGAAATCCGCGGTCTGGTGACCATCAGCGACTTGATGGGCGCAGTGGTCGGCCGCCTGCAGGCGGTGGAAAACACCGACGAAGACGCGCTGGTGATCACGCGCGCCGACGGTTCGTTACTGATCGACGGCTCGCTGCCGGTGGAAGAACTGCGCGAAGTGCTGGGCGCCGAATTGCCCGAAGCCGACGAAGGCGATTACCACACGCTCGCGGGTCTGTGCATCTATTACTTCGGGCGTATTCCGCAGGCCGGCGAATTCTTCGATTGGGCCGGCTGGCGTATCGAGATTGTGGATCTGGATGGGGCGCGCGTGGACAAGCTGTTGCTGAGCCGCATCGGCGATGAGGACAGCGATGACATCGTCGGATAACGGCGCGCCGCCATCCGAAGATTCCGGCGGCGAACACATGCGGTATCGCAATGAAGGCATCCGCAGCTTGCTGGCGGCCTTCAGCGAGGGCGACCCGAATCATGTGTTGCGTGTACGCGAGATTCTGGCCGACCTGCAACAGAGCGCGTTCGGCGTGTTTCTGTTTCTGGCGATCCTGCCCTCTTTCATCCCGATTCCCGGCGTGGCCGGTGGCATCAGCGGGCCGCTGACGGTCCTGATCGGCGTGCAGATGATGTGCTGCCTGCGCAAGCCGTGGGTGCCGCGTTTCATCGGCGATCGTGGGCCGCGCCGCAGTACCAGCCAGCGTTTCGTTGCGCGGCTTGCACCGACGTTGCAGCGCCTGGATCGGCTGCTCAAGCCGCGTTTGCACGGCATGCTGGATCGTATTCCGGCGCAGGTGTTCACCGGCTTGCTGCTGGTGCTGGTCGGCATCTTGCTGACGCTGCCGATCCCATTTACCAACTACATTTTCGGCCTGATCCTGCTGTTGTTCGCGCTGGCCCTGCTGGAGCGCGATGGCGCCTTGCTGCTGGTGGGCTGGGCGGCGGCGCTGGTGTCGGTGGCGGTGTTCGGGGTCACTTCCGACCAGCTGCTGGATCTGGTGCGCGATTGGTGGCCGGTCGCCTGGCGCTGATGCGCGAGACGATCGGCACACCCGATCGGTCGCCGTTACTTCAGATCGACCACACGGTTGTCTGACAGGCTGCCCGTGTCGTCGGTGACTGCCGTCATCACGAAGTACAGCGCCTTGCCCAGCAGCCCGCTCGGGCCATCCCAGTATTCGGCCGATTCGGCACGCACGTGGATCAGACGCAGGTTGGGGTCGTCCTTGCCGCCCGGAAAAAACACCTTCATCGCCGGCGACCAGAGTTCATCGATCTTGGCGCGGTCATTGACCACGCGCGCGGTACCCGCGACCGACACATAGCTGTTCTTCGACGCCGAGGCGTACGCCACATTGACGCGCGGATCGGCGGCAATCTCTGTCACCTTCGGGCTATCGGCAGCGGTGGCGAACCACAGATCGCCATCGAATTCGACTTCCTGCGTGCCCAACGGCCGGCTCACCAACTTGCCGTCGGCCGAGACGGTGGTGAACATCGCGATGTCCACGCCGCGGATCAATTCCGCCAACTGCCTGATGCTCTCGCTGCGTTCCTGAAGGTGCATGCTGGTCTTCCCAATGAATGTGCACGCATCTGAGCGGATCGCCGCGCAAAGCGACGTGAATCACGCAGTGGTCACGTCCAGTTCGCGGCAGGCGATGGCGGCGATTTCGAACGAGCGCAGACGCGCGGCATGGTCGTAGATGTTGGCGGTGAACAACAGCTCGTCCGGTGTGTGGCGATCGATGAACTCGGCCACGCCCTGCGCGATCTGCTCGGCATCGCCCAGCACCGTGCAGGCCAACGCGCGCTCCACACCGGCACGTTCGTGCGGCTGCCAGAAGCTGTCGATATCGTCGATCGGCGCGGGAATCTTGCCCGGCTTGCCGCGACGCAGGTTCACGAAACTCTGTTGCTGGGTAGTGAACAGGCGACGCGCCTGCGCCTCGGTCTCGGCGGCCACCACGTTCAAGGCCAGCATCACGTGCGGCTTGGCCAACTGTGCGGACGGGCGGAACTCGCGGCGGTAGATCGCCACGGCTTCGTCCATCGCATCGGGCGCGAAGTGCGAGGCGAACGCGAACGACAGGCCCATCGCTGCCGCCAGGCGTGCACTGAACAGGCTGGAACCCAGCAGCCACACCGGCACGTCCAGACCGGCGCCCGGCACTGCCTGCACCAGCTGCCCCGGTACGGCCGGTGCGAAGTAGCGCAGCAGCTCGGCCACGTCCTGCGGGAAATGATCGGCACTGTCAAAATAGCGGCGCAACGCGCGCGCGGTGGGCTGGTCGGTACCGGGCGCGCGGCCCAGGCCCAGGTCGATGCGCTGCGGATACAACGACGCCAGCGTGCCGAACTGTTCGGCCACCTGCAGCGGCGCATGGTTGGGCAGCATGATGCCGCCGGCGCCGACGCGGATGGTCTTGGTGCCACCGGCCACATGACCGATCAGCACCGCAGTGGCCGCGCTGGCGATGCCCGGCATGTTGTGGTGCTCGGCCAGCCAATAACGCTGATAGCCCCAGCGCTCGGCGTGCTGGGCCAGATCGAGCATGTTGGCGAAAGCGTGGGTGGTGTCGCTGCCTTCGCAGACCGGCGCCAGGTCGAGCACGGAAATGGGCGTCATCGGATGACTCCGGGGAATGAATGATGTGCAAGAGATGGGGCTGGCCGGCAGGCATTGCTACCCGCTCAGGTGGCGCTGAGGGGATTACAGCATTCCAGTGGTCGAACAGCGGGGATGGTTATGGAGGCGTTACTCCCTTCTCCCCGTCGGGAGAAGGTGCACCGCAGGGGCGGATGAGGGTACGTGCGAAGCTTGGTGTGCTCAACTATTGCTAGGGCCTCGCCCCCGCTCCGCGCCCTGGCCCGCGCTTGCGGCGCGGGCGCTCCAAGACACGCGCGCCAGTGGCGCGCAAGTCGTGCCTTCTCGCCCCGCAGGAGAGAGGCTTTTAGAGGGGCTTTTAGATGCCTGTGGCTGCTGGTGCGCGAATGCGTTGAGCGCGTCGCGAAGCACAGGTGCTGACCGATCAGAGGGCTGGCTATGATGGATGCCGAACTGACCGCGCTGCATGACAATGGCTTTGACCGCTCCGCTTGACCCTGCTTCCGGCGCTGCGCAGATCGCGGCGCGCATCGATCGGCTGCCGGCCAGTGCCACGCTGTGGCGGCTGGTTGGCTTGCTCGCGCTGGGCGGATTTTTCGAGTTGTACGATCTGTTTCAGACCGCGTACATCAGCCCCGGGCTGATCCGCGATGGCATTTTCGCCAGCGGTGCGGATGGTGTGTTCGGTGTGTCCGACCAGGCCGCGTTTGCGGCAGCGACCTTTCTGGGGCTGTTTGTCGGCGCCGCATTGCTGAGTCCGTTTGCCGATCGTTTTGGGCGCAGGCTGGTCTTTACGTTCGCATTGATCTGGTACACCGCTGCCACTGTGGCGATGGGCCTGCAAAGCACTGCCATCGGCGTCATCGTGCTGCGCTTTGTGGTGGGGATCGGGTTAGGCATCGAGCTGGTCACTATCGACACCTACCTGTCCGAATTGGTGCCGCGGCATATGCGTAGCGCCGCATTTGCGTTTGCGTTCTTCGTGCAGTTTCTGGCCGTGCCGGCAGTGGCGCTGACCGCCTGGCTGCTGGTGCCGTATGCACCGCTGGGGGTGAGCGGCTGGCGTTGGGTGGTGTTGCTGAGTGGCGTGTTTGCGCTGGCGATCTGGTGGCTGCGCAGCCGTTTGCCGGAATCGGCACGTTGGTTGGCGGCGCAAGGACGCCATGCCGAAGCGGACGCGGTGCTGATCCAACTGGAGGCGCGCTGCGAACGCGATCTGGGCGCGCCATTGGCGATGCCGCAGCAGGGGGCGGTGCCGTTGGCACACAGCGATACGCAGGCATCGCTGTTATGGCGAGCGCCCTATCGCGGGCGCATCGGCATGCTGGTGGTGTTCCATATCTTTCAGGCGATCGGCTTCTTCGGTTTCGGCAATTGGCTGCCGGCACTGATCTCGGCGCAAGGCACCGGCGTGACCAAGAGCCTGGGCTATTCCTTTGCGATCTCGCTGGCCTACCCGTTGGCGCCGCTGCTGTTGTTGCGCTTTGCGCAGCGCTGGGAAAACAAGTGGCAGATCACCGCATCGGCGTTGGGCGCGGTGCTGTTTGGGGTGCTGTTTTCGCAGCAGCACCAGGCGATCGGCATGGTGGTGTGCGGGGCGATGATCGCGTTCTGCAATGCCTGGATGAGCTTCGCTTATCACGGCTACCAGGCCGAGCTGTTCCCCACCGGATTGCGCGCGCGTGCAGTAGGGTTCTGTTATTCCTTCAGCCGTCTTTCCACCGCCGCGAGCAGCGTGCTGATCGGTTGGCTGCTTGCCCAGGTCGGCAGCCATGGCGTGCTGGCGTTTATCGTCATCAGCATGTCGGTCGTGGCGAGCGTGATTGCGCTGTTCGGGCCGCGTACGCGCAATCGTGCACTGGAAGAAATTGCCGGTTGATCCCGGTGCCGACGCAATTGAACTGCGCAGCGATTATGCGCGCGAGCTTGCAACTGCATCGACTTTGACAGCCGCCTGCGCAGCAAGCACGACGCCGAGCGCAACCGTGCGATCTGCCACTGCGGCCAGGCTGGTGCGATGCGAGACCACCACCAACACGGTCTGCGGCAGACGCTGGCGTAGCGTGCACAACACCTGATGTTCGGCATCCGCGTCCAGCGCACTGGTGGCTTCGTCCAGCACCGCCAAGGTCGGTTGGCGCAACAGTACTTGCGCCAGCAACAAGCGCTGCGATTCGCCACCGGACAGGCGTCCCTCCGGGCCATTGATCGGCGTGTCCAGACCTTGCCCATCGCGCTGTAGGCGCGCGCTCAAACCGACATCGCCCAACACCTCCCACATGCGTGCATCCGCTGTGCCGGGCAGCGCCCAATCCAGGCAATCGCGCACGCTGCGCTGCCATGGCCGCACGCCCTGGCCAATGTAGGCGCTATGCCGAACCAATGCGCGATACGCGCCGAAATCCAGCCGGCGCCCGGCCATATGCGCGGTGAACTGTACGGGCGGTGTCTGCCCGGAAAGCACATCCATCAGACTGCTCTTGCCGATACCGGACGGCCCGACGACCAAGGTCATTTCGCCTGGCAGCAGAATCATCGGACCCAGATCGAGCCTGGGCAGCGGCGGCGCCAGGCCGATGTGTTCGATATGCAGCGCTGCCGGCAATGGCACTGCCGTCTCGGCCGATGCCTGCGCACGCGTGGTACCCAGTTCCACATAACGCCGCCACAATTGCAGCGCCGGCCAGGCCGAGCGCAGTTGCTGCACGCTTTGCCGCGTGGTGACCAGATACGGCAGCAAGCGCCCGAGCAGCAGGCTGACGGTGATCAGCGCGGCGCGGTCGGCGCCCTGCCAGAGATTGGCCAGCACCAGAATGCCGGCGATCGCGGCCACGGCAGTGAGTTCGAGCACCAAGCGGCTGCCCGCCACCAGCTCCTGCTGTTGTGCATAGCCCTGCCCCAGCCGCGTGGAAATGCGCTCGTAATGGCGGCTTTCGACGTCTTCGCGCTGGAACGAGCGCACATGCCGCAGGCGACGCGGGAAGTCTTCGCTCAACCAGAACAACTGCGTCATGTCGGCCACGTAGTCGCGGCTGATGCGTGCCTGCCTGTCGCTGCTGGAGATGCGCAAGCCCAACCAGGCCAGGGCGAGCAGCAACGGCATCGCCATCACTAGTGCGGGTGCGATCAGCACGGCAATGCAGATGCTCACCAGCGCCGTCATGCCGGCCACCAACAGTTGCAGCACCGCGCTGAACCCTTGTGTGGCGATTTCGATGTTATAGGTGAGTACGTTGGCGATTTCTGCCGAACTGGCGCCGGACAAGGCTGGCAACGGTGCGTCGATCAACGCGGCATGCACGCGACGGCGCAGCCCTATCGCATAGCGGCTGGTCAGCCGTGCGGCCAGCCGCGCGCTATGCCATCGCAGTGCGGCAAATACCAGGCTGACGCCGGCAAACAGCGCCGCCTGCATCGCCAGACCATCAGGCAACGCCAACCGATAGCCGGCCAACTGCACGCCATGGCCAGGCTGCACCAAGGGGACCAGGCAGACCGCCACGATGCTGCCTGCCAATGCAGCCGCCAGCGACAGGGCGACATAGAGCGCGATGGTTGGCAGGTCTGCAGGCACCAGCGTGCCGACGAACGTGCGCAAGCCGGCACACCTGCGATCGCGGGGGATGGAGGTCTGCATCTCAGTGATGCATGTCGTGCGAGAAGCGCTTCGGCACGCTGGCAGGCGTATGGATCACGCGACGACGCACCGGCATCTGCGCCCTCATCGCAACAACTGCAGCAGTGCATCCACCGATGCCTGCGGATGCGTGCCACGCCGCAGCGTGAACATGCCCACGCGCTGCACTTGTTCGACAAAGCGCTGCCACCCTGGTTGACCGGCGGCGTAAGGTTGATCGCGCGCCAGACACTCGGCAATCTGCTCGGCCGGCGTTGGCAGCAGACGCTGCACCGACGTGCTGGCAGGTGTGCCGGACAGCATCACCACTGCGCACAGCTGCAAGGGCGTGCGCGCAAGCCGTGCACGGCCATGGCGGATATCGATCTCGAACTTTTCCACGCCACTGCGACGACGGATGGTCGGCGATGCGCTGATCCACGCGCGAGTGTCTGCATCGACCAGACCAAGCGCGTCCGAGCGCAGATGCAGGAAGTTGGCAACGCCGGTGGTCAGCAGACTCTCCGGCGCAACGAACACGCCATCTTCGGCGATGAAGTCCAGCCCATGCAGCAAGCTGTGCAGCGCCAGCGTCGACTTGCCCGCACCGCTGGCGCCGAGCAGCAACACGCTGCGTCCGTGCCGGCCCACGCAGGCACCGTGCAACGGCACCAATCCCATTCCGCGTGCAGCAAGCAGGAACACGGCAAATTCGATCAGCTCATAGCGCACGTGATAGGCGTGGGCGAGCATGTCCTCGGAGACCACCAGCATGGCGCGGCGCTCGGGCACCGACAGCATCAGGTAATTGCAGGCATCCATGACGCCGCACAGCAAGCCAGCGCTTGCGTGCGTGCGCACCGGTGGCGGTTCTGCGCTCGATGGCGCCTGGCCACGCGACACCAGATCCAGCGTGACATGGAATTCCGGCGCAGCCGGCAGGCGATGCGCGGGCAAGCCTGCATAGGCGGCATCCACCAGCGCCAGCAACGCCTCGCTGTCGCTCTGGAAATGAAACAGTGCACCGAGAATCTGCCGGCGCACGACGAAGCGACGCGCACTGCGCTCGCCGAACGGGTCTGCAGGCGATAGCGCATTGCCGGGCGCCGCCAAGCGTGCGGTATCGCTCACTGGCAGGTGTTCCGCCAACGCGGCCGAGTGCGGCATGCCTTCCATCCATTGCATCGATCAGCCGGTGTGTGCCGATCCGTTGCTGAAAGGTTGCATCGCTGCCTGCGACGCACATGCATAACGCATGGCATAGCGCGCTTCTCAGCGGCGCAACCAAACGCATCTGCGTGCGCACCTACTGCCGAGCCGAATGCCGGTGTCTGCGCACGCCATTGCTGCGCGTACCTGGCGACAGAACGAGAGCCTTGTGCAGATGCTAAAGATCCAGGTCAGTCATTCGTATTTTCTGCGTTACGACCCGAAGCAATGGGAGCGCGGCAAGCCGTATCCACCGTTGGCAACACTGCAGGTCGCAGCCTTATTGCGCGAGCGTGGCCATACCTTGAGCCTGTTCGACGCGATGCTGGCCGAAGATGTGCAGGACTACACCGGCGCCTTGCACGCCGCGCAGCCGGACCTGGTGGTGTTCTACGAAGACAACTTCAACTTCCTCACCAAGATGTGCCTGAGCCGCATGCGCGAGGCTGCCTGCCAGATGATTGGGCAGGCGCGTGCGGCCGGTTGCCGCGTGCTGGTGGCCGGATCGGATGCTTCCGACAACCCGGATGTGTTTCTGGCCGCTGGCGCGCATGCGGTACTGATCGGCGAAGGCATCGCACCGCTGCTGGAACTGGTGGCGCGCGTCGAAGCCGATCCCACCATCGACACGGGTGCCTGGCTCGCCGGCGTTGCACGTATCGCCACCAGCCCCTCTGCTGAGGCAAACGTGCATCGCGGCGCACAACCGCCGGACGCACGCCTGAGCGGCCTGCCGGCGTGGGACCTGGTCGACATGCCGCGTTACCAACGTTTCTGGCAGCAACGGCACGGCTATTTCAGCTTGAACATGGCCGCCTCGCGCGGTTGCCCGTTCCGCTGCAACTGGTGCGCCAAACCGATCTGGGGCAACCACTACAAGCGCCGCGATGCCGAAGATGTGGCTGCCGAAATGATCCACCTCAAACGCAGTTTTCAGCCCGATCACATCTGGATGGCCGATGACATCTTCGGCTTCCATATCGATTGGGTGGAAACCTTTGCGCAGCGTTTGACCGATGCCGATGGCGCGATTCCGTTCACCATCCAGACCCGCGCCGATCTGGCCAGCGAGCGCATGGCCGCGGCACTGGCGCGCGCCGGCTGCGCAGAGGCCTGGCTGGGTGCGGAAAGCGGCAGCCAGCGCATCCTCGACAAGATGACCAAGGGAACCACGGTTGGCGAGGTGATCGCCGCACGCCAACGCCTGGGTGCGCGCAGCATTCGTGTGGGTTTCTTCATTCAACTCGGGTATCTGGGCGAGGAACTCGACGACATCCTGGCCACGCGCGCCCTGGTGACGCAGGCCAACCCAGACATCATCGGCGTCAGCGTGTCCTATCCCCTGCCCGGCACCAAGTTCTACGAAGAAGTGAAAAACCAGTTGGGCGGCAAGACCCATTGGCAGGACAGCGACGACCTGGCGATGATGTTCCGTGGCGCCTACGGCTCGGAGTTCTATCGCAGCGTGCGCGATCTGCTACATACGCAAGTGGATCTGCAACAGGCGCGCGCAACGATGAGTGCCGATGCGTTTGCGCAGGCATCCGAGCATCTGGAGGCGCGCTGGTCTGCCCTGAACGCATCAGAAAAACAGCATCGCACCGAACCGCTGGTCAGCGTTGCCACAGGTCAACCGCGGCAGCTGGCAACCGTGCTAGTCGGCTAGCGCGCAACGCCTCTCGGTCTCTTCGAACATCACCTCGACTTACCGGATCACCTTCGCATGCAGCCTTCCCTTCGCACCATCAAGCACGGCCTGCGCACGGCCACCGAACGGCTGGCGCAGGAATTGGCGCAGCCAGGCGAAGCAGCGCCGCAGTGGGATCGGTTGCAATGGCAGCTTGCAGCCGCAGCGGCGGCAGCGCATGGCGTATCACCGCTGCTGCAGCGTCGCTCGCTATGGCAGAACGCCGAATGGACGACGTTTCTGAGCGAGCAACGCCGCCATGTCGAAGATCGGCATCGGCGCATTGCCGTATTGCTGACGGGCATCGATGCTGCGGCGCGTGACGCAGGCATCGCACTGGTCGGTCTGAAGGGAACCGCACTGCATCGGCTTGGCGTGTACCTGCCGGGCGATCGGCCAATGGCCGATATCGATCTGCTGGTGCAACCGGAAGACGCACCAGCTGCAGCAGCACTGTTGTGCGAACTCGGTTACGTGGCCTCGTTCGAACAATGGAAGCATCAGGTCTTCAAGCCGATCCAAGGCGAAGCGGTCGCGGGACTGGGCGAGCATCGCGATGCGCCGATCAATATCGAGCTGCATACGCGCATCCAGGAACGCTTGCCGGTGCACAGCGTGGACATCACATCACGCATCCTGCCGGAGCGCCCGCAGCCGGGCTTGAATCCCTATCCGTCCATCGGTGCGTTGATGTGCCATCTGCTGCTGCATGCGGCCGGTGGCATCTGCCATCGCAGCATCCGGCTGATGCATCTGCACGATCTTGCGTTGCTGGCCACCCGCATGGGGCAGCGCGATTGGGAGCAATTGTGGGAAGAGACGAGCGTGTCGCCGTGGTGGGCATTGCCGCCGCTGCTGCTGCTGCAACGCTACTACCGCAGCGTGGTGCCGGCGGCGGTGATGGCGCGCCTGCAGGCCGTTTGCCCGCGGTTGTTGCGCATGCGTGCGGCCCGCCAGACCTTGACCACGGCCTCATGCTCCAACTTGTGGTTGCCGGCACTGCCCGGCATCGAATGGTCGCGGTCGCTGAGCGAAGCGCGGCAGTATCTGCACAACCGCGTTGCGCCGTCGGCCGAAAGCCGCAAGGAACGTGCGGACATGTTGCAGACACAGCTGTGGCTTCAAGGGCAACCATGGGTACGGCAGACCCAGGCACGCCGATTGATGACGCGGCTTACGCGACCAGTACCGCGCACCGATATGTTGTACGTGGTGCGTGCGGCGTTGGATGGGTATTTGCAGCCGGTTTGAAGGTAGGAGCGACTGACAAAACCACTTTACGTAGGTCTGCTGCAGGGCGGCTGATCTGCGGCTTGGCTGCAGAGCGGTTGATCTGTGGCCTGGTTGCAGGGCCCTTGCCCGCCCACCATCGCGGGACACGCCGCAAGTACGTCCATGTAGGCTCTTACGCGGCATCCATGCCGCGTAAGGTCCCGCGATGGTGGGCGGGCAAGGACCAGTCGAGATGGTCGGTGTGAATGTTTTCAAGCAACAGCAAACTGTCTGGTGCGGTGCCCTCACCGCTTGCGGGACCGTGGCATGGATTCCGCCACCGAGCCTCCACGGACGGATTCACGGCGTGTCCCGCGAGCGGTGAGGGCACTGCGCCCTCGACCGACTAGGCTTCTGACTCGACTCTCTGGTGCGGCGAGGTCACCGCGCGCTCGACCGACTAAGCATTTGACATGAGCTTCTGGCTGCATCCAACAGGATGCGGCCAACACCCCCTGCGCTCACCGCCAGGCGACCGCTCTCAACGTTTTGTTGGTTGATCTGAAAGTGGTTTGTGCAAGCCCGCAGTCTATTGCCTACTCCGTGCCCAGGTATTCAGTGCAGCGGGCGCTTCTCGCATAGTTGGCGGTAGAGCTTTTCGAACAGACGCGTGGTCGATGCCGCGTCTTCGCGTACCGCTCGGCACTGCGCCGCCCAGGCCAGACGCAAGCGCAGTTCGTCGTCGGCCACCACCTGACGGACGGCTTCTGCCAGCCCGGCCCAATCGCCCGGCGGCACTGCCAGTGCGCAGACCGGTGCCCACTCGACCAGATGCCCGACGGCCGTCCCCACTGTGGGAACACCTGCCACTGCAGCTTCCAGCAGCACCAACGGCCCGGCCTCGTGCAAGGACGACAGCACCAGCAGATCGGCCGATTGCATGATCGGGCGCAACTCGCGCTGGGTCTTGAAACCCAAGAAACGCACCTGCTCGCTCAGGCCCAGCTGCTGCACCAAGCGATGCATGGCGCCATCCAGGGTATCGACGCCAACCATGTCGAGGGTAAAGGCGACATCGGCGCGTTTGAGCGCCGCCATCGCCTGCAACAACGTGGTCTGGTCCTTGACCGGATTGAGGCTGGCCACGTGCAGCAAGCGTGCGATTCCACCAGTGCGCGCGCGTGGTGCGGCCGCTGGCCAGGCGCGCAGATCCACGCCCAAGGGCACCCGCTGCGCGTGGATGCCGAGTGCTTGCAGCGAATCGACGATGGGCGCGCTGGCAGCGGTGACGCAGTCGGCCAGGCGCAGGATCACCGCTTCGCGCAGACGCCCGCGCCACTTACGCCGGCCGCCGTAGCCGATGGCATGCAGTGCGACCAGCTCGCCACCGGCGATATGCACCATGCTTGGGCGACGCAGCAATTTTGCCGCCGCAACGGCGATCAAACTGCAGTAGCCGGAAAAGATCGCCTGGATGACATCGAACGGTGCGCGCCGATGTTCGTCACGAATAGCGGCGATCGCGCGTAGACGGGTACGCTGCGCGCCGATGTTGTGCACGGTGGCGCCGCGCAATGTCCAGGTGCCCGGCATCGGCTCCTGATGCAGCACGAAGACATGCACCTGATGATGGCGCGCCAGCCATTCGATCAGGGTCAGGAACACGGGAATCACGCGGACTTCGCCGCTGCGGTCCACACCGCCCGGTACCACCAAGGCCAGTTTCATGCTGTGCGTCCCGGCGCGGCGGCCAATAATTGGGTGTAGGCGTTCGCCCAGCGCTGCCCCACGGCGGCGAAAGACAGCCGTGCATCGAAATGCGCACGGATCTGTGTGCGATTGGGTCGCTGCCTGGAGACACGCAATAGCAGTTCCGCCAAGGCCGAGGCATCGCCCACGGGATACAACTCGCCCACCGCACCGGCATCGCTGAGCGCGCGGAAAGCAGGGATATCGGTCAATAGCGGCAAGCTGCCGCAGGCATACGCTTCCACTGCGGCATAACCGCAACTTTCCGCATGGCTGGCCGAGACGAACAGGTCGCAGGCACGCAACAGGGTCTCCACGCGTGCATGCGGCACCTTGCCCAGTAGCTGCACACAGCGCGCCAGCTGCGGATCGTCGCGCAGGCGCTGCTGTATCTGCTCCATCAACGGCGCCTGGTCAAATACGCACCACAGCCGCAGCCCGGGCAACACGCGCGCCGCCAACGCGACGGCATCGAGTACGCATAACGGATCCTTGGCCGCACTCAGATGGCCGACCCACAACACGCATGGGTCGCCATGCAGACGCGTGTGCTCGCGTGCCTGCAAGCGATCGCCCGGCAAGAAGCGGCTGCTCGATTCGGGAATCTCGAATAGCTGCGTGCTGGATCGAAACAAGCGCGCACACAGAAATGGTTGTGCCAGTTCCAGCGAGGTGAACGCAATACCGGCAGCCGCCGCATAACGCGCACGCCACACAATCCGGCGCCACCAGCGTGGCGGGCGATTGGCATGGTCCTGCAACAGGATGGGACTCTGCGGCAGCAGGCGCGCAAGCCGCCGCGCATCGCCGGCAAATTCCAGCCCGTGCACGTGGATCACGTCTGCGTCGATCTGGCGCAGCATCGCGGCGAGAATGTGCGCACGCTGCTTGCTACCACGCGCGGCCAGCTCGACGAAGCTGTAGTCCACGCCCTGGCGTGTGAGTCGAGTGTTCAGTGCCGAGGCCTGGATCACTGTCACCCGCACCCCTGCGCTGGCCACCGCCTCGGCGATGTCGGCCAGCGATGGCCATTGCGCGAAGACCTGTTCGACGCTCAGGCCGTCGGGCGTTGGCAGCAGATTGAGTTGCGCCACATGCAGGGTCATGGCACAGACATCGACTGGCATGCACGTTCTGCAACGCCGATGACGCGCGCTTGCGCGCAACGCAAGCGGCTCGGGTCGTAGCACGTGCAGGCCGTGCATGCGTTGCCATTTGGAATCGCCATGAACACCACAACACTCACGCGATGCGCCGCAGACGCATCACCAAGGCAACCGGCACCTGCAACGCCGCCTGGTCGAAACGTGCACCGGGCGGAATATCGGCCGGGTCCAGCATCGGTTCGGCCACCGCTTCGATCGCCAGGCCCAGCGATGCGCATGCCGTATGCCAATGGCTGTAGAGATGTTGCGTGTGCCGCACTGCGTACTGCCGGCCGGCGGCCTTGAAATCGCGTCGCCAGCCCAGTGCATGGCCGATCGGATGCACATCGCTGCACAGCACGATCCCGCCCACGCGGGTGACGCGATGCAGTTCTTCCAGCGCAGGCCACAGCTGCTGCAGATGCCCGACCACCAGACCGCAGACGCTGAGGTCGGCAAGTGCGTCGGGCAAGGGCAATTTATCGAGACTGCCTTGTTGCAGACTCACGCGTGCCGCTGGCCAGTCGCGGGCGAGCTCGGTGGCGGCGCGTTGCAGCATCTGCGGCGACAGATCCACTCCGGTGACATGCAGCGCGCCACGCTGTAATGCATGCAGCATGTAGCGACCACTGCCGCAGCCGGCATCCAGCACATGTTGGCCCTGCAGGGCGCCGGGCATCAGCGCGAGCATGGCGCGTTCTTCGGCCAGCATCACCGGGTTATGCGCATGCGGCGGATACGCCTGCGCCCACAACGCATACGCCGCTGCCGGCTCAAGTGTCGGCGCAGCGCTCGTGACACAGCACCGTTGGCTGCCATCGCGATGGATGGCTTGTGCGCTGCGTGCGGCACACGCTGCAGGCCGGGTTCGAGTGCCAGCACTGCCGGGTCGGCCAGCCTGGCATCGAGCAGTTTGGGGCGACCGTCCAGCAACACCGGCACGGTCTGGATGCCGGCCGCCTCGAACCAGTTGGCGAAATCCGGGTCGGCGATGCGCGGGGCGCCATCGCGTATCACTGCGCGCAGTTCACTGCGTTGGCAGCCGATGACGCTGGTGGCAGGATCGCCACCGCGATCGCGCACGATCAGCAGATCTGCGGCTGCGCCTGGGGCGATGCACCCGCGCGCTTGCATGCGCAGGATGCGCGCAGATTGCTGGGTGACCATGCCGAGCAATAGATCCGGTGCGAGCCTGCTGTCGGCGGCGATGCGCAGTTCTTCCAGCAGATCGCGCGCACCGCTGATGCGCGAATCGTTGCCCAATGCCAGCCGCCCGGCCATGCACAAGCGCCACGGATCGAGCGTACGGCCCAGCAGCGCGAGATTGCTCGAAGGACACCACACCACCGCCGCGCCGCGTGCGATCACCCGGTCGATATCGCATTCGCCCATGCCCACGCCGTGGATCAGCACGCTATTGGAGGCCAGGCAGCCGAGCCGATCCAGTTCGTCGAGTTCGGCACCCGCCACTGCGTCGGTGCCTTCGGCCAGGTGGATCATCCACGGATGTTCGGGCGAAGTGGCGGCAAAGCTGCCCTGCACCGGCGGGCCATAGCCGGTCCAGCCCAGCGCATAGCTCCAACCGAACTCGCGCAGCAGACCGACCGGGAAATTCGCCTCGTCCAAGGTGGCGTGCCAAGGGTCGTGCTGCGCCACGCAGGTGACGCCGGCCAGCAGATTCTTCAAACCGCCGTGGCGCAAGCGCACCGCCTTGGGCACGCGCAACGCAGCCGCCACATCGGGATGCTGAAAATGTGCCTGAAACGCCTCGATCCATGCGTAGCTGTTGGCGAACGGTGCGCCTTGCGGCAGTGGCGGCACACAATTGACCTGCAGATGATCGTGCGCGTTGATCAAGCCCGGCGCCAGCACGTGGCCCTGCAAATCCAGCCGCAGGCTGCCGGTGCCGAGCGTGCCGCCGAAGCGGCCCGCGCGCATCGTCACTGCGGCGCGCGAAGGACCGGCCAGGGTGATCGCGCGTGCGCCCTGCAGACAGACATCGGCCATGGACATCGGCGTCTCCACTCAGCGCTTGCGCATCACGATCAGGAAGTGGTCGCCCATGTCGCGCAGCAGCGGCAGCCCGCCCAAGCGGTCGTCGCACTGGCCCAGGCGCTCAGACAGACGCGGATGCCGTTCGCAAAAATCCACCAGATACGGCGGCGGCAGGAACAGGCTCAAGGCGCGATAGCTGTCCAGCACGAAGTGCTTGTTGAAGGCGCGGTAGAACTCGCGCGGCAGGTGGTACCAGGTCCAGATGGTGTGGCCGTTCATGCCTACCGCGGTGACCCCGCGCGCGGCACGCACCGCTGCGCGCTTGAAGCGCCCGCGCAGCGTGTAATGACCGATTTCCCACGGGCAAATGCGCCCGATCACCGAAAACACCAGGCAGCCATCGGCGCGCAGCAGACGTGCGCACTCGGCAGCCACTGCCGGCAGGTCGGGAGCGCAATTGAGCGGGCCGAAGTTGGAGTACATGCCATCGAAGGTGCCGTCCAGCTGATCGAGCTGCTGGATGCCGACGTGGGCGGCGGTCAACCGTGCTTCAAGACCTTGCGTGGCAGCGCGATGGCGGGTGCGTTCGACCATCGCCGGCGACCAGTCGGTGGCCAGCACGCTGTAACCGCGGCGTGCGAACTCGCCGGCATCCAGACCGGTGCCGCAGCCCAGATCCACCAGCCGCGACCCCACCGGCAGCTCGGCCGCAACCGTGTCCCACAGCGTGGTGCGCATGCGCTGGATCAGCGCATTGTTGCCGCGCGGGCCATCGTAGTCGGGGGCCACGCTATCGAACGCGCGTTGCGTCTCAAGCAAGCGCTCCGGGGCCACCGTGCCGCCACGCGCCGCATGCTCATTGACCACCGACATGCGCAGCCTCCCACACCAGACCAGTTGTTCTCACGACACCCTCCAGACGCGACACCGCCACCGCGGCATCGCTTGATTGACCCGTGAGTGCCACGCGCAGCGGCTTTGGTTGCAGCCTGGTGAGCGATGTCCCACCTACAACGCGTTGACGTTTACCTCAGGCGACGGAATGCCCGGCCGCACCCCTGCGACGCCGCCATGCATTGCGTAACACCGCTGCCAGCACGCCCAAGCCGGCGCCAGCTAGCAAACCGGCGGCCCAAGCGGTGATCGCATTCGGAAATGCCTGGCGATCGGGCACATACAACGGCCACGCCAACGAGGTCTGATACGTGTAGCGGGTGGTAAGGCGGGCGATGAGATCGTCGCGCTCGGCTTTCAACGCGCGGATAGTGGTGTTGCTGTCGGTCAGCAATACACCGGCAACCACCTGCGCCGGCGTAGCCGCAGCACCGCCCTGCCCGGCCTGCACTTGCTGTTGCAGTTGCGCCCTGTTGACGAGCGCCGCGCGCAGGTCTTCATTCAACCCTTGCAGGCGCGTGCGTGCGAGCTCAAGCGCCACCGCATTGGTCTGGCCGTGCAGCGTCTGCAGCTCGGTCACGGTGGCCATCGCAAGGCGGCGGGCCTGCGCGGACGATTCGGCACGAATGGTCACGCCGATCAGATTCGCGTACGGGTCCGGATCGGGCTTGAGACTGCCGCGATACAACTGCGCAGCGCGGCTGTTGAGCGGCAGGCCAGCCTTGCGCAGCACCGCATCCTGAAACAGCCGCGTCTTCATGCGATCGATCACGCGCTGAAACGGCTCGACCTTGGGATCGCGCCCGGCCGGTGTGGGGCCGATTTCGCCGACCTGGATCCAGGCGGTGGCCTCCCACTGCGGTTTGGCCAACCGGGTGAAGGCGAACGTCAGGCCAAGCACCACCACCAGCGCGGCCAGCGCCCAGCGCCATTCGCGGCGCAGGATGCGCCACAGGTCGATCAGATAGATATCGTCGTGTTGATTCATGGTGCACCGGCTCTGGAACGTGGTGAAAACGAAGTTGCCGCGCACTACGCGGCAGCGCTAGATGCCGCATTGCGGCTGGGCAGCAACACGGTGCAGGCATGCAACACCAGACACAGCGCGATGAAGCCGAAGTTGGTCCAGGTGAATGCCTGCGGCGCGAACGGCGACATCAGGCAGGCATAGGCGAGGCGCAGGAAGATCAGCACATGAAAGATCGACAGCGAGCTGCTGAGCAGGCGCACGCTCCACACCAGGCCCGCATATAACGCCAGCAGCGCAATCAACGCGCCCGGCGCGCCCCAGGCCATCAGGAACGGGAAGAATTCCGTGCCCACATTGATATTGGGCGCATCCAGCGGAATGCTGGTGCCGGCGGTGGCGATCGAACCACTGAACGGCACCAGTTGATTGGCCAGAAAACTGGCGTTGACGTAGCCCTTGGCCAGAATCGCGCCGAAGTTGTACGGCCCGGCGCTGATGTACAGCAGCAGCCACTGCACGCCCTGCGGCATCGCGCGATACAACGCACTGAACGGCAAGGCGACCGTGGCCAACGAGCCGGAACGCAGTGCGCCCAGGATCGAAAACACCCCGCCCCCAGCCAGCACGAGCAGGCCAATGGTCTTCCACGGCAGGCGGCGCGCAGGATCGCGGCGCAACAGCATCACCAGCACGAACGAAAACAGTCCTGCAAAGATGCGGTTGCGGTCGATCACCACGATCGGGAATACGAACCCCAGCGTCACCATCGCCGCACGCAGCCCGCGGTGGCGCACGCACAGCAGCGCGATCGGCGGCAGGATCCAGCACATGTTGGAGATGTGCCGCACATGCGAGCGCAATGGGCTCAAGGTGGCGTACGAGGACGGATCGCTGAACAACGGAATCGGAAACAGCGCCACATCCACGATGCAGAACACCGTCACCATTGCCGCCAGCGTCATCACCACGAAGGCATCGCGCGTGCCGGCGTAGCGATAGTGGCGAAAGCGCTCCACGGCAGGCAGCTGCGTGCGTAGCAACGCATCCAGCACAAACGTTGCAGCGGCAGCGACCGCCAGCAGCGCGATGCCGTCCAGATAGTCGCCGGGCAGCGTGTAGGTCAGCAACGTCAGCGCGCAGCTGAGCAGCATCGGCAGCGCCAGATACGTCGCAGGCCGGCGCAACAGCGTGTTCATGCCGGCTCCACCGCGCTACGCGCATGCCTGGGCCGCCACCTGGCCGGCAACGACAACCAGGCATAGGCGAGCAGATGCCCGGTCACCCTGTGCGGCCGGCGCTGCAGAAATGCCACCTTGGCCGCGATGTAACGCGATTGCGCCCGCAGCAAGGTGCGCTCGGGCTCATCGAACAACTCCGCACAACGCAACGCCACCTGACGCGACTCGCTCAAGTTGGCAATCCGCGCACGCACGTTTGCGGTCTTGCTGAGGTTGTTGCCATGCAGACGGTACGCACAGACCGGCACGTCGACAAAACCAAGCGCGTTGCGTGCGGCCAGGCGCAGGAAAAGATCCCAGTCCTCGATCCGCAGCGATTCGTCCCACCCGGTGCGCGCATCGAAGGCACTGCGGCGCAGCAACGCCACCGCACCACTGACCGCCCACTGCTGGATCACCGCGCGGCGGATGCCCCGCTCTGAGCAGTACACACCGGTATCCACCCGATGCAGGTCGCGCATGGCGCTGCCGTGCAGCAGTCTTCCATGCTGATCGACCACGCAGGCATCGCCGATCACCGCCAGTTTTTGCGGATGCGCACGCAAGTAACGCACCTGCGCATCCAACCCGCCGGCCAACAGATAATCGTCGCTCGCGCCAAGACGCAGGTAGTCGCCACGCGCACGCAAGGCCAGCTCGTTGAGCGTGGCCGCCACACCGCGGTTGTCGCGTTGCACGAACTGCACCGGCAGCCGATGACCATGGGTGGCAATCCACTGCGCGATCTTTTCGCCCGTGGCGTCGCTGGAGCCGTCGTCGATGATGACGATCTCCTTGCACGGGTACGGGTCTTCCAACACGCTATCCAGGCACCGTTGCACGAAGCGCGCGTGGTTATAGGCAGGAATCAGCACCGACACCAGCGGCCAGCTCGCTCGCCCGCTCGGTTGGGTTTGATCGCTCATGCGGTCTGCACCAGATAGCGACGCACCACCACGATATTGAACAGCAGATACACCACGTAGTTGGCGACAAAGGCATACATCGCCCCGATCAGCCCGAACTGCGCCGTGAACAGATACACCAGCGCCAGATAGCTGGCGGCGAACACGCATTCGGAAATCACGAACAGCCGCGTCATCGCCTTGGCCAGCATCACGTACGACAGCACGAACGCGGCAATCTTGATCACATCGCCCAGCAACTGCGGACCATAAAGCGGTGCTGCTGCAGCGAATCGCGCATCGAACAGCAGCCAGGTGACCCAATCGCGGAGCATGTACACACCTAGCGCCATCGCGATCACCGCCGGCATCACATAGCGATACGCGGCCCGCAGCTCGCGCCCGAGCGCCGCACGATCGTGCAGGGAGGCCAGCTTGGGCAGGTAATACACGTTGATGGCGGTGGTGAAGAACAGCAGATAGGCATCCGACACCCGGCTGACGGCCTGCCAATAACCCACCTGCTGCCATCCGAAGTGCAACGCCAGATGATCGCGCACCAAAATGGCCACCAACTGGGGCACCAGCGTGGCGGTCAGCGTCATCGCCGAAAACGCGGCCAGCTTGCGCGTCATCGGCGCATCGAAACGCAGGCGCAACATCTCGCGTTGGAAATACGGGCTGCGTCGCAGTGCCGGCACGCCGGCCAACAACCACAGCACCTGGCCCAGCACCAGTGCCAGCAACGCGCCCTGCAGCTGCGCCCGGCTGGACAGCCACGCCACCAGCGCAACACTTAACACCGCGCCGCTCACCTGCACAAATGCCAGACGGCGAACATCCATGAAACCGTTGATCACCGCCAGGATGTAGTTGACCAAGGCAATGCCCAGCTGCGCGATCGCCAGCACGCAGATCAGCGGCCGATACGCTGCATCGCCCAACAGGCGCTCGGCGATCACGCCACTGAACAGCACCGCCAACACCGCCATGACGCAAGCCGCGCAGAAGGCGTACCAGAGCGCCGCGCTGAGCAAGCGTGCCAGTGCCGGTGCGTCGTTGCGATACTCGGCCACGTACTTGACGATGCCGGCGCTGATACCGCCGCCCGCCAACACCGCCAGCACCGACATCAGATTGAGAAACTGGCCCAAGCGGCCGACACCTTGTGGGCCGGCGTACACCGCCACCAACTTCACCACCACCAGCGCAGCCAGCAGCTTGGCCAGCGTCGCAACGCCGGTGTACGCGCTGCTACGCATCAGATTCATGCAGGGCTGCCGAACGATTGGCATGCGGCAATCACACGTTCCACCGACGCGTCATCCAGTGCCGGGCCCATCGGCAGACTCAGCACTTCACGATGCAGACCCTCGCTTACCGGCAGGCAGGCATCGCCCAGCGTGGTGTAGGCAGGCTGCCGATGCGGCGGCACCGGGTAATGGATCTGGGTGTGGATGCCCAGGCGCAGCAAATGCGCCTGCAAGGCATCGCGCTGCGGGCTGCGCACTACGAACAGATGCCAGACATGCTGTTCCTCGGCGACCACCGTAGGCAACGTGATCAGCGGATGCGCGATGCCTTGCAGATAGCGCTGCGCCACCGCGCGCCGACGCGCGATCTCATCCTCCAGATACCCCAGTTTGACCCGCAAGAATGCGGCCTGCATTTCATCCAGCCGTGAATTCACGCCCTGGCAGCTGTGGTGATATTTCACCTCCGAGCCATAATTGCGCAGCGCGCGAATGCGCTCGGCCAGGCGCGGATCCGAGGTCACCACCGCACCACCATCGCCGAGTGCGCCCAGGTTCTTGGTGGGAAAAAAACTGAACGCCGCCGCATCGCCGAAGGCACCGGCACGCCGCCCGTCCGCGCGCGCGCCATGCGCTTGCGCGGCATCTTCGATCAGCAGCAGCCCGTAGCGATGGGCAAGCGTTTGCAATGCGGCTATGTCGGCCAGCTGCCCATACAGATGCACCGCCATGATGGCGCGCGTGCGTGGCCCGATCGCCTTCTCCACACCGGCCGGGTCCATGTTGAAAGTCAGCGGATCCGGCTCCACAGGCACCAGCACCAACTGGTTCTGGCTGATCGCCAGAAAGCTCGCGATGAAGGTGTTGGCCGGCACGATGATCTCGTCGCCCTCGCGCAACACCCCCAGCTCGCGATAGCCGCGCAGGATCAGCGACAACGCATCCAGTCCGTTGCCCACGCCCACCGCATGCGCGGCGCCGCAGTAGCTGGCGAATTCTTCTTCGAATGCGGCCAGCTCCTGGCCGAGCACATACCAGCCGGCATCGATCACCCGCGCGGCAGCCACTTTCAATTCATCCGCGTAGCGCGCATTGACTGCACGCAAATCCAGAAACGGCACATCCATTACAACGTCCATCGATAGAAATCCTGCACCACGGCACGCGCGCCGAAGCGTTCCTTTTGTTCGACCAAGCCATCGTTGAGCACCTGCCCGCCCTGCTCGGTGGAGATACCGAAGCTGAAGTAATGGCGCTGCGCATACACCTCAGTGATCAGCTCGGCCAGCAGCAGGCTCAGCGCATCCAGCTGGCGACCGCATTCGGACACCGCCAGATACTGGGTGTGTACGCTGCGGCCGAAATCCAACACCAGTGCGGCGGCTACCAGCTGCCCCTCAGCGCGCGCTTCATGCAGCACGATCTGCTGCGGAAACCGGCTGTGCAGCAGCTGCAATTCGTCCAGCCGATGGGTCGGCGCCACACCGTGCCGTTGCAACACCTGGGTCAGCAAGGCATGAAACGCCTCCAGCTGCGTGCCGGTCTGGATCTGCACACCGGCCTTGCGCGCCTTGACCAGCGAACGCCGACGCTCGGCACTGAACGCGAACGGCTCGCGCAGCGCGATCACCGACGACAGGTCGCGCCGGAACAGCTGCGCGCCCAACCGATGCAAGGCATACAGATCTTCCTCGGCCGGATACGCATGAAACACATGCGGCACCGGCTTGTACACGATCTGGCGCACGGCGCGCGCGCGATAGTGCGCGGCAATCTGTTCGAATACCTGCAATGTAGCGCCCGCACGCAACGCCATCGACGACAACAAGCCCGCATAGGTCAACCCGGCGTGGCTGCTGACGCAATCGCCGTGCACGCTTGCCGGAAACACCGCCACCACCTCGCCGCCACGTTCGACCAGCAACGAGGCATCTACGAAGCGGTCGGCGTGATAGTCCATGTAGCCACGCCGATGCAACAGGTTGCCGTTGCGCGAGGACGCCACCAACGCGTCCCACGCAGGCGCATCGCTGGCGGCATATGGCCTAACCGAAAACATGGCGCCCCTGCAGGTCCACCGGCAACGCGGCCTCGGCCAGACCGAAGCCGGCCTGCCCCATTGCGTTGCCGTTGTAGAACATCAGCACGCGATCGTGCTGCTGGATCAACGCCGGGTAGCACAAGGTCTGCGCATCCCACCCATGGTCGGAGAGCTGCAGCCCCAGCTGACTGTCGTCGCGTTCCCAGTGCACGCCATCGCCGCTGAAGGCGATGCCCGGGAAGTAGCCGCCGTGCGTATCGCCGCGGGTGAAATACATCAGATAGCGATCGCCCAGGCGATACACGCGCGGGCGGCCGATGCGGTATTCGTCGTCGCGCGGACGCAGGCACACCACGTCGTCGCTGGGGATGTGGCGCAGATCGTCGGTCTCTGCGTAACGGATGTGGTAACGCGGATACGGCTGGCCGCCGATGGTTTCCCAATCGTCGCCCACCGCGTACCACAATCGCCAACGGCCATCTTCATAGCGGGCCGAATGCACCGCGGCAATGGTGCTGCGCCCGGGGGCGCGATCCAGCAGTGGCGTGTCCTGGCGGCGCTGAAAACTTTCGCCACCATCGCTGGAGACCGCAAGCCCGGTGAAGGCCAGGAACTTGGCCTTGGCCACACGCTGGAAGCCGACATAGAACATGTACAGACCATCCGGCCCGGCCACGACATCGCCCAGAATCATGCCGTTATCGTCGAAGCAGCCATCGCGGCCGATATCCAGCACCGGCTGTTTGCTGACACCGACGATCTGGGTCGGCGCATCGGCGCGCACGTCCACATAGCCGATCCGGCTCACACCCTGCGCATCGCGAAAACCTGCATAGACGCGTAGCACCTGCGCAGACAACCGATACGGCGTCGGCGTCAGCGCGGCATGCTGCATCCAGCCGCCCACGCCATCGCGCGCGACATCAAACACCAGGCCCCGCTTGGTCCAGGCGAACATGGATTAGAGCTCCACGTCGAAGCTGGACCTGCCGGCCACCGCACGCGCCGGCGAGCCCACATACACGCGCTCGGCTTCGGTATGCCGGGTGACCAGCGCGCCGGCGCCGATGATGTTGTCTGAAGCAATCCGCACCTTGTCGCTGAGCGTGGCATTGACGCCGATGAAACTGCCGCGCCCGATCTCGCAATAGCCGGAAATCACCGCATGCGAGGCGATGAACACATTGTCCTGCACCACCGTACGGTGGCCGATATGGTTGCCGCTCCACAGCACGCAGTTGTCGCCGATGCGGGTGAACGGCTGGATGACGTTGCCTTCGAAGATGAAGCAGTTGGCGCCGATCTGCGCATTGCGCCAGACGAACGCGCGCGAGCTGACATAGCTGGCGCAGCGGTAGCCGCGGCGCACCATGTCTTCGAAGAAGCGTGTGCGCAGGCGGTTGAGCTGCGTGGCCGGAATCGCCACGAAAACCTCGTACTGCTCGGGTGGATAGCGCTGTTCGAGTTCTTCGAATGCCACCACCGGCAGCTCGGCCAGCGTGGGCCGCAGCAGGAAGTCGCGCTCCACGCTGAAGGCGACCACGGTGTAATCGCTGTCGTGCTGGAAATACTCGCAGGCGATCTGCGCAAACTCGCCGTCTCCGATGATCACCAATGGCTTATGCATGCTCATGCTTCCAGCCTGCGTGCGTCGAGGCGATGTTCACCGCGCACTTCGCTCACGAATTCGTCGTAATCCAGAATGTAATCGGCCGGGTCGTAGAACTGGTCGGCCAGTACCATCAACACGCAGTCGGGGCTGAAGCGATACAGATCGCGCCACACCATGCGCCCGAGCAGCAGGCCTTGCGAGGGGTCGTCCAGCACCACTTCTTCCTGGCCATTGCCATCGCCCCTGTCCAGCAGAATCGTCACCGAGCCATGCAAGGCGACGGCGAGTTGATTGAGCTGGCGGTGCGCATGCTGGCCGCGGTGCACGCCGTCGCGGGTGCCGAACAGGTAATACACGCGCCGTATCTCGAACGGGACGTTGCGCTGCTGCTCCAACGAGATGAGCAGACCGCGATCGTCACCGTGGGTGTGCAACTGGATGCGTTCGATGGCCATGATTCGGGGGCGTAACCGCTGACTGCACGTAGTGCGACATGCCTGAGTGCACCGGGGTGCGCGAAAGGTTGCACCACGTCACGGCACTGCGAATCCATGTGCGCGCAAGCGCAGTTGCAGACGCGGCAGACGTGGATATGCACGGATTGCAGCGTAATGCCCACAGGGCAATGCAACCTTTAGCCGGCATCGCCGCACATATCGGTGCACGTTCACCTGGCCGCAGATCGGCCGGCGTGGGGAGCCAGGCCTGGCAGCGCACGACGCACTGCCGGAACCAACGACCAGCACCGGAGCACACCGACCAAATGCGTTCATCCCCTCAGGCGCCCGACACCGCCGCCACCGACAACGCCACTGTGCTGCCGCAACACGCGCCGCCGGTTGCGCAGGTCATTCCACTCCCCAAATCGATGCGCGTGCTGCACTGGCTGACGGTGCTGTGCCTGGCCATGGCCGCCACACTGATTTTGCTGCGCGCCGAACTGGAAGGACGCGCATTGCGTCAATGGCTGATGGAAGGCCATCGCCACTTCGGTTTGATGGTGCTCTTTCTTTTCGTCCTGCGTGTGGGTTTACGCATCCGCCTGCGCAAGCTGCCGCCCGGCCCGCCATCGCCGCTGCTCATGCGGCTGGCTGCAGGCGCCACCCATTTCGCGCTGTACGGCCTGATGGTTGCGTTGCCGCTGATCGGTTGGTCGTTGAGCAACGCCTACGCCAAACCGGTTTACCTGTTCGGATTGACGCTGCCGAATCTGGTCGCGCCGGACGAAGATCTGGCCGACACCCTGGGCACCTGGCACTTGAATGCCGCCTGGGTCTTGCTGGCCCTGGTGATCCTGCACATCGGCGCCGCGCTCTGGCATCACCTGGTGCTGCGCGATGGCGTGCTGCATCGCGTGCTGCCGAAAAAAGCCCGATGAATTCCCCCGAGTTGCCAGCCCTCCCCCGCTCCCGCAGCGCCGAACCCCGCACCGTCGAACAAGGACTTTCCATGCCTACTCCCCAGCCCGCCCCGCGTCGCGTTGCCGCCACGCGCACCGCCTCCCTGACGTCCTTGTTGTGCGTGTCCGGCCCGTTGTTGCTGCTGGCCAGCACGCAGGCGCAGGCGATCCCTTCATTCGCGCGCCAGACCGGTTCTTCGTGCGCAGATTGCCATGTCGGCTCCTATGGCCCCTCGCTCACGCCATATGGCATGCGCTTCAAGCTCGGCGGCTTCACCGATACCGATGGCAACGGCACCAAGATTCCGGTCTCCGGCCAGGTCACCTGGACGCGGAGCAATCCCAGCCGCGGCGACAGCAGCGCACGCATCAACGAAGCCGATCTGTATCTGGCCGGCCGGGTCAACGACCACATCGGCGGTTACTCCAAGATCCGCTCCAACAACGGCGGCAACGACACCTTTAACACCCAGTTGGACGATGTGGATCTGCGCTTCGTCAGCAAGCCGTTCCAGCTTGCCGGCAAGGACGCCATGGTCGGCGTCAGCGTCAACAACAACCCCGGCGTGTCCGATCCGATCCAGGTGCTGCCCAATGCATCGACCTTGAGCCCGGTTTCCAATGCAGGTTCGGCCAGCATGCTGAGTTCGTCGGCGCTGTCCAACCGCGTGATCGGCGCCAGCGTGTACGGCTTGTTCGACCGCAATTGGTACGGCGAAGTCGGCAGCTACAGCGCATTGTCCGCGGATGCGCAGGACCACCTGGGCTGGAACCCCAACAACGACCCGGGCAAGCTCAGCGACACCGGCTATGCGCGCTTTGCCTATATGAAGGACATGAAGCGGCAGTTCTTCTCGGCCGGCCTGACCGCGATGACCACCCGTCGCCAACGCCTGCGCACCGGCGGTCCCACCGATGACTTCACCGACCTGGGTTACGACCTGACCTATCAGTTCCTCGGCACCCGCGAGCACGTGTTGTCGCTGGCCTACGTCAACATCTACGAGCGCCGCAAGTACGGCAGCCCGCTGCAGCCGACCGACCCGAGCATGTCGCCGCGCGACCGCGGCAGCGTGCGCGACCAGAACATCAGCATGAACTACGCGTTCAAGCAGACCTACGGCGTGCTGGCAGCGCATCTGATCAACAGCGGCTCGTTCGATGTGGCGCGTTATCAGCCCTACGGCATTCCCGACACCACCGCCAATCTGATCCTGCTGTACTGGACCCCGTTCGGTAAGGAAGGCACCTACACCACCAACGCCAACGTGCGTTTCGCTGCCACCTGGTTCCGCTTCGACAAGTTCAACGGCAGCACCACCAACGTGTTCGGTGGCGGCAATCCAATCACCAACCCGCGCGATCTCGACACCTTCTCGTTGTCGGTCAATGTCTCGTTCTGATTCCCCCGCACGCGTAAGGACCCCCATGAAGTCACTCCACAAAACCTTGTTGTGCGCCCCGCTGGCCGGCCTGTTGTTGGCCGGCGCACTGCTTGCCCCGGCCGCCCGCGCGGCCGATGGCAAAGGCGTGTTCATGACCGAATGCGCCGAATGCCACAGCGCGGCCCAGGGCAAGAACAAGAAAGGCCCGTCCATGTTCGGCGTAGCCGGGCGCCCGGCCGCCAGCCTGGCCGACTACAGCAATTACTCCGATGCGCTCAAGGGCAGCAAGTGGCAGTGGACGCCCGCCCAGCTCAAGACCTATCTGTCGCAATCCTCGTCCAAGGCCCTGCCGGGGACCAAGATGAAGTACGAAGGCCTGGAGGATCAGAAAGAGCTAGACGCACTGATCGCCTACCTCAACACCCTGCACTGACCGTTGTCTGGCCGGCGGGCAGTGACCCCTGCCCGCCGGTAGCCGGGGCGCACTGCGCTTCGGGCGTCGCGCTGGCCGCGTTGCCGGCCGCGATTCCTTCGCGTATATGAACGGAACCGTCGTGCTCGCGGCGGTCTGCCCGACGCGATCAGGCACTATTGCGCCCCGCTCACCGTAGACGCTCATCCGTTGCCCCCTGTCTCGCCTGCCAGGTCGTCTCCCTTCCGAACGCGACGCCGTTGCGCCTGCGGCGGGCAGCCGTGGGACAGGCCACGCCCGAACATGCGGCGGCGGCACTGCACAACGGCCAGCGCCAACCCGCGTTGCCTGTGCCCGCACGTGCGCCGGCGCAACTCCACGTTGCGCCACTGCCTGCTGCTGGCCCTGGTCATCAGCCCCGGCGCCATGGCCGCCAATGTCGGCGGCGCGGTGGCACTGACGTCGCAGCTGATCGACCGTGGCATCTCGATCGCGCCCAACAAGGCCACGCTGCAGGCAGCCGGCTACTGGCTACCCTCGCCCGGCTGGTCGGTCTCCACCTCGGTCGCGCTGCAATCGCCCTCGCTGAGCAAGCCGGTGGCAGTCACCGCCCAGGCCGCACGCGCCTGGATGCTGGACGACCGCTGGCAGATGCAGGCCAGCCTGCTGTACTACGGCTACCCGACCAATCAGGCCACACGCACCTTCGACCGCCAGGAAGCCAGCCTGGCCTGGTCCTACCGCGACGTACTGACCTTTTCGTTGTCGGCGTTCAACTTCCCCCGCGCCGACCAGTCGCCGTGGAATCTGGCCATCGACGTCACTGCAAATATCCCGCTGCGCAACGATTTCGCCCTGTCGATCGGCGCCGGTTTGTCGCGTTTCCCGGCGATGGCCTACGGCGCCGCCGAGTCCGGCCGCTATCAGTACGGGCAATTGGGCCTGAAGTGGAGCCGGGCACGATGGACGCTGAAACTGGAACGCATCGTCACCAGCAGCAACACCCCACGCCTGCAGGGCGGCCCGGGCGAAACGCCCTGGCTGGGCACGGTCTCCACCACGTTCTGATCCAGCTGCAACCTTTTGCCCCCGAGCGGGCACTGACCTACGTCTTCTGCCGTGCCTGCCTCGATGAATGATTCCGACACCCTGGGTGATGCCACCGACCGCATGCTGCTGCGGCGCATGGCTGCGGGCGATCGTGCCGCCCTGGCGACCATGTACACCAGCTACCACGGCCGGCTGTGCCGGTTCCTGTCGCGGCTGACCCGCCGCCCGGACATCATCGAAGAAGCCATCAACGACTGCTTCTGGATCGCCTGGCAGAAAGCCGGCGACTTCCGCGGCGATTCGCAGGTGTCGACCTGGATCATGGGCATCGCCTATCGCTGCGGGCTCAAATGCCTGCGCCAGCATGACGGCGAGGCCATCGACGACACCGCCGTGGTGGAAGACCACGCCCCCAGCGCCGACGACAACGACGACCGCGAGCTACGCGACTGGCTCGACAAGGGCATGCAACGGCTCTCGCCGGACCAGCGAATGGTGATCGAACTGGTTTATGGCGTTGGCCACAAACTCGAAGAAGTCGCCGAAATCATGCAGTGCCCGGTCGGCACCATCAAAGCCCGGCTGTTCCATGCGCGGGTCAAATTACGCAATGTGCTGCCCGGCCTGGCCGGCGGCGCCCCTTACACGGAGACCATGCAATGAAGACGTTTTTCATCGCGCCTGGCAAGGAATGCTCGCACGCCTGGGAACTGATGCCCGCAGTATTGCTGGACAGTGCCACCGAGGAAGAGAACACCTGGCTGATCGCGCACGTGGCCAAATGTGCCTCGTGCAGCGCCGAATTCGCCCAGCAGAATCGTCTGCGGCAAGCGCTTGCACTGCCGTCGGCGGTCAAGCTGGACGCCAACGCCGGCCTGCTGCGCCTGCTCGGCCGCCTGGATGCGCCGGAACAGCACACCGCGCCGGCGGCACCGGTGCCGGCAGCACGCCGCTCCGGTAACTGGACGGTGCGCGCCCTGGCCGCCGCCGCCCTGGTGCAGGCCATTGGTCTTGGCGTCATGGGCGTCAAGCTGGCCGCGCCTGCGCCCTCGCACGACTACCGCACGCTCAGCAGCGCCACCGCCTTGCCGGTCCCGCAGGGTGCCATCCGCATGGTGCCCGACGCCAGGATGACCGTGGCCGACTGGGACAGCCTGCTGCATGCGCAGCAGTTGCAGGTGGTTGGCGGCCCCAATGAAATGGGCGCCTACACCGTGGTGCCTGTCGCACCGCAGCCGCCCGCCCAGCCGCAGCACACCGTGCAGCAGCTGCGTGCGAACCCGCGTATCCGCCTGGCCGAGATCGTGTCGGCACCATGAGCCGCTTCTACGTTATCGGCTTGATCGCCGGCTTCATCGGCCTGGGCAGCTGCACCTGCGTGCATGCCCAGGACACGCCCCAACATGCTGCGCAAGCTGTCGGCACCAGCACCGCGCCGGCGCAGGCCGATGCGCATACGCCCGATAGCAGCCGCGACATCCTGCTGGCGGTGGCCAACCCGCTTACCGCGCCGCCGGCACGCGCCGGCTCCAGCCTGATCGGCTACGCCTCCAGCTATTACGGCGCCGGCCAGAAGGCCGCCGTGCGCATGGAAGCCATCAAGCAGCGCTACTGGCTACGCGAAGTTTCCGGCTGGCCGATCACCTCGCTGGGCCTGTATTGCGCCGTACTGCAGCCGCCGGCTGGCGTATCGCGCGACGAGCTAGTCAGCGCGCTGGCCGACGACGAAGGCGTGGAGCTGGTGCAGCCGGTGCAGGATTTCTCGGTGTTCTCTGCCGATGCATCGGAAAAGACCACCTCGCTGTCCGGCTATAACGACCCGTACGTGGACATGCAACGCGGCTTCATCGCCACCGATGCGGCCAGCGCGCAGACCATTACCCAAGGCCGCGGCGTGGTGGTGGCGGTGGTCGACACCGGCGTGGACACCGCTCACCCCGATCTGAAGTCGCGCATCCGCGACGTGCACGATCTGGTCGACGACACCGCGCTCGCCACCAGCAGCGATTCGCACGGCACCGAAGTGGCCGGCATCATTGCTGCCGGCAGCAACAACCATCAGGGCATCGTCGGCATGGCGCCCAAGGCCATGCTGAGCATCTACAAGGCATGCTGGTATGCACCGGCCGTCGGTGCCACCGCCCGCTGCAACACCTTCACCCTGGCCAAGGCGCTGGCGGCGATCAACAACAGCTCCGCGCGCGTGATCAATCTGAGCCTGGGCGGCCCGGCCGATCCGCTGCTGAGCAAGATGCTGCTGCATCTGGTACAGCAAGGCCGCATCGTAGTGGCCGCGATGCCGCCGAACGGGCGCATGGATGGCTTTCCCAACGATGTGCCCGGCGTGCTGGTGGTGCGCAGCAGCAGCGCCACCGCCGCGATGCCCGGTGTGCTGAGCGCGCCCGGCAAGGACATCCTCACCACCCAGCCCAATGGCCGCTACGACTTCACCTCCGGCTCGTCGATGGCCAGCGCGCATGTCAGCGGCATGGCCGCGTTGCTGTTGTCGATGTCGCCGTCGATGGACGCGACCGGCTTGCGCGAACTGATGCAACGCACCAGCAAGATGTCCGACGGCCAGCTGCAGGTCAACGCCGGCGCTGCGGTCGACGCGCTGGCTTCGCACGCCAAACATTCCAACTGACGACACCGGCATGGCCAAGTGGATTCCCTTGTGGCTGCATAAACTCAGCTCGCCGCCCACGTTCTACCGCGTCGCCGGCATCGTGCGCCCGTGGGCGCTGGCGCTGGCGCTGCTGCTCGGCGCGGTGGCCGCTTACGGCGGGCTGGTACTGGCGCCACCGGATTACCAGCAGCACGATGCCTACCGCATCATCTTCATCCACGTGCCCAGCGCCTGGATGAGTCTTTTCATCTACGCGGCAATGGGCGTGTCCGCGTTCATTGCGCTGGTGTGGCGGATCAAGCTGGCCGAAGTGGTGACCATGGCCTCGGCGCCGATCGGCGCGGCCTTTACCTTCATCACCTTGTGCACCGGCTCGCTGTGGGGCAAGCCGATGTGGGGCACCTGGTGGACCTGGGATGCACGGCTCACCTCGGAGTTGCTGCTGCTGTTCTTGTATCTGGGTGTGCTCGGCCTGTATCACGCGGTGGAAGATCGCCGTCAGGCGATGCGTGCGGCCGGCTTGCTCGCCTTGGTGGGCCTGGTGAATCTGCCGATCGTGCATTACTCGGTGGTGTGGTGGAACACGCTGCATCAAGGCTCCACCGTGCGCCTGCTCGGCCCCTCCAAGATGGGCGCCGACATGCTGTGGCCGCTGCTGACGATGATGCTGGCCACCAAGTTTTATTACCTGGCCAGTCTGTTCGGCCGCGTGCGTGTGGACCTGCTCGCACTGGAAAGCGGCAAGGACTGGGCACGCCGCATCGTGTTGACGGAGCGCACCGCATGAACACCTTTCTGGCGATGGGCGGTTACGGCCACTACGTGTGGACCGCGTACGCGTTGTTCGTGCTTGTGTTGCTGGCCGATCTGGCAGCGCCGTGGTTACGTCGCCGCCGCCTGCCACGCGAATTGCGTGGCCAGCTGCAACGACAAACACCGCGACGTGCACGCGATCAGCCAGTTCCCACGCTGGAGCGGGACGCGCCATGAATGCAACGCGCAAGCAACGCCTTTGGCTGGTGATCGGCGTCATCGCCGCTGCCGCACTGGCGGTGACGCTGATCGTGCTCGCGCTGCAGCGGAACATGAGCTATCTGTTCACGCCCAGCCAGGTGCACGCCGGCGAGGCGGCCAGTTATCAGCAATTTCGCCTCGGCGGCATGGTCAAGGCCGGCTCGATCCAGCGCGCAACCGATAGCCTGAAAGTCAACTTCACTGTGATCGACAAGCACGCCGCAACGCAGGTCGAATACACCGGCATCCTTCCGGATCTGTTTCGCGACAACCAATCGGTGATCGCCAACGGACGCATGCAAGGCGGGCGCTTTGTCGCCAACGAAGTGCTGGCCAAGCACGACGAAACCTATATGCCCAAGGAACTCAAGGACGCGATGGCCGAAGGCCATGTCGGCAAGCCGATTCCCGCTGCCGCGGTGCCGCTGTCGGCGCCGCGTTGATGCCGCGCGCACCGTTTTCCACCACTTCCATGATCTTCCTTGGTTGCACGATGCGATTTGCCCATGACGCCTGAACTCGGCCAGATCGCACTGATCCTGGCGCTGCTGTTGTCGCTTGCCCAGGGCGTCTTGCCGCTGATCGGTGCCTGGCGTGGCAACTCCGCCTTGATGGGCATTGCACGGCCGGCAGCGGTAGGCCAGGCAGTGTTCGTGTGGATGGCGTTCGGCCTGCTCGCCTGGTCGCTGCTGTCGCTGGACTTTTCGGTGGCCTATGTCGCTGCCAACGCCAATATCGCCCTGCCCTGGTACTACCGCTTTGCCGCGGTGTGGGGCGCGCATGAAGGCTCGTTGCTGCTGTGGATCGCCATCCTTGCGACATGGACGGTGTTGCTGGCCGCCTTCAGCCGGCATCTGCCGCAGCATTTCGCCGCCCGCGTGCTGGCGGTGCTGGGACTGGTATCGGTGGGCTTTCTGGCCTTCATCCTGCTGACCTCCAATCCGTTCGGGCGGCTGTCGCCGATTCCGTTGGATGGCAACGAGCTCAATCCGGTGCTGCAGGACCCGGGCATGACCTTCCACCCGCCGGTGCTGTACACCGGTTACGTCGGCTTCTCGGTGGCGTTCGCGTTTGCGGTGGCGGCGCTGCTGGGCGGCGAGCTGGAACAGGCCTGGGTACGCTGGGCGCGGCCGTGGACCAACGTGGCCTGGGCCTGCCTCACCGCTGGCATCGTCGCCGGCAGCTGGTGGGCGTACGCGGAACTGGGCTGGGGCGGCTGGTGGTTCTGGGACCCGGTGGAAAACGCCAGTTTCATGCCGTGGCTGGTCGGCACGGCGTTGATCCACACCCAGGCGGTCACCGAAAAACGCGGCAGCTTGCGTGCTTGGACGATTCTGCTGTCGATCCTGGCGTTCTCGCTGTCGTTGCTGGGCACCTTCCTGGTGCGCTCGGGCGTGCTCACCTCGGTGCATGCGTTTGCCGCCGATCCGCGCCGCGGCCTGTACATCCTCATGTTCCTGGTGGCCGTGGTCGGCGGCTCGCTGCTGCTGTACGCCTTGCGTGCACCCAAGATCGCCAGCGGCAAACCGTTCGCCGCCGCCTCGCGCGAGACGGCCATTTTGATCGGCAATCTGCTGCTTACCGTGGCCGCCGCGATGGTGTTGCTGGGCACCTTGTTCCCGCTGATTGCCGACGCGTTCGGACTGGGCAAGGTGTCGGTCGGCCCGCCCTACTTCGGCTTGCTGTTTCCGTTGCTGATGCTGCCGGTGGTGCTGTTGCTGCCGTTCGGCCCATATCTGCGCTGGGGCAAGGCCGAGGCCGCACCGTTGAAGGCACTGGGCACGCGCGCCGGCATCGCCGCGATTGCGTGTGCGTTGGTCGGCAGCCTCTTCGCTGATGGCCAGATCAGGGCGATTGCCGGCATCGGCGTCGCGGCGTGGGTGGCCGCCGGCACCGCGTTGTACATGCACAAGCGCTGGCGCGAAATGCCGCGCGGCCGACGTTTTCCGGCCGAAATGGCCGGCATGTTGCTCGCGCATGCCGGCGTGGCGGTATTCGTTGCCGGCGTGCTGGTGTCCGAAAGCCTGTCGGTCGAACGCGACGTGCGGCTGGCGCCTGGCGAAAGCGCCCAGATCGCCGGCTACGCATTCCGGTTTGACGGCGTGCAACTGATCGATGGGCCGAACTGGAAGGCCGAACAAGGCAGCGTGCAGGTCAGCCGCGATGGCAAGGTGATCGCGCGGCTGCATCCGCAAAAACGCCTGTACAGCAGCGAACGCATTCAGACCGAATCGGCGATCGACCCCGGCATCACCCGCGATCTGTACGTCGCACTAGGCGAGCCGCTGGACGATCAACACATCGAATACGACTGGACGCTGCGGCTGTACTACAAACCCTTCATCCGCTGGATCTGGGCCGGCGGCCTGCTGATGATGCTGGGCGGTTTTGTCAGCGCGTGCGCGCGTCGTTTTCGTGCGCCTGCCGTCGCCGGCAAGGCGGCCACCTCGCCAGCACACGATGCCATCGTCACTGCGCAGGAATCGCCCGCATGAACCGTCTGCTGCCCTTGCTGGGTTTCCTGTTGCTGGCGGCGCTGTTCGGCTTCGGCATTTACTGGACGATGCAACACAATCCGCGCGATGTGCCCTCACCGTTGATCGGCAAACAAGCGCCAGCGTTCTCGCTGCCAAGGCTGGATCAACCCGAACAACAGGTCAGCCGCGACCAGCTGCTGGGCAAACCGTATGTGCTCAACGTGTTCGGCAGCTGGTGCGCCGAATGCGTGCACGAACATCCGGTCTTGATGGCGCAGGCCAGCCGGCTTGGCGTGCCGCTGATCGGCTACAACTATAAAGATGCACCCGCCGATGCCACGGCCTGGCTTGCGCAGTACGGCAACCCGTATGCCGTAGTGATTGCCGACGAGGCCGGTCAGACAGCGATCGATTTCGGCGTCTACGGTGCGCCGGAGACGTTTCTGATCGATGCCCAAGGCGTGATCCGCTACAAGCACATCGGCGTGCTCACACCCGATGTCATCAACGACACACTGCTGCCGGCCATCGCCGCGCTACCCAAGGGCGCGCAGTGATGCCGGCTCGCCCCTGGTGGCACTGGCACTGGCGCATGCAAGGCCGGCAACTGCGCTTGCTGCTGGTGTTGCTGCTTGGCGTGCTGCTTGCACCGCCGCTGGCGGCGCAGGCAGTGGACCCGCTGCCGTTCAAGAACCGCAGCGAGGAAGCGCGTTACCAGCGTCTGACCGCACAACTGCGCTGCCTGGTGTGCCAGAACGAAAACCTGGCCGACTCCAACGCCGCGCTCGCACGCGATCTGCGCCATCAGGTGTTCGCGCAGATCCAGGCCGGCCACAGCGATGCGCAGATCAAGCAGTACATGGTCGAGCGCTATTCGGATTTCGTGCTGTACGACCCGCCGGTCAAACGCGGCACCTGGCTGCTGTGGTTCGGCCCGCTGCTGATGCTGGGTGCCGGTGCAGCCGTGGTGATCCACACCGTGCGCAAACGTGCGCGTGCCGGGACACCGGTGGCACCGCAAGCTGAGGAAGAGTGGTGATGACCGGTTTTTATTTGATAAGCGCGGCGTTGGTGGTGATCGCGCTGCTGTTGTTGCTGGTGCCACTGCTGCGCCGGCCAACGCGCCATCGCAGCACACGCTATGCATTGCCGATTGTGCTGGTGCTCGGCTTGCCGATCGCCACCGCCGGCCTGTATCGCATGGTCGGCGCGCCCGACGCCATCGCAACGCGCGTATACGCTAGGCCAGCGCAACAGACAGTGCAGGCGACGCCTGAGGCGACTGCTGCAAGCAGCACGCAAGCACAAACACCAGCCATCAGTCCGGCTGAAGAAGCACAACTGCGGGCGCTGGACGCCTGGATGCAGCAAGCCAAGGCGCACGAGCAGGAAAACCGTTCGGCCGACGCTCGCGATGCCTATGCGCAAGCACTCAAGCTCGCCCCCGACAACAGCGCCGCCATTGTCGGCTGGATCGCAGCAGACATGGGCACGCGCAGCGATTTCGCCATCGACGCCGCATCGCGCACGCGCCTGCAACAGGTGATCGCACGCGAGCCGGATCATCAACGCGCCCTGTGGCTGCTCGGCATCAGCGACTTCCAGCAGCAGGACTACAGCGCCGCCACCGAACACTGGCGCCATCTGCACAGCTTGCTGGACACCGGCTCGGCGATGCAGAAAGCGGTCGCGGAAAAAATCGCCGTGGCCGAATCGCTGGCGAGCGCGCGGCAGGCCAAACGCGCTGCTCGCTAGTAACGGCTGACAAAACCCACTTCGCGGCCATCAGGCGGGCGCCGCTGCGCTCGGTGCGCGTATGCCACGCGTAGATACCGCAACTGAGTGCGCCATCCACACCTGGCTACCCATTGCTCGTGACGTTCTCCAGGCATTTCGAGATCGTGAGATCTTGGTTGTCTTGAAAGATTGGACGCGATGAGTGCGTAGATTGCAGAGCGGATGATCTGTGGCTTGGCTGCAGGGCCCTTGCCCGCCCACCATCGCGGGACACGCCGCAAGTACGTCCGTGTAGGCTCTTACGCGGCATCCATGCCGCGTAAGGTCCCGCGACGGTGGGCGGGCAAGGACCAGTCGAGATGGTCGGTATGCTTAGCTCTTCTCAAAGCGACCAGCAAACTGTCTGGCGCGGTGTCCTCACCGCTTGCGGGACCGTGTGGCGGCATGGATGCCGCCACCGAGCCCCCAGGGATGGGTTCACGGCGTGTCCCGCGAGCGGTGAGGACATCGCGCCCTCGACTGACTCACTGGCTGCGGCCGTCCGCTTGAGGGCGAACGCCTCACTTGCGAAATCAGCGGTTCGAGATCTTCCACAGCGATGGGAATCCGTTTGCGATTTGCCATGTCGGCAACTCTCACCATCGATACAATTTGTTAGCGGCTCGGAAGCCATGGGTAATCCACAACACAATGCACGTGGGGTCAAACGCGCTCAGCACTCAGGCCGAAGGCCCCAGCACTTCGTGCAACTTGCCGCTGAATTCGCCCAGCGTAAAAGGCTTGGCGATCATGCTCATGCCTTCGCCCAGAAATTCGCCACGATCGCGCGCGGTTTCCGCGTAGCCGGTCATGAAGATCACCGGCAGATCGCGACGCGACTGGCGTGCGATTTCCGCCAGCTGGCGCCCATTGAGTCCAGGCAAGCCGACGTCGGTCACCAGCAAATCGATCCGTCGGTGCGAGGCTAGAATCGGTAGTGCGGCATCTGCATCGGCGACCACATCGGCCTCGTAGCCCAATTCGTTGAGCAGCTCGGTGACCAGCAAGCGCACCTGCTCGTCGTCTTCCACCACCAACACCTGCTGGCCTTTCCCGGTGACCACCGCACCGGCCTGCGGCAGCGGCTGCGCTGGCTGGAGATGCACGCCCGCCGGCAGATAGAGACTGACGGTGGTGCCCACGCCCATCGTCGACTCCACCCACACCTGCCCGTTGGACTGCTGCATGAAGCCGTAAATCATCGACATGCCCAGGCCGGTGCCCTGCCCGATCGGTTTGGTGGTGTAGAACGGCTCGAACACGCGCTCCAGCACATCCATCGGCATACCGGTACCGCTGTCGGTGACCGACACCACCGCATAATTGCCCGGCGCCAAGGTCACGCCACGGCCAAGTTCGAGCGGCTGCGCATCGACCAGCAGATGACGCGTGGCGATCCGTAATTGACCACCACCGGGCATGGCATCGCGTGCGTTGATCGCCAGATTGAGCAGTGCGCTCTCCAGCTGGTTTTCATCGACATAGGCCTGCGGCATGTTGGCGTGCAGATCGGTTTCCAACCGCACCGATTCGCCCAGCGTGCGCGCCAGCAATTCCTGCAGCGACACCACCAGATCGTTCAGATGCAGATGGCGCGCTTCCAGCGACTGCCGGCGCGAAAATGCCAACAACCGCTGCGTCAGCGCGGCAGCCCGCAATGCCGAAGCCGAAGCCACATCCAGGAAGCGGCCCAGTCCTTCGGTGCGGCCTTGATCGATACGCAGGCGTGCCAGATCCAGCGCGGACAAAATACCGGTAAGCATGTTGTTGAAGTCGTGCGCGATACCGCCGGTCAGCTGGCCCACCGCCTCCATCTTCTGCGCCTGACGCAACGCCGCTTCACTGGATTCGCGCGCCTGCATCTGCTGCTGCAACTCGGCGGTGCGCTCGGCGACCTTGACCTCGAGCAGATTGGCCTGCTGCTGGATCGATTCCAACGCCAGCGTGCGTGCAGTGATGTCGGTGGCGAACACATGAAAGCCATCCACCACGCCATCTGCGTCCAGGCGCGGCATATAGCGGATTTCCGCATCGCGTCGGCGCCCATCGGCATGCGGCCAACTGGTTTCCACCGTCAATGCCTGCCCGGCCAGCGCCGCCTCGATCCAGGCACGCCGCTCCGCCACCACTGCCGACCCGACTACATCCACCAGTGGCCGCCCGATCACATTGGCAGGCGGCACCCCGATCCAGTCTTCGTACGAGCGATTGGCAAAGCGATAGATCAGGTTCTTGTCGATGAAGGCAATCAACACCGGCAACGCGTCGGTGACGCGACGCAATTCGGCTTCGCTCAGCGCCAGTGCGGCCTTGCTTTCGGCCAGCTGCGCCATCTGGTCGCGGATGACGAACTGCTTCTGCCGCGAGCGCAACGCGGTGGAAATGGCGCTCAGCAACGAGGCCGAACTCAATGGCCGCTCCAGCTCGATGACGTTGGTCACCTCGGCCGGCAACGTGCCCTGACGCCCGCTATGGGTGCCGCGCGGCGCACGCAGCAGCACGAATGGAATGTCCGACCACGCGGCCTGGCCATGCAACATCTGCGACAACTGCTGCAGGTCGCCGCCAACGGCCTCTTCGGTCAGCACCACCACGCCCGAGGTATCGAGCAGATCACCCGCCAACGCCGCCAGCGAGGCATAGACCCGGCGCGTCAGCCCGCGTTGGCCAATGATGTCGGCGATGCTTTCCGCATCGCGCCCGAACGGCGCAATGATGTGGACAATAGAGCCGTCTAGGTCACAGGTGGTCAAGTGGACGATCCAGCAACGGCGCATCGTCTCCGACAAATTGCGGAGTACCGGTCAGCACACCGTGGAATTTCTCCAGCGGCTCGCTCAAATGGATCCCGCCGCTACCGATGCGCAACTCACGGATCGAATCCTCATGCGCGCCGCTGCGATTCTTGATCACCGACAAGGCCTTGCGAATGCGTCCTTGCGCTTCGAAGAAGCGGAACAGGACGACGGTATCGGCCAGGTACGAAATATTGAGATTGCCGGTTGACATCGTGCCCACCAGACCATGCTGCGGGTTGACCAGAAACGTGGTCACGCCGCTCTGGTTGAGATACGACAACAGCTCGTGCATCTGCAGCATCAGCTGCTTTTCCTGCGGCATCGACGAAAGATAGCCGTTGAGGCTGTCGATCACCAACACGCGGCATTGACGTTCTTCGACACTGGCACGCACTGCCCAGGCAAACTCGCCCGGTGTCAGTTCGGCCGGGTCCATCTGATGCAGTTCCAGCAGACCCGAGTCCAGATGCTTACGCAGATCCATGCCCAGGCTTTCGGCGCGCGTCAGCAAGGTGCCGGTGCGCTCATCGAACTCTAGGATGCAGCAGTGCTCACCGCGCTCGCAGGCAGCGGCAACGTACTGCAGCGCGATATTGGTCTTGCCCGAGCCGGCCGGCCCGGTCAGCAGCGTGCTGGTGCCACGCAGCGGCCCGCCATACAGCAACGCATCGATGCGCTCGACGCCGCTGGACACCGCATCGCCAATGAACGGCACGTGGTGATCGGAGGCGATCAGGCGCGGGTAGATGCGCATGCCACCGGTGGTGATGGTCAGGTCGTGATAGCCGGCGACAAAATCCACACCACGCAATTTCTGCACCTGCATGCGCCGACGTGCCGCGCCGAAATCCAGCGTCATGCGCTCCAGCGAGATCACGCCATGGCACAGGCTGTGCAGATGCGCATCGCGCTGACCATTTTCGCCGGTGAGATCGTCCACCAGAAACACGGTGATGTTGCGCGGAGAAAAGAACTGCTTGAGCGCCAACACCTGCCGCCGGTAGCGCAGCGGATCCTGCGCCAGCAGGCGCAACTCGGACAGCGAATCGAACACCACACGGGTCGGCTTGATCCGGTCCACTTCGGACTGGATGAGCTTGATGGTGCCGTCCAGTTCCATTTCCCATGGATGCAGGATCGACTGCTGGCGCCCGTCGCCCAGAAACGCCTCGGCCGATGCCAGCTCGAAGATATTCAGCGCATCCAGCGTCCAGTCGTGCGAGGTCGCCACCTCGTTGAGCTCGTCGATGGTCTCCGACAAGGTCACGTACAGGCAGCTCTCGCCCTTGGCTGCGCCGTCGAGCAAAAACTGCAACGCCAACGTCGTCTTGCCCGACCCCGGCTGGCCCTCCAGCAGATACAGCCGATTGGGCGGTAAGCCACCGCGAAGGATGGTATCCAACCCCTCGGTACCCGTGGTGATGCGTCTTGCGATCGTCGGCTTCAAATTTCCCATAACCTTCAATTTATCACGCGCACGTGATAGCCCGATGCGTACGACTGAATTGATCAGCTTGCTTGCGCGGACCTTTTGCTCACAGCTTGCGTTTGCTGCTGCCATTGCGCGCTCAACCGAGTTTTTCGGCAATGCCTTTATGACAAATCCGACGCTCCCGTCACATCCGCCAGCCTAGCGTTGCGCATGAAGTACATCGCGTTGTTGCGATTGTTCAAGGATAGCGGTGAATCACGCAGCAAGCACCAGACGCATCCTGTTGGTCGAAGACGACGATGCGATCCGCGCCATGACCGAAGATATCCTGGGTGACGAGGGTTACCAAGTCGTCGCCACCGCCGATGCCGAGCATGCGCTGGAACAGCTCAACACGGCGCGCCCGTTCGACCTGTTGCTCTCGGATATCTGCCTGCCGGGCATGAACGGTCGTGACCTGGCCGACGAGGCCCGGTTTCTTTATCCGGCATTGCCCATCGTGTTCATGACCGGCTATGCAGGCGCCATTGCCAAGCGTGCCGACTTTCTGGATACCGGCATGCGATTGCTGACCAAACCGTTCTCGTTGCGCGATCTGCTGGGTATCGTGCAGACCACGATGTAAGCGAGCGGAGCAATTGCGCCATCCACTCCGTGTGCACGATTACTGCGGCGTCCGCCCCAGCAGTTGCGCTACGCGCCGCTCCAGATCGATCGCAAGAAACGGCTTGGTGAGCACTTCCATGCCATCGTCCAACTGACCGGCTCCAACCGCAGCGGTGGCCGCATAGCCGGTCACGAACAGCACCGGTAGCGACGGTCGATACTGGCGCCCCGCATCGGCGACCTGGCGTCCGTTCAAGCCGCCGGTCAGGCCCACATCCGTCACCAGCAAGTCGATCGCTTCCTGCGAGCGCAAGCGTTCCACGGCAGCACTGCCTTCGGCTGTTTCGATGACGCGGTAGCCCGCTTCGGTCAGCACTTCGGACACCAGGACACGGATCGCGGTTTCGTCTTCCACCAGCAGCACCGTGCTGCTGTGCGTGGGCGATTGCAGCGAGGGTTCGACCGGGTGCTGCATCTCATCGGCCGGCAGCAGGCCGGTGAAACGCGGCAGATACAGCAACATGGTGGTGCCCACGCCCTCTTCCGAATCGATGCGCACATGCCCGCCGGATTGCCGGGTGAACCCATAGATCATCGACAAGCCCAGGCCGGTGCCCTGCCCGATCGGTTTGGTGGTGAAGAACGGCTCGAACACCTTGGACATGACCTCGGCGCTCATGCCGGTGCCACTGTCCTGCACGCTCAGGCACACATAATCGCCAACCGGCAGATCGAGCTGCTGCGCCGCGGCCTCGTTCAACACGCAATTGGCAATGGCAATGGTGAGCTCGCCGCCATCGGGCATGGCATCGCGTGCGTTGATGCACAGGTTCAACAACGCGTTTTCCAGCTGCGGCGCATCCACCAGCACTTTCCACGAGTCTGCCGCCGGGCGCAGTTGCAAACTGATCGAAGGCCCCAGCGTGCGCGCGATGATGTCGTGCATGTCGCGCACCAGCGCTTCCACCTCCAGCGCGGTCGGTGCCAGGGTCTGCCTGCGCGAGAACGCCAGCAACCGCTGCGTCAGCGCCGTGGCGCGCGCGGCGCTGGATTGCGCCATCTCCACATAGCGTTCCAGACGGTCGTACTTGCCTTGTTCGATGCGCGTCTGCAGCAGCTCCAGCCCAACGCTGATGGCCGTCAGCAGGTTGTTGAAGTCGTGCGCCAGGCCGCCGGTGAGCTGGCCCACCACTTCCATCTTCTGGCTCTGGCGCAGTTTCTCTTCGGCCAACAGCAAGGCCGCGCTGCGCTCGCGCACGCGCTCTTCCAGGGTCTCGGTCAACTGGCGCAGTTGTTCTTCGGCGATGCGCTTGTCGGTGATGTCCGCTGCGGTGCCAAACCATTCGACGATCTGCTCATGCTCGTTGAGCAGCGGAATGGCGCGCATCAAGGTCCAACCCACGCGTTGGTCGGAACCCGGCACGCGGTATTCCAGATCCAGTGCGGTCTTGTTGACGATCGAATGCGCAATGGCCTCTGCCAGCCGCGCGCGATCGTCCGGATGCACCATGTCCTGCTGCCAGTTCGGCGTGGCCGACAACGCATCGCTCAGCGCGCCATCGCCAACCAGCTGACGCAGTTCGCACCAATCGGCACTGGCCGAAAAAATCGATTGCGACGATGCACGCACCAGCGCATCGAGCCGGCGTTCGCTCTTGCGCAAGGCCTCGCTGGCCAGCCGTTCGGCAGTGCGATCGCGCAGCACTTTGACGAAGCCGATCGCCGCGCCGGTCTCTTCGCGCAGCACCATCAACGAACCATTGGCCCAGAAGCGCTCGCCGGATTTGCGGAGGTGCCAGCGCTCGTCCATGCCGCTGCCGCTTTCCAGCGCCGCTGCCGCTTCGATCAGGATCTGCCGGTGCTCCACATCTTCAGGCGTGAACGTGCGCTCCAACGACTGGCCGAGCATTTCCGTCTCGGTCCAGCCCAGGATGCGCCGCGCGCCTTCGTTCCATGAGGTGACCCGCCCCTGCAGATCGGTGGCGATGATCGCGTAATCCATCACGCTGTCCAGGATCTGCCGGTTACGCACTTCCGCCTCGCGCACCGCGCGTTCCAGGCTGATGCGATCGGTGATGTCCAGACCTTGTACGAAGATGCCGGACACCGCACCGTCCGCCCCGGCGATAGGCTGATACACCAGATCCAGCAGGTGCCGCTCGACCAGGCCACCCGGCGCGCTCTGCACATTGTAGGGGAGCGCATTGGCCGAAAAGGCACGCCCGGTTTGATACACCTCGTCCAAACGACGCAGATGGCCCTGCTCGACCAGGTCAGGCAAGGCCTCGGCCAATGGCTTCCCGATCACGTCGCGGTGGCCGATCAAACGCGAATAACACGGGTTGGCAAACTCCACCCGATGCTGCGGCCCGCTCAGGAACGCCATGAACATCGGCGCCTGCTCGAACAGCCGGATCAGGCGCTCATGCTCGTCGGCGAGACGGTTTTGCGCCAGCTTGCGGTCGGTGACTTCATTGGTCACGCAGAACGCGCCGCCGACACGGCCATCGTCCAGGTAGATCGGCGAGAACGAGAACGTCCACCAGGTTTCTTCGGGCGCGCCGTAGCGGCTCATGCCGATCGGCACTTCTTCGAAGCGCGACGCGCGCCCTTCGAACGCGGCTTCGATCGGCCCACGCACGGCCTCCCACGCATCGGCCCACAACGCGCGCAGCGGTGCACCCAAGGCCTGCGGCTGACGCGGCCCCAAAATCGGCGCATACGCATCGTTGTAGAAAAAGGTCAGCGCCTCGCCCCACACCACATACATGCTTTCCGGCGAGCCCAGCATCAAGCTGACCGCGTTGCGCAACGGCGATGGCCACTGCGCACTCAGCCCCAGTTGCGTGGACGCCCAATCGTGGCTGCGCACCGCCTGCGCCATGGCGCTGTCGCCGTGCGGGAATGACGAACTCATACGCAATGCGACCGCACTAGCGCCATGCGGCAGCCGCACTGTCTGGACCACGGGCGCAACGCAACGCGGCCCTGGCCCGGATTACCAATCACACCTACCTGCATCTTTTTTCAAACCATTGATAGAGAGGCCAGCTGCCAACCTTGCGTGTCGCCTATCGCAAGACCAGGCGCACGCGCATCCGGCTATCATCTGGCCTGCGCCCCGCTGCGTCCAGCCGAACCCACCCGGCATTGCTGAATAGCTAGCGCAGGCAACGCTCGCTGCGCAGCACCCAGGCGATGCACTGCCTGGACTGCGCGCCGACTGCCTGACCGGCAGCGTGCCCAACCGACGACGGCGTGCCATGCCAGGCAGCAAAGGTCGCACCGATGCAGCCGTGAACGCGTCGCCGGGAGCAGCACCCATGCCCCGCGCCTTGATGCCCGATAAAATCGCCCGATGGCTGAAAGGCATCACACGGTTGCGCGCATGCAGGATCAAGACGAACGCATTCACCCCCAGGCGGCAGTGGCGCCGGGTTACCTGGCCAATCACGCAGCGCGGGTCTTCAACCGGCTGGTCGACGCCGAATTGCGGCCGCACGGCGTCTCGCTGGCCCTGATCGGACCGATTCTGCTGCTGTCCTGGAAGGGGCCGATGTTGCAACGCGACCTGGTGGTCGCCTCGGCGATCAAGCAGCCCGCCATGGTCGCCCTGCTCGACAAGCTGGAAGCGCAAAAGCTCATCAAGCGCGCACCCACCGCGCAGGACCGCCGCGCCGCGCTGGTATCGCTCACCGCGCGCGGTCGCAAGATGGCCGAGCTGGGCGCTCGGGTGCTGATCGATCTGAATGCCGATGCCTTGCAAGGCTTCTCACCTGAGGAGGCCCAGAAAACCGTCGCGTTCATGCAGCGCCTGATCGTCAACCTGGAGCAACGCGGCGCAGACCTGTAATATCACCTCTGATATTTATCTCTACGGGTGATTGTAATGGCGCGTCGCATCCTCATCACCGGCGCCAGCGTCGCCGGCAACACCGCCGCCTGGACGCTTGCCAACCAGGGACTCGACGTCGTGGTGGTGGAACAGGCGGCGCACTTCCGCGACGGCGGCCAGAACATCGACGTGCGCGGCGTCGGCCGCCAGGTCCTGCAGCGCATGGGCTTGGAGCAGGCCGCACTCGACCATGGCACCGGCGAGCAAGGCACTGCCTGGGTCGACGAACACGGCCATGCGGTCGCCACTTTCAAGACCGACGACATCGACGGCGATGGCCCGACCGCCGAGCTGGAGATCCTGCGCGGCGACCTCGCCCGCCTGCTCTACGAAGCCGCACGCGACAAGGTGACCTATCGCTTCGGCGACCGCATCGCCAGCATCCAGGACGACGGCAACGGCGCGATAGTCAATTTCCACAGCGGAAGCAGCGACCGCTTCGATGCAGTCATCATCGCCGAAGGCGTCGGCTCCTCCACGCGCGAACAGCTTTTCCCGGGCGAAAACGACCCACGCTGGATGGATCTGACCATCGCCTACTTCACCATCGCACGCAGCGCAGACGACGATCGCCTGTGGCGCTGGTATCACACCACCGGCGGCCGCAGCATCTCGTTGCGGCCGGACCGGCACGGCACCACCCGCGCCATGCTGTCGCTGCAGAAGGTCACCGATGGCGAGCAGGACTGGGATCAGGCAACGCAGAAAGCGTACTTGCGTGAACAGTTCGCCGACGCCGGCTGGCAGGCAGCGCGCGTACTGGACGGCATGGACAGCACCGACGACTTCTACTTCGATGCCTTGCGGCAGGTGCGCATGCCGCGCTGGCACACAGGCCGCATCGTCCTGACCGGTGACGCGGCGTGGTGCGCAACCCCGCTGGCCGGTATCGGCGCCACCCTGGCGGTCACCGGCGGCTATGTGTTGGCAAGCGAGATCGCACGCACCGATGATCTGCAGAGCGCATTCGCCGCCTACGCGACCGCCATGCGGCCGATGGTCGAACAGGGCCAGGGCGTGCCCAAGATCGGTCCGCGACTGATGAACCCGCATAGCCGGCTCGGCATCCAGCTGTTGCACGGCGCACTGAAGTTCGCCAGCCAACCGAGCATCCAGACCATCGCTGCGAAGCTGATGACACCCTCGATCAAGGCGCCGGATCTGGCGCGCTACGACTGAGCCTGCCGGGCTCTCAAGCGCTGCGCAGCGCGTTGACGTTGCGACGTGTCGTCCGGATCGGGATGACGTCGCATCGCCACGGAACCAACCACACCTGAATCGGCCGACGCGCCGGTTTCAGTTTCAATGGTCGGGGTCGCTAACGAACACGTAGAGACGCAATCGGAGCAGCGGCAGCCATGTCGCTTCAAGGAGCGTGCACCTGCCTTCGCCTCCCGGCTGCTGCCGGGACTCCCCTGCTCTCCGCTTTGTCGGATCATCGATCGAACCCCCATGCATGTCTTCTTGAATCTGCGTATTGGTCAGCGTCTGGCGCTTGGCTTTCTTTCGATCATCGTGCTGATGGTGATCCTGACCGTCGTCGGCATCCACCGCGTGCGCAGCATCGACCAGCAATTGACCGCCATCAACGAGGTCAACAGCGTCAAACAACGCTATGCGATCAACTTTCGCGGCAGCGTCCATGACCGTGCGATTGCGCTGCGCGATGTGGTGCTGATGGACGAGGCGGCAGACCGGCACGCGGCAGAACAATCGATCGACAAGCTCGCCGCAGATTACGCACGCTCCGCGCAACCGCTCGACAGCATGATCGCCGCCTCTTCGGATACCGAAGAGAAGAAGATTCTCCAGCAGATCAAGGCGATCGAGCAGCGCACCATGCCGTTTATCGTCAACGTGCGTGCACTGCGCGAGTCAGGCGACAAACCGCAGGCAGAGCAGCTGCTCTTACATGAAGCGCGGCCCGACTTCATCGCCTGGCTGGCCAGCATCAATGCCTTCATCGATCTGCAGGAAGCCAAGAACCGCGACGCCGCCAAAGACGCCGTCGCCACTGCACGCGGCTTCGCCATGCTGATGGTGATCTCCACCGTCATCGCACTGCTACTGGGCGCCACGATCGCCTTCTTGCTCACCCGCAGCGTGGTGCTGCCCTTGCGCCAGTCGCTACGCCTGGCCGAGCGCATCAACGACGGCGATCTGCGCAGCCAGGACATGCCCACCAGCCAGGACGAATCCGGCCAGCTGCTGCGTGCCATGCAACAGATGCAGCGCCGTCTGCAAGAGGTGATCTCCGCCCAGCGCGCCATGGCCGCCCGCCACGAAGCCGGCGAGATCAGCTACCGCACCGACGCCAAGCGTTTCCCGGGCGAATACGGCGATATGGTGCAGGACACCAACGCACTGGTGCATGCGCACGTGCAGACTCAGTTGCGCATGACCGAGGTCATGGGCAGCTACGCGGTGGGCAATCTCGCGCAGGAAATCGAACAGTATCCCGGCGAAAAGGCCGCCATCACCGCCACCATGCAGCAGGTACGGCAGAACCTGCGCGCCATCAACGCACAGATCCAGGAGCTCACCCAAGCTGCGTGCGCAGGCAACTTCGCACTCCGCGGCCAGCCGGAAAAGTTCGAGCACGACTTCCGCCTGATGGTCGAAAACCTCAACACCATGATGGCCACCTCCGACACCAACCTGGCCAAGTTCTCCGACCTGCTGCGCGCCATCGCCGACGGCGACCTCACCGTACGCATGACCGGCAACTTCCACGGCGTGTTCGCCTCGATGCGCGACGATGCCAACAGCACGGTGCATCGCCTGACCGACATCGTCACGCATATCCAGACCACCTCCAACAGCATTGGGTTTGCCGCCGAAGACATCGCCAGCGGCAATCAGGAACTGGCGCGCCGCAGCGAACAGCAGGCAGCCAGTCTCGAAGAAACCGCCGCCTCGATGGAAGAGCTGACCTCCACCGTCAAGCAGAACGCCGAACACGCAGGCCGCGCCAACCAGCTCGCGCTGGGCGCCGCCGCGATTGCCTCGGACGGACGCGACGTGGTCGGCCAGGTCATCGAAAAGATGTCCGGTATCGAAGCGGCGTCCAAGCGCATCGCCGACATCATCTCGGTCATCGACGGCATCGCCTTCCAGACCAACATCCTCGCCCTCAACGCCGCCGTCGAAGCCGCACGCGCAGGCGAACAAGGCCGCGGATTCGCCGTGGTCGCCTCCGAAGTGCGCACCCTATCGCACCGCTCATCGGACGCCGCCAAGGAAATCAAACGGCTCATCGACGACTCCGTACAACGCGTCGCCGACGGCGCCACACTGGTGCAAAAGGCCGGCACCACCATGAGCGAGGTCGTCACCAGCGTCCAGCACGTCACCGACATCATGGGCCACATCTCCGCCGCCTCGCAGGAACAGGCCAGCGGCATCGAACAGGTCAATCAGACCATCGCCCAGATGGACGAAACCACCCAACACAACGTCCGCCTGGTGGAAGCGGCAAGCACCGCCGCGCGTGCGCTCGAAGACCACTCCGTGCAGCTGATCCGCGCTGTGGACGTGTTCAAGGTCAAGGCTGCGGTCATTTAAGCGCGGCGTCCCCAACGTCGCGAGCAGCCGTCGGCTGGGTATGGACGGCACACTCAGAACAACAGTGGACGAGTGGCACATGCCGCACCGAGTACCCGCTGCGCTCGCCTGGCGGTGAGCGCAGTCGCTTTGTTAGCCGCTCTCACACCATCGATTGCCTTTGCTGGACGTCGCGCCACGAATGCGCCGGACCACATGGTCGGCTGAAGATTTCGTCGACTCTGAGACGTTATGTCGGGTTCCCATTGGCGCATCCGACAAGGTTGGCCAACGCATTTTATGCAGCACCCAACTCTCGTCAGGACATCGATATGCCTATCTACAATCAAGGCATCAAAGCAGCCGTCTTGCTGACGCTGCTTGCGTTAAGTGGTCACGCAACCGCCAGTTGCAACGTTGTCGCCCACATCGAGGGCTCCATCAGCGGCTGGCCCACCCGGGTTGCGAACTCTTCAAATGATCGGCTCAGAACCGCATACGCCGCCAATAGCTGCACCTTCACGATAGGAGAGCATGGCGGTGGGCAAATACCTCCCGGAGCAGGGGGCGACACCCATGTCACGGTTCGCATCGATACCGCGCCGACCAAGACCTGCCACGTCTTCAAGCTTCCGTCCAATGCACCGCAGGGAAGCAGAAACCCAACCACCTGCATTTGAGCCGTTGGTTCGGAGCAATCGAAGATGGACCACCTGGTGAGACGTTATGTCGGGTAGCGTTTTTTTAAACCGGCAAGGTGCAGACAGAGGGAACCTTTGAACGATCCACCGCAAACGCGTCGCCACCCTCGTCAGGATGATCGCTGGGCGCCATGTCTCACGTGTCGCATCGATACCAATTCGGATTCCTTTTCCAAACTGTCGTTAGCGCAGCAGGCCAATCGGCAAACGGAGCGAATCACCGTCTCCGTCTCTTCACCCACAACGTCGGGAGCATCTCATGGCAGGCAAAGTCACGGTATTCAACAGCTACAACGAACCCATCACGTCTCTGCTGGTAACCAACAACAATGCCGGCAACATCGCCGGTTGGGCCGCCGGCCCGACGCCGCCGTTATATACGCCGAGTTCGCTGGCCGTGCCGCGTTCGAAGTATCCCTCGACGAGCGCGGTGTTCGCATACGGCGACAACACTTTGGTCTTCCCATGGGATAGCCGCACTGGCCACGCCACGGTCACTATTTCACAGGACAGCAGCCTCGACGACGACCTGATTCTGTATATCACGCAGAACAAGGCGATCCTGTTGACGGCGCGCGGCGTGGTGCTCAACACCTTCGATGTCACCACATCGCTGAGCATGGCGGCCAAGGAAGAATCGCAGGACGCGGTCTGATCGACCACGCACAGGCGGCATCTGGCGTACCCAACGTCCGCGGTTGATGCAGGCGCGATGGCCGGCAGACAACCGCCGTCCATCGATGCCGACGACCACGCTGCATCCGGATCGTCGTCATTGCGTCCGTCGGTGCACTCGGATCGAGGTACATCGCGGCTCACCGGAGATCAGCTCACCGATGCACGCCATGGCAGACATGATCTTCACTCGGATCGCGCTCGACGCTGCCGGCTTTGCGCTCTATTCGGCCGCCGTGGATCAGGCCATTGGTGTCGCGCCCGTCCAGGCAGGCTTTTTGCTGCTGCCGGGCGGTGCCGGCGCATCGCAGATCGGCGTCCGGCGAGACGAGCAGGCGCCGCAGGAGTTGAGCTTGTCGCAAGCCTGGCAACAGCCCGGCTATTTCTTGTTCCATCCGCAATCGCAGGCACTGCCGGCGGAGCCGGCCGACATCGCACAAACCCTCGGGCTCACGCCGCCTTACGCCACGCTGCGTGGGGTGGCCTGGCTATGGCAAGCGGCGCCGCCGCAATCCTGGGCCTGCACGAGCGTGCCGCTGTTCTATTTCTCGCCCACCAGCGGGCAGGTGGCGGGCAGCAACGGCTCGCTGCCGTTCGGTCATGTCGATCTGGTGCTACCGAGCGGTACGCAATGGACGCTGTCAGAAGAGACCGGGCAGGCCACCTTCGTGGGCGATGGCATCGCCCTGCTACGAGACTCCGGCCAGGGCACGCCGCTCTCGCCAGACGCCTACAGGGTGTCGCTGTCGTTCGATCCGGCCGCGGCCGGCCTACTGGGCTTCACCGCAGCGTGGGATCCGTACAACCTGTTCGGGCTGTTCGCCGACGATCCGCAGGCGCCCGGCCTGCAAGGCGGCGAGCTGCGCTACTTCCATCCGGACCCGCAGGCGCCGCAGGGGTTTGCGCAACTGCGCTATCCGGTGCTACCGCCGCTACCGCCGCTGCCCGCCAACGACTGGCCGGCGTTTCTGCTGGACTGCGAGATGGATCCGCTCGCACCGCTAGACGGGACACGCACCCGTTTTCTGTTCCTGCCGCAGCGGCTGGACAACCTGGCCTCGTCGTTCGGCCGTACCGTGTCTGGCGATCTGGTGACACTGGCACCGAGCGTGCCGTCCAACGGTTCGCCGGCCGGGCTCTATCCGGCTGCACGGCCCGGCGCTGCGCAAGCGCCGGCAGCCTACCTCGCCCCACTTGGCCCGTTCGTGCTGACGGTACCGGGCGGTGCGGCGAAGCTTTCCTGCGGCACGCTCGGCACCGAATACCTGCGCGTCGCAGACGGCGACATTCTCGATTTCGTGCCATCGATGCCGGCCTGCTCGACAGCGTTTGGCACCGCCATGGCCCGGCGCATGACGCTGGCCAACGGCGCCGACACCAAGCCACTGCTCGACGGGCCATTTGCTACCTCGTGGGTGCGGTTTCGTCCAGGCGCGGCCACCGTCATGCGCGGCTACTACGCGCAACCTGGCGCGTCGGTCAATTTCGGGCGCGGCGCGGTCTCCCCGGACATGCGCTATCCGGCTGCGGTGTCTGCGCTCGTCTCCACGCTCGCATCGACGACGAAGAGTGACGAGATCCCGGTGGCGTTTCCAATGGTCCAGTACGGCGGCGTGTTCGCGCTCGCCGACGCGACCGTACAGGACGCTCAGCTGCTGGCTGGCTACGAGAAACAGGTGATCGCCGGCCTGCGCGGTGCGCTGATCCGCGGTAGCACGCCTGATCGCCCGGTGTTCGTTGGCGAACAGGGCGCGCCCTTGCCCGGCACCCGCACTTCCACACCGCAAGGGCTGCTGGTCCAGCTCAACTCGGCAACGCAGTCAACGCGGGCCGGCATTGCCGCCGCGCAGGCGCCCGAGGTGCAGGCCGGCACCTGGCAGTCGCTATTGCTCGCACGCAGTGCGGAGCAGACGCTGTCGTTCGACGCCGATCCTGCAACCGGCGTGGTGGACGCGCAGTTGGCCAGCACCTTGATGCGCGAACAACTGTTTCTGGTGCTCAACGACTGGAGCCGGTTCCCGGACATCACCCGCATGATCGCGGTGGCAGGCTTCAACTTCGAGATCGCGCCCGACGTCGACGCAACCGATCGCTGGCGCACCGTCCTTGTCTTCAAGTACGCAACGACACAGAGCCTGGCCGAGCTGATCCGTGCGCCGGAGAGTTGGGCCAACACGGACTATTTCATCGGCGACGCCACGCGCGTAACCGACACGCAGTCTGTGCTGATCGATGCGCTGGCCGTTGCAGAAAAGGCGAGCAGCGATGACGACGACCCGTTCGCCGATTTCCGCACCAAGGCCGCCGATCCCGGCTGGACCGGCATGCTTGCCTTCAATGCACCGATCAATGGCAACGGCATGCCAGACGATCTGCAGATGCTGCTGGCCGGCATCGACGGGCAGTTGAGCGCCCATCACTTCGGCGTGCAGGTCAACCGCATCAGCGACGGCGCCGACCAGGAGCCGCAGATCAGCGAAAGCGCACTGTTCGGGGTGATCTATCACCATGCGGCGACTACGATATTCAAACGCGAGCCGGCCGCGCCGCACTCGGACCAGACGCCGCCGGACTACGCATTCGTCGTGGAGGAGCTGTCGGTGGCGATCAACCAGTCGCTCGTCACCCAGTTCCATTGCCGGGTGGAAATGACCATCAACACGCTGTTCGGCCGTGCGGTCACGCTGACCGGCGCGGATGCCAAAGCCGACGTGCCGCCCAACACGGTGGTGGTGGCGGGCCGTTATCAGCGGCACGGCGAGGTCGGCACGGTGACGTTCGACGGCGGCCAGCACGGCAGCTTCGCGTTCAACCCGGACCGCTCACGCATCCGGGTGATCGATACCTTCCAGGTCAGTGGCGCCAGCCTGGTGCCGATTGCCTCCGTCCCGTCTGTCCCCGCCGATGCCGATGCCGGCACCACCATCACCTCGCGCTTTGCACTGAGCGGCACGCTCGCGTTCGCGGCCGATCCGTTTCCTGGCGTGACCGGGCTCGACCTGTTCTCGTACGGCCTGCCCGGTGCCGCACCCGGCACGACCACCACCGGTGTGGCGCTGACAAGCCTGGCGTTTGGCATCAGCTGTCAGCTCGACGCCGACGGCAAGCGCATCGGGCTGCCGCAGATCACTGCGGATTTCTCGGGGCTTCGGGCAACGGACGATCGCAGTGGACGGCGGCCCGGCGCACTGGTGCGCATGCTGCCGCTCACGCTGCAGGCGATCCTGCACGACGAGGCGGGCCTGGATATCAAGGCGCTGGGCGCGTTGCCCGTGCAGGTGCCGGCGCTGACCGGCGTCGCCGCCAGCGTGCCAGGCGGCGGTGGCGTTGCGCCGATGCCCACGCAGGTCGCGTATGTGACCTCCAAGCCGCTGTATGCCCTGCAATTCGCGCTGCCGCTCGGCGCGCTCGGCGCGCTGGCCGATGCCCATGCATCGCTCGATGCCTCGCTGATCGTCGCCTGGGGCGCGAGCACCTACACGCCCGACGACGACGGCGTCGCGCTGTTCGTGCAGTTGCCGCAGGTCACTGCCGGCGCCTTCGGCTTCAACCTGCAAGGCCTGCTCAAGACGACCTTTTCGGCGGCCAACCTCGGGCTGGTGAAGACAAAGAATGGGCCGGCCTACGTGCTGATGTTCAACAACGTGGCACTCAGCGTGTTCGGTATCACGCTGCCGCCGAAGGTACTTGCCGATTTCATCCTGTTCGCCGACGCCAATGATCCGGGCGGCGGCAATCTGGGCTGGAGCCTGGCTGCGACGCAGACGCCATGACCGACACCGATCCGATTCTCGCCGCACGCAGTGTTCCTGTGCTGATGCAAGCGCTCAACGACGTCTACGGGTGGAACCTGCCCGTCGCGATGGCCGCCGGCACGCCGCTGGCGGCACTGTGGGCAATCGCCATCAGCGTGCGCAAGGATCCGGCCACCGGCGTGCTCTACCTCGCCACTGGCAGCACCACCTACCCGGTCGCGGCGATCCTCGAAGGGATCGTCGATGCCCGGGTCCTCAGCGGCGGCACCCACCCGTTGCCTCCCGCGCCCATCACCTACCGCAGTGCCGCACCCAGGAGAACCACCCATGAGCAAGCAACTGTCGCGCAAGGCCGCCGCCGTGGTCGCCGCTGATCCGCCGACCCCGCCGAGCACGCATCTGGTCTTCGGCCTGAACTTCAATCTGCACGGCACCATGGTGCCGGTATCGACCGACGACATCGCCAACGCCAAGACCAACGGAATCGAGTTCACGCTGCCCGCGCCGGTCGATCTCGGCACGCTGGACGACTTTGCGGCATGGTTCAAGACGCAGTTCAACATCGACCTGCCCGGCGCCGACCAATTGCCGGCACCGCTGGACAGCATCATGAGCAAGCTCACCACGCTCGACGTGGCCGTCGACCAATTCCACATAAAGGTACCGGGCACGGCCTCCCCCGACCAGTCCACCCTGTACACACTTGCGATGTCGGCGGTGTGGCCTGACGGCCAGGGCATCCCGCTGATTCCGGGCGTGCTGTCGATCGAAGGCGCGGTGTTCGGCGCCAGTAACGAAACGCCCAAGTCCAACAGCTGACGCGCCGCCCATGAGCAGGTTCACGCTAGGCGTACAAGCCACCTTGCTGCTGCCGTCGGCATCGCACGCACTCGTCGATGCCGATGCGGCCGGCTATGGCCTGCAATTCGGCTTTGCATTCGGCGATGGCCCTGCCCAATTCGTGGTGGGGCCATCGCCGCGGCAGCCGCCGCTGAGCCTGGGCACTGTGATCGAACAGATCGCCAAGATGCTGGGGATCGATGCGGTCGCGCAAATTGCGCATCTGAGCGCCTCGCTGCCATGGAGCAAGATCTTCGAGGTGCAGATCGCGCCATATCTCACTGTGTCGATCGGTGAGGTGACGGCAGTACAACTGGTGGTGAAACTGTACGACGACGATGGCTACGGCATCCGGCTCGGCGGCAGCTATGGCCCGGTCACCATCGAGCCGAAATTCACCGTCTACGATCTGATCGTCGGTTACGACACGTCCAAGGATGGGCTGGCGGTCAGTGCACGCGTGGCGTTTTCGGAGCAGGACGCGTTTATGCAGACGCGTTTGCTCGCGGCAGGGATCCAACCGGGAACAACGATCACCGCACCGCTGGACGATGACGCCAAGACCTCGGTCGTCAACTATCCGTTCCCGGTCCCCGCGCAGGGCGGCAGCAATTTTCAGGTGAAGTATCTGGGCCTGGGCCAGCGCTTTGGCCCGCGCGCGGATATGACCAAGGACGATCCGATTGCGGCGATGTTTACCGAACTCGAATCGACGTTCACCACCAACGACCCGCGGCAACTGCTGGATAGTCTTGGCACGTATTACGACGCATCGCGTGACTGGTTCGTGGCCGCACACATCCTGGTGCGGGGCTGGGACATCCGTGCCGTCTTCAACGATCCAGTGCTTTACGGACTGGAAATCACCTGCTCGGCCGACCAGTTCAAAGGGCTGCTGTTCGAAATCCTGTACCAAAAACTCGGCTCACATCTTGGCGTGTATTACGGTGCGCTGACGATGCCCACGCAGTTCCGTCAGATCAACCTCGGCGCGGTGGCGCTCACGCTGCCCTCGTTCAAGATCTGGATCTACACCAATGGCGACTTCAAGGTCAGCGTCGGCTGGCCGCTCGGCGACGATTCGATCGGCGTGCAGGTCTACATCTTCACCGGCGGCTGCGGCTTCTACTTCGGCAAGCTGCGCAGCGGCGACAATCCAGCCAGCGCCACCGCCGCGCTGAAGGCAATCGGCTCGGCGGCGGCCACCGACGTGGTCAGCTACAACCCGATTGTGACCTTCGGTCTGGCGATGTGGTTCGGGGTCGGGCGTTCGATCAGTGCGGGCCCATTCTCGGCGTCGCTGTCGCTGACCGCGCAGGGCACCTTCCAGGGCATCCTGGCATGGCGCGACGCGGCGGATGGCGGCTCGGTTTCGAAGACGCCCGATTATTTCTGGTTCGCCGCCACCGTCGGCATCGTCGGGCAGTTGCAGGGCGAGGTCGATCTGAGCGTGGTCAAACTCTCGGTGCTTGTGCGGCTCTCGGTGATTGCCGGCATCGCATTCGAAACCGGCTACGGCACGGTCATCAACGTCACCGCGCGCGTGGACGCCGAGGCACGCCTGAAGATCCTGTTCGTCACGATCTCGGTGGGCTTCCACACCACAATTTCCACCTCTTTCGAGATCACCGGCGGCACCCCGGCCAGCCTGGATGGACCGCTCGATCCCGCCTTCCATGGCATGAACGACTGGGCGCATCGCGGCATCGAACAGCATGAGCGCAGTCTGCTCGCCCATCGTCAGCGGCTGCGTGCTGCCACCGCACCGCTGGCCCGGACCGCATGGCACGCAAGTCCGCCGGTCGCGCCGGTCGAGGTGGCGCTGTCGTTCCTGCTGCAGCCGTCGGTGGTGTATACAGCTGACGTCGGCAGCGCAGTCGGCGTGGCGACGCTGATCATCGGTGCGCCCGGCGCCAGCGATGCCGCGCCCTTGAGCGCGCTCGAGACGCTGGTCGGCGCGCTCGCGTCATGGCTCTTGCGCACCTGGTCCAACGGCACCGGCAGTTGGGCCCAGGTGATCGCGAACCTGGGACAAGGCCGCGCTCCGCCACCTGCCGAGTGGGATAAGACGCTGACCGGTTGCCTGTCCACCGAGGTCCGCTTCACGCTCAATCCAATGGATCTAAGCGTACATCGCGAGGACGGCGAGGACGGCGACTGGGCGATGTTCCCGATGTTCGACGCGCTGCAGATGAGCTGGACCGGACAAGATACGCCGCTGGTGTTCGCCGACCACGCGCGCACCTATCCGGATTACCGTCACGCCGTCGAGGCCTATTTCGCCCAGCTCTCGCTCAGCGTGCTGACCGACAACCCCGACCTGCGCGGCGCGGCACGCTTCGGCGCAGCCGCCGGCGACGCGCCGCAGGGTCCGTCGCTGACCGCTTACATGTTCGACGACTATTTCCTCACGCTGTGCCGCCAGATGGCGAGCAGCCTCGCCGACACAGAGCGCGGGACGGGGCAACCCGGCGCGCTGCCGGACACCGCGCTGACGCGCACCCTGGGGGGCATGACCTCGCGCTACCTGATGAACGGCATGCGCCTTCCCGACCCGGCCACGACGCCAGCAGATATCGAGAAGGTCGATCTATACACGCTCGACATTGCCGCCGGCTACGCGCTCAACGGGCAGCAGTTCGCAATTGCGACCAACGCAAGCGAGCCGCCCACCAGCGTCTCGGCGACCCTCTCGCTTGCACCCGCCCCGCTCGGCGCGGTGGCGGCAATTCCGGTGAAATTCGCCGGTGGCGGCAGCAGCGTCACCTCAACGATGCCCGTCGAGGCCGTGCCACCGGTGCCCTGCCCGCGATGGAGCCGACGCGGCCTGGCGCTTGCCGCAGCTGCGGCCGTCAGCGTGGCGCCGATCCCGCCGGTGCATGGCGAGGCCGTCTGGTATGCCGCGCGCGATCGCCTGCCCTGGACAGCACCAGACGCGCCAGCACGCTTCGTAGTGCCGCTGCCGCCGGCGGTGCTGCAGCAGTCGGCCGGCGCGCCGCTCACCTTGACGGTCCAGACCGGCAGGCCGCAGACCTCGGACCCGGCCTGCCTGCAGCAGGTCAACCCGGCCCTGATGATCCAGGTGCCGATCTGGCTGGTGAATCGCGCCGCAGCCGGCAGTGTGGATGGCGACGGCGGCCCTGCGAATCCGTATTACACCGATATCTACCGCATCGGCGGTGCAGACGACGCCACGCGCGCGCGCATCCATGCCTTACTGAGCGCGCAAGCACTGGCCGGCGCAACGCTTTCGGTGCTCTACGACGCCACCACCACCGGCTACCAGTCCGACGCGATCGCGTTGTCCGCGCAGCCGATAGTGCTGGCAAAGACCAACCTGTCGACGAGCAGCGAACCAGCGCTTGCGAATATACCGATGCGCCAGACCTTGCTGCGCGCGGGCGACGACCCACTCGGCCCGGTGTCGACACTTTTCCCCGATCCGCAACACCCCGACGCCCCGGAAAACCAGCAGCGCCTCGAAGCGCTTCTGCAACTGATCTGGGAAGTCAGCGTCACCCAGTCAGATGGCTATTTCCTGCGCTACGCAGACGTCAGCGGCCAGCCGTTACCGGTGCGTATCTTCACCCCCAAGGGGCAACCGGCGCCCACCGACGGCATTGCCAACGGCGACACCGCCACCCTTACGCTGCTGGTGAGCTTCCCCGCCTCGACCACATTCCATCCCTGGCACAACGCGTTCGCGCTCGCACCACAGGGCAGCCTGGACGGCACGCTGTATCTCGGCGTCGCCGACGCCGCAGGCACGCCGCTGCTGCACTACCAGCCGTCTTATCCACCCGGCTGTCTTGGCTTTGTGGCCGACTGGTCGCTTGCCAACACGATGCTCGCGCGCGAAGCCGGCACGCTGTACGACGCCGACTGGATCGCCGCCCTCTATCACCTGCTGCAGTTCCGCATCGACGGCGCAGCGGCCGACAGCGCGGTTCCTTTCGGCACCTCGCTGTGGAGTCTGGCGCTGAGCCCGTCGTCCGACAGCGCCGGGGAGGACGCGGCCAACGCTGCGCGCCCGGACAGCTTCGACGCGGCCCAGCAGAGCTATCGGCAAGTGGTGCCTGCCTATCGCTTCGTCACCCAGAATGGACTGGTCAGCAGCACGCAGTTGCCCCATGCGGCGATCGGCGGCAAGCCGAATCTGATGCTGCGCGTGAACGACGTGTTCGGCAACGCGCTCGACGGCGCGGCCGACACCTTTACCACCGACTTCCCGGTGCTTTACAACGATGCGCTGCTCGCGCCAATGGAATGGCCTGGCGTGCGCTGCGCCTATCGCTTCGAACCCGGCCAGTTGGACAAGCCTAGCCAGCTGGGCTTGTCGATGCAGTTCGACCCCAGCCTGGTGATCCGCACCGATCCGGCGCTGGCCCACGTGCGCGTACATGGCCTGGCAGCTGGTGCGACCGCAACCGACGACGACCGCGCTCAGCAGCAGATTCGCGCAGCACTCGGTCGCTATGCCACCGTGGCCGCGCAATTGGCAGATCCGCATACCTGCGTGACGCTCACCCAATCGGTGTTGCCCTCCAACGGCGGCGAACTCGGCGACGGTAGCGCCATCAAGCAGGCGCTGACTACGTTCGCAAACGACATCGTGCAGCAGTTGAGCAATGCGCTCGGCGGCGGCACGGCAACGCCCAAAAGCCTGCTGCTGCAGCTCCCCTTCGACAAGACCGATCTGGCAAATCGCGGCGATGATTTGTTTGCGGTCACGGTCACGCTCACCTTCGCCCGACCTCCCGAGTTGGTCGACGAGGTAGCGCGCACTGGCATGCCGCGCGCGGTGTCGGTGGCGATGCCGCTGGCCGCCGATCTCGACCCGCCGTCGCAGGGCACTGCCCGCGCACGCCAGCGCGCTGCTGCCAGCGGCACGGCCCCGGTGGAAGATGTCGGCCTGGCCTGGTTTGCCAGCCAGTTCGAGGCCAGCTTCGCGGGTTTCGATGGCGCCGACGGCACAACACGGCTCGCCGTGCGCACAACAGCCGACAGCCCGGCAACCGGCGACGGCGGGGCCTCGCTATGGGGCATGCGCTGGAGCAAGACCCACGGCATCCATGTGCAGTTCCGCCAGGGCGCGGCCAGCTACTTCACCCTGCTGCCGCTCAACACCAAGCTGATGTCTGGTCCCGCCCAGGTGCCTGTCTACAATCCCGATACGCTCGTGCCGACCTACACCACGCAGACCTTCAGTGGCGTGGATGTCGATGCCTGGGCGCAGAGCTTTTTATCCGCATTCGACGAACTGCTCGCGCCGGCAAACTGCGCCGCGCTCGCCGCGCTCGACGGTGCCGCCTACCAGACGCTGATGGGGCATAAAGCCACCCTGGCAAAAGCGCTCGCGCGCGGTGTCGGCCCGGTGTTCCCAGCGCTTTCCGGCGGCGATCTTGCTGCCGCGCAGGATCAATTCGAACAAAGCGTGCTGGCCGCACTCTCGACCGCCTACGCAGTCTCCTCGATCGTACAAATGCCGGCCGACGTCTTCGTGGCCAACACCGCAGAAGCGGGCACGCTGCCACCGCGTTTCTTCGGTAGCCTCACTGCCAGCGCTACGGCAAGTGGCCCGACCGAAACCCTACCCTCCTCCTGCAGCATCAGCAGCGCAAAGCTGCCGATTGCCACAGCTACCGCGTCCACGCCTGGCCTGCTCAATTTCCTGGTGACGGCCGCGCACGCGGGCAACGATGCCAACCTGCATCTGGACCTGACCTACGGCGCACGTTTCGTCGAGCATCAGATCGACGACACGCAAGCGGCATTCGGCTATGCGCCGTCGCAATGGCTGCGCTTCGTGCTCGAGCTTCCCAACGATCCGCTGTCCATGCCGCTTGGTGCGATCGACGCACCGGTGCCGGTGCGCGCGTTTCCCGCCTCGCCGATGCTGCAGACGCAGCGCGCCGAACAGACAAGGCCCGTCCGTTTCACCGCCTCGGCCACCACCGCGTTGCAATGGGATTACTCGACCCGGCTCGTGCTGGCCGAGCAGGAAGCGCAGGACGAACTGTGGCTGACGCTGACCTATAACCGGCCAGTGAGCGGCACGCTGCGCGGCCGGCAGCTCTCCGACCTCGGCACCATCGAAGCCGTGTTCGAGGCGTTGGCCGCGTTCATGGCCGCTTGGCCGGTGTTGCGGCCCGCCGTGCTGGCGCTGCGGCAGAGTGCGTTCGACGCACATGTGGGCATGCCGACACCACAGCAGGTGATCGGCGCACTGCTCGATCAGATCGGCCATGTCACCGCTGCTTGGGCGGCATGGCGCGGCCCGCCCGGCGATGCCGCCCGGGTGCTGCTCGCCAACGCGCCGGTAGCGCAGTCGAGCACGGGCTACGTCTTGAATCTTTCGCATGCGTTCGACGAACAGAAAACCGTGCAGCTGTTCGCCCAGGGTGCGTATGCGAACGGCCAATGCGATGCCGCAAGCATCGTCTGGCCAGCCATTAATGGCCAGATGCACGGCGAGGTGTCACCCGCTGGCGCGGCTGCACCCGACGACACGGCGTGCTGGTTCATGGCGACCTACGCCTACGCGGCGTTGCCCGAAGCAGCCACCGGTACCCTCGACGTCGTCTGGGAGAACCTGGACATCGCCACGCGCCAGACCGGCTATTCGACCTGGTGGATCGTCCGCAACGCCAATCTCGCCAGCGCCAACGGCGTGAGGACCAATCCCGCCCTGATCTACCGGACGCCAGAGGTCTCGTTCGCCTCGCCAGTAGTGCCGATCATCACCGTACCGCGCTGCACCTTCGGCTCCGGCGACGCACTGGCCGACGCAATCGAAAACGCGCTGGCGCCGCTCGCCGAGGCCACCAGCGCAGCGGCCAAGGAACGCCTGCTCAAGATCGCTGCCACGTATAGCTACCAGATTGCCGCGCCAGCACAAGGTGGCACCGGCCTGTGGAGCGACATGCCGATTTTGCTGGCCACCGACGTGCGACTCACCAGCGATGACGTGCAAGCCGTCTCGGATAATGCCGTGACGCTGCCTGTGCTGGCCGGACAATTGGCCAACGACTGCGCGCGCTGGTTCGCGATCATGCAGCCATCCACCGACGTCGCACTGCTGCGTCTGGACGTCACGCTGTTCGCCAATGTGGAAGGCACTCAAGTACCGATCGTGCTTGCGCCCGAGCTGGAGATCCAGGTTCCGCCGGGCGGGTGGAAACCCTCCCCATGAACGCCAACGACCGCTCCGACGCCGCGGGCGTAGCGAGGCCGCCCGTTCCGCCTCGCATCATTGAAGGAACCGCATCATGCCTACCACCGTGAAGCAAATCCCCGGCTTCCGCGCCATCGCAAGCGGCAACAACATCGTGGTCCAGGCCGGCAACCCGACCCAGTACTTCGTCTCGCATATCGCGCCGTATCCCAACCGGGATCTGGTGGTCGGCAACACCTACAGCATCTCGGACCCGAATTATCCGCCCGGAATCGTAGTAGAGCTGGTGCACGTGTCGACTCCCCGTAAAATTGATCCATCCATAACTAGAGGTCTCCGGGCACACTAGCCACCAAGGAGACCAACGATGCGCAAGAGCAAGTTCACCGAAAGCCAGATTGTCGCCACGCTGAAGCAGGTTGAGGGCGGCCGCCAGGTCAAGGATGTGTGCCGTGAGCTGGGCATTTCCGATGCGACGTACTACGTCTGGAAGTCCAAGTACGGTGGCATGGAGGCAGCCGATGTGCAGCGCCTTCGCGACCTGGAGACCGAGCACAGCAAGCTCAAACGCATGTACGCCGAGCTCGCCATGGAAAACCATGCATTGAAGGATGTCATCGCAAAAAAGCTGTAGACCCGGCGCACAAACGCCCGCTTCTTGCCTGGCTCGTCGAGCAGCATGGCTGGAGCGAGCGCCGGGCCTGTGCGGTCGTTGGCGTGGCTCGCTCGACAGTGCGCTATCGGCGTCGTCCCGATCGCGACGAGGAGGTCATTGCGCTGTTGTCCGAATTGGCCGAGCGTTTTCCCGAGCGTGGTTTTGGAAAGCTCTTTCAGATCATCCGCCGTCGCGGACATGTGTGGAATCACAAAAGGGTGTGGCGCGTGTATTGCCTGATGAAACTCAATCAACGTCGTCGCAGCAGGCGCCGGGTCCCGACGCGTCATCCACAACCGCTGGCATGCGGAGAGCGACCCAATGCTGGATGGTCGATCGACTTCATGTCCGATGCGTTGTGGGATGGTCGACGCTTCCGCACGTTCAATGTCATCGACGATTTCAGTCGGGAAGCCTTGGCGATCGAAGTGGACTTGAATCTCCCGGCCGCCCGCGTCATCCGCACCTTGGAACGCATCGCAGCCTGGCGCGGCTACCCCGCCAAACTTCGCTTGGACAATGGCCCGGAGTTTGTCGCATTGGCCTTGGCCGAGTGGGCCGAGCGCAAAGGCATCGCCTTGGACTTCATCGAGCCGGGGCGTCCAATGCAAAACGGTTTTATCGAACGCTTCAACGGCAGCTACCGGCGCGGCGTGCTGGACATGCATCTCTTCCGCACGCTGAGCGAGGTTCGCGAACAGACCGAACACTGGCTGGCCGACTACAACCAGCAGATCCCGCACGACAGCCTGGGCGGGCTAACGCCCGCCGAGTTCCGTGATCAACATCAACCGCAGACCTCTAATTTTGGCTGGCATTGAATTACGGGGAGTCGACACACGCGCCAGGTGGCGGAATGCAGACCGCCACGTTCCAGCAGCAGACGTAATGTGGACCGGCGGCGACCCAGCCGACACGCCGGGCCGCCACCGGCTTGCGGGCAGTCGCGATGCAAGACTACCGGAGTGACACCCATGCGCTATCGGAGGATGCAATGACGGGCAAAGTCTATATCGCAAACATCAGCGCCTCGGCCGCGACGTACTCCATCAATAACACGCCCGTCAGCACGCCCGCACGCCCGATGAATTTCGCCACATGCACGCCCTACTTCGTCATCGTCGCACGCTCGCGCTACCCGGACCCATCCGGCACCTTCGCCATGGGATCCAATGACTTCTCCGTGCAGTTCGCGGACACGATTCCGCCCGAGCACAAACAAATCAATTGCGTCGTCGTGATTCCCGACAGCAGCTCGATCGACGATGACCTGATTCTCTACGTGTTCCGCAATTCGGTCAGCCTGCTTTCCAGCCGGGGGATCGTGCTGCCCGACACCACACAAGCGGCTTGAGGTAAGCGTCGGAGATGGGTTCTTCAATGCCTGAGTCGAACAGATCGACATTGGCGGCCATGCGCACGCCTGCTTCAAGAACGCCAACCGGTTAATGGATGAACTGCGCTCTTGACCAGATAAATCTTGGGCATCGTAAGACGGATGTGGCTCTATAAAGTCGCCAACAGCGCATTGAGCGCTTTGGATAGAGGCTGAACTCAGCCACCTTGCTGCCAGACGCGTTTGTAGCCGAACCACCCGCCTAGATTCGGCGCGAAGGTGGCAGCAAATTAGGCAACAGTGGCCTGCGTCTGTCTTGCCAAGAAGTCGAAGATGTCCCGACTTGCGTTCTTCTCGGATCTTCGGGATCTCGAGAAAATCTTAACGCTGTGGTCAAGCAACAACGCGCCTTGATTTGGCGGAGAGAGTGGGATCGGATCACCTCCGACTTAACCCATTCAATCCGTTGCAGAAAGCCTGCTTGGCAGGTTTCCTTTCGATGTTTCCTCGATCATAACGCCGGGCTTGGCTCGATTGCTAGCGCCCGCTTGCCATCGGCAAGTTGCTGACGCCATTGTCTGTCTGCATAAACTCGGACCTCACAGACATGAGCAACTCAAACAGCCCGCTTGAAGCACGTTTCGCCGTGTTGGTCGATTGCGACAACGTGCCGACGGACATCGTGGAGCACGCGTTGCTCATGGTGGCCCACCAAGTCCAGGCCTTAATCGCACCCGCGACCTTCGAAGCCCTGACCTGGCAGCGCGATAGGCCTCCCTCATTGGCCTGTATACCGGCGCCCGCGCGTCGGAGGTCGGCCAACTGCTGACCGCCGATGTGGTGGAGGACAGCGGTATCCCCTGCATCCAGATTTCAGATGAGGGAGAGCATCAGAAGGTAAAGACGGACGTGAGCTTGAGGACGGTGCCGGTCCACCCCGACTTGCTCGCGCCCTGGGCTTCCTGGACTGGGTCGAGCAGGCGCGGGGCCAAGGCCAGGAGCGCTTGTTCCCGGCGGCCAAAGCCGATGCCAAGAACGGCCAGGGGAACTGGATCTCCAAAGCCTTCAGCCGGCACCTGGCCGAGGTGGGCAAGAACTGGCCCACGGCCAAGCGAGGCCTCCACTCGCTGCGCAAAACCCTGATCCAAGAGTTGCAAGGCGCGGGCGTGGTGTCTGAGCTCCGCGCCCAGTTGGTCGGCCACGAGCTGGACGACGAGCACCACGTCACTTACAGCCGGGCCTTCACCGCCAAGGAGAAGCTGGACGGGCTCCGGGCTGTCTCACCGGGCCTGTCCGTGCTTGCTTATGGCCTCAGCCTCGATGCCCTGTTGGCCTTGATGAATCAGACAACATCGGTCGTTTCCTTGAAAAGGAACGCTCTGAGAGCTTGATGACCTCAGCGAAGGCGTCAACTGACAACGAGCGAAAATATCCTCTACAACGTCAGGCATCCACAGGCTGCAGCCAAGGCGCATCTGTCGTATCAAACAGACTGCGCCCTAAATGGCTGCAAGCAATCGAACGAAGCGGCATCTGCGACCAGATTAGGGTCCTACCGCTGGATTTGAACAGAGCCTCCTGTAAATATCAGGATTCACACTGTTCCACCGATACTGCCTGCCGGAAGCCGCCCCTAAAAACACAACTTGCTGATATTTCAGCGACTCACCGCTCGCCTTCACCTCTCTGCTCTCACATCCATAACGTATGTCCACGATAGTGGCACCTGCAAATCCAACGTTGTCCTGGACAAGCTGGTATTGGCCAGCAGGCAATTGGCGATCAAACACTTCAGGAACAGCCACACTCTGAGCAGTTTTATAGGACATCATCGTGAGACCCGAATCAATATCAGAGTAAACATCGATTTCGGTAGCATCACTAGGTATGCCACCTAGCGACGCTGAAACTGAAAAATCATTCGACCTCTCCAGGCTTTCCAGATCCTTATAACTTCTTGGGGCGTCATAGGGGCACAGCCCGAAAGAGCAAGAAGAGCGAACGACAAAAGTGTGGATCTACTCATCTCCACCCCATTCCGGCACGTTCTGAATAAGAAGCCAACAGCGCTGCGGCACAAGCCAAAATCACAAGCAAACTACCCATCAGGCTGCCGCTGAGCAGCATTGCTCAGCGGCGTTACAAGCGCTTCAATTTAAAGTGAAACTATTGGGATGTAGACCAGCCATAAAACTTGGGTAAACCAAAATAATCAGGGAGCTCACTTTTTCTTCAAGAGATAGTTTTCGACCGAATAAGATGCAAGAGATACGACACCTACAAACGCGACAAAGAAGAGCACCCCCAAGATAGGCCTATAAACTCTTAGCCCAAAGAAATACTCAATTGCCAAGCAAAGCAAAAGCCCGACGTAAATGGCTATCAAGACCGCAAAACCAACTATTATGGTTTTATCAGACCTCAATTTTTTCCAATTTATTTCGTGCACCACACCGTCCTCGTTTGACATTGCTGTAATCCAGCCGAAACCTGTGACCCTATGCCAGCATTGATTCCTACCGAAGCGTTTCCATCCCTTGCCAACTCTACAGAACCTTTTGCGCCAGCCCCCTCCATGGCTCCAAGCTGCCACTGCATTGATTCGCTCTTCCCCACTGAAGAGTTTCCGGTGCCACACGACATGCCGACGGAACCTCCCAGGCCTCCAATGAAGCCACCCGCTACCGGGGTTGTTACACAACCTTTCACATAAAGGCATGCTGTTCCAGCAGTGTCGAGAGCGATGCCTGCCTCGCCGCTCCCACCCACGGCAAAATTGCCGTAAGAAGCGCCAACGCCAAACTGAGCATTGAAATCACCTTTGTATCCAGTCTCTTGCGATTTGCGCCACTCCTCTCGCTGTTTGCCAGGAGGGAAAGACCACCAACCAGGCGATTCAAGCCCGAAAAGGTCACTGGCGTAAAAGGGGTTTAGGCCTACATAGGCGTATGTGCTAATTCCGCCTCTCAAGCCGAGAGGATCACTCTGCCCATACCGCCCGGTAGCAGAGTCGTAGTCCCTGAAGTAATTTTGATTCAAGCCGCTAGCCGCATCAAACCGCTGCCCCGGAAACCGCATATCCAACACCAACGCCGCACCATCTCCGTCAGGATCCTGATCCGGCGCGGTGTTGCCGAAGGCCTCGCCCTTCAGGCTCCAGCTCCACACCGCCACGTTACGAACCGGGTCAACCACCACACGCGGGCTGCCCAGGTGATCAGGTTCGATGTAGTGCAGCTTGTTTGCGTTGGCTAGCAAGCCGACCGGCATGTCGTCCAGCCAGATCGCCTGCTGCTTGGGCGCGCCATTGGTGTCGTAGTCGCCCAGCCAGTGGCCGGCTTCATCGTAAAGCGTGTAGGTGTTGGTGGTGCCGAGGAAGCGGCGCACCTGCTCGCCTTTACCGTTGTAGCGGTAGTTCATCACCACCGCGCCTGCACGCTTGACCATGCTCATGCGGCCGGATGCGTCGTAGGGGAACTCCCGCGCTTTGCCGCCGATCGTCAGCGTATTTCCCGCTTTGTCGTAAGTGCGCGCCACGCTTGCTACCGCACTCAGGCGATGATTGGTCGCTGGATAGGTGTAAGCCTGTGTAACGCTTCCGACCTTGGCGCTGAGGCGATTGCCGGTGGCGTCATAGCTATAGCCGTCGATGACTGTTCCTGTGATGCCATCGGTGAGGGCAGTGAGGCGGCCGAGCGTGTCGTAGCCCAGGCCGATCTCCCGCGTTGGATTGCCGGCTGGGGTCAGTGCGGTGAGATTGCCCACCGGATCGAAGCCGAAGCCCACTTCCAGCCCGCCGGGGCGGGTGTCCTGGATCGCCTGCGGGCGGTAGTCCAGATCGTACTGGCGGGCGAGGGTGCGGCCGTAGGTCCAGTCGGCAGCAGGGCCGAACGGGCAATAGTTGGCGTTACTCAGCAGCACCTGGGGGTTGCCGCCAGCCTCGGTGACGCCGACTTCGGTGGTCTGGCCCTGGGCGTTGTGCACGTAATCGACCACGGCCCCGTCCGGAAAGGATTTATTCATACCCCTTAAAGCTTATAATTTTCGCGTCCTTTTTGTTCAGCGTGTATTCTCCGCCGCCGCCTATGATTCCTAGGCGCTTATCCACTAAAAAGACGACTATTATTTTTGAGGGCGTTTTTGCAATTCCCATCGAATAAGAGTCAAGGTCTCGCAGCAACGAGTAATCGCCACTGGGTGGATGCATTGCTATTACCCTAGTTTGAAAATCTTTACTTGCTGCTTCAATCGCTTTGATAGTTTGTGTGCTATTAGGTTCCGCGTCAGAAGTGTCAACGAAGAATAGCGACAAAAATATAACTAAGGATTTGAATTTCATAATTGCCATCCAAAAGCATTGTTGAGAAATTCCAAAAGCCTGTTGTTGTTGCCGTCACATCCACAGCCGGAACTTTGAATCGCGCCTGGGAGATCACTGTAGGGCGAGCCTGAAGTGGAAAATCTCAATAACTTGCCTGAGGGTGTTCCTAAGTAGGCCGCATCTCCATAGGGTATTCTTGTGTCAGCCTTTGAGAACGCTTCTCCCACATAGCCCGGAGTTACATCCCCGTGTGTGTGATACGCGCCAGTTGCTCCATCCGGCCGCGGGCCAGGATTTACTGAAGATGTTAGCCCGCGACGTGGCGTCGTGTAACTGTAATACCCGTTAGGGAACCTCTGAACAACGCACCATAGATACGCGACACTACCCGCCTCATGTTGAGGAGTAATCCATGCAACTGACGTTCGGCGACGCTGAAGGCCTGGGCAAGCGCAAGCAGACCCGCCGGGAGATCTTCCTGGCCGAGATGGAGCAGGTCGTTCCGTGGCAGCACTTGCTCGGTCTGATCGCACCGCACTATCCGGTGTCGGGACGCCCTGGTCGACAGCCATACGCACTGGCGACGATGTTGCGGATTCATTTGCTGCAGCAGTGGTATGCGTTGAGCGATCCGGCGATGGAAGAAGCGCTGCACGAGATTCCGACCTTGCGGCGCTTTGCCCAGCTCGGTGGCTTGGACAACGTTCCGGACGAGACCACGATTTTGAACTTTCGGCGCCTGCTGGAGACCCATGGCCTTGCCGCGCGGATGCTGGACGCGGTCAACGCGCATCTGGCACGCAAGGGGCAGAGCCTGCGGTCGGGCACGATCGTCGATGCGACGCTGATCGCTGCACCCAGTTCGACCAAGAACGCCGATCACGCGCGCGACCCTGAAATGCATCAGACCAGGAAGGGCAATCAGTGGTATTTCGGGATGAAGGCGCACATCGGCGTGGATGAATTTTCCGGGCTGGTGCACCACGTCCATTGCACAGCCGCCAATGTCGCCGACGTCACGGTGACGCACGCATTACTGCATGGCAAAGAAGACAGCGTGTTCGGCGACAGCGGCTACACCGGTGCGGACAAACGCGAAGAACTGCAGACCTGCAAGGCTGCATTTTTCATTGCCGCCAAGCGTTCGACGCTGAAAGCCATCGGCAACAAACGCGAGCGTGCTCGGGAACAGCGTTGGGAACACTTCAAGGCCAGCGTGCGCGCGAAGGTGGAGCATCCGTTCCGGGTGATCAAGCGCCAGTTCGGTTACACCAAGGTCCGCTATCGCGGCCTGGCCAAGAACACCGCACACGTGCTGACCTTGTTTGCGCTCTCCAATCTGTGGATGAAGCGAAAGCAGTTACTGCCTGCCATGGGGAGCGTGCGCCTGTAACCCGGGGAATTCCCAAGGAAAGTGCCAGAAATAGCGGAAGATCCGAAGATCCAAACGCGACTCTCCGGACCGACGCGACATCCCGCACTCTCAGGCCTCGTTGTTCAGACCTTCCTTAGGCTTTTGATATACCCAGCCACCGTATTCCAAATCTTCTCTTATCGATGCCGGTAGGATGTCTTTAAGCGCCTGAGCTGCTGCCAAATTTTCTGTTCTGTAACAATCGCCCGGAAGCAAGCCAAATTTGTCCGACCAACGGAATGGACTTGAGAGGCTATAAACGTAAGTGCCGATCCCTCCATGCAATCCAATCGGATCACTCTGCCCATAACGTCCGGTTGCAGAGTCGTAGTCCCGGAAGTAATTCTGATTTAGTCCACTGGCCGCATCAAACCGCTGCCCCGGGAACCGCATATCCAACACCAACGCCGCACCATCGCCATCCGGATCCTGATTCGGCGCAGTGTTGCCGAAGGCCTCGCCCTTTAGGCTCCAGCTCCACACCGCCACGTTACGAACCGGGTCAACCACCACACGCGGGCTGCCCAGGTGATCAGGTTCGATGTAGTGCAGCTTGTTGGCGTTGGCCAGCAGGCCTACCGGCATGTCGTCCAGCCAGATCGCCTGCTGCTTGGGCGCGCCGTTGTTATCGTAGTCGCCCAGCCAGTGGCCGGCTTCATCGTAAAGCGTGTAGGTGTTAGTGGTGCCGAGGAAGCGGCGCACCTGCTCGCCTTTACCGTTGTAGCGATAATTCATCACCAGCACGCCTGCACGCTTGACCATGCTCATGCGGCCGGATGCGTCGTAGGGGAACTCCCGCGCCTTGCCACCGATGCTCAGCGTATTGCCTGTCTTGTCGTAGGTGCGCGCCACGCCAGCTACTGCACTCAGGCGATGATTGGTCGTTGGATAGGTGTAAGCCTGTGTAACGCTGCCGACCTTGGCGCTAAGGCGATTGCCGGTGGCGTCATAGCTATAGCCATCAATGACGGTTCCGGTGACACCGTCGGTGAGGGCAGTGAGGCGGCCGAGCGTGTCGTAACCCAGGCCGATCTCCGGCGTTGGATTGCCGGCTGGGGTCAGTGCGGTGAGATTGCCCACCTCATCGAACCCGAACCCGACATCCAGACCGCCAACCGCTTTGTCCTGAATGGCCTTGGGGCGGTAATCCTGGTCGTAAGCTCGGGTCAGCACGCGCCCGTTGCCGTAGGTCCAGCCGGCCACCGGGCCCATCGGCAAATACGTGACACCCTTGACCAACACCTCGCGCGAGCCTCCAGGCGCGGTATAGCCCACCTCGGCGATCTGGCCCAGCTCATTGCGTACATAGTCAACCATCGCCCCGTCCGGATAGACCATGCTCGTCAGGTTCCCGCCTGCCGTATAGGCATAACGGACCGTCAATGCCTTGCCATTGGTCGTCTGGACCTTGCGCACAATGTCGCCGAACCGGTTGTAGCAATACTGCGTCGTGCCGCTGCCGTCCTTCATGCTGGCCAAGCGCCCGGCTGCGAACTGCTCTCCCGCCACGCAGACAGCCGGGGCCACGTCGTAGACAAAACGGGTCTCAAGCGCTGCATCGGCATAGGACACCGATACTGGCCGGTTTAAGGCATCGTAGGTGTAGGTGGCCTGCCGGTTGGCTGCGTCCTTCCTAGATAGCACGTTGCCTGCGTCGTCGTAGGTGAAGCCGGTGCTGCCCGTGTCGGGACTTGTCAGCGCCAACAGTTCGCCCAGACCGTTGCGCTGGTAGGTCGTCTTCAAGCCTTTCGGATCCGTCACCACTGACGGTTGTCCAAGCACGTCGTATTGAAAAACGCTCGTCGCCTTGATGCCGCCGGCGTCTTCGATACTCTGCTTCAAGCGATGCAGGGCATCGTATGTGTAGGCGCTAGACCGGCCCAGGGCGTCGGTTCGCCCCTTCATCGTGCCGACCGCATCGTAGGCAAAATCGGTCGGATTGCCTTGCGCATCCGCCTGCGTTGTCAGGCGACCGAGTTCGTCGTAAATACGGGACACCGTGAACATCAAGGTGTTCTTGGCATCCGTGATGTCCTCCTTGATCCGGTGTCCTGACGTGTCCAGCGTGTAGACGAAGGAGTTGCCGTAACGATCCGATACCTTGGTCAGCCGGAATGCGCTGTCGTAGGTAAAGTTAGACACGTCGCCGCCCGGCAGCGCCACCTGCTTGACCAAGCCGGTGGGCCAATAGCTGTAGCGCGTAATGCGGTCATCCGCCTCCGAGCCGCTATCCTGTCCACGGACCATGCTTGCCGTCAGCCGACCTCGCGCATCGTAGCTGTAGTCGGTCACGACCCCATTCGGATCCTTCTGCGACAGCAGGCGCCCGGCGCTATCGTAACTGAGGAACTGGGTGACCTGGCCCACTGCATTGGTGATCGTCTTCAGGTCCCCGCCTTGGGCTGCGGGATAGTAGTCGTAGGTAGTGGCGTCGCTGAGATCCGTGCGCGCCCCGTCCACACGCAGCAGCACTCCCACCAGGGGGCAGCTTCCTGCGGTTACGTCGGCCTGCTCGCAATAGGTGAAGGTCTGCTGGCGCTGCTTCCCGGAAACGGCATCTTGCTCGACCTGGGTCAGCACTTGACCACGTTCATTGCGAGTCCATCGCTTGGACACAACCAGTCCCTGCGCCCCTTTAACATTGAGCTCGGTCAGTTGGTGGGTCAGCGCATCCCTCACTCTCTCGGTGCGCGCCAACTCCGGCGTGCCATCGCCGACCGTTACCGCTGATTGATACGCCGGCGCGTATTCGTAGGAGACCTTACTGCCCGATGCGTCCGTCACGCTTTGCAGTCGACCATCGCTGAAGTAGGTGCTGGAAGTGCTGGCTGCGCCTTCGGTCACGTTGTTGACCGGGCTGAAGATAGTAGACCCATACTCGAAGCGCTTGACCGCGCCAGATGCCTGGGTGACTTCCGTGACGCCTTCGGCCACGTAGTTCAGAGTCACTCCATCGACCGCCCCGGTATCGCCATGGAGAACGCTGCTTATCACGCGTCCATAGGTGTCGTAACCAAACGATGCATAGCGCTGACCGCTCTCCCCGGTGATACCAGTCAAATAGTTGACCAGCTGAGGTTCCGCAAGTCCCTTCTCGTGATAGTGGTAAAGGCGCTTCACACCATCGGGATACGTGGCGGCAATCAAATTACCGTCAACATCGTAGTCGTAAAGAACGATTCCGCCACCCGGAATCTCCATGCCCGTGACACGCCCGTCCGTATAGGCGAACGTCACCGCGCGGCCATGGCCATCAACCAACCGCGTAATGCGTGTGCCGTCATAGACCACGGTTACGTCACGGTCCGGCGAGGCTGGATTGTGATACGCCCAGGGTTTCCTAGACATCTCAAGGCCATGGAAAATGGTCGATTCGGAGGTGTCTATGAGCAGCAAGCGGTATACGGATGAGTTCAAGATCGAGGCGGTCCGGCAAGTGACTGATCGTGGGTTCAAGGTGGCAGAAGTCGCCGAGCGGCTGGGTGTCACGACGCACAGCCTGTACGCCTGGCTGCGCACGTTCGGCAAGTCTGGCGTGGTGCATCGCGCCGAGGTGGACCAGAGCGCCGAGGTTCGGCGGCTGAAGGCAGAGTTGCGTCGAGTGACCGAGGAGCGCGACATCCTAAAAAAGGCCGCCGCGTACTTTGCCAAGGGGTAAAGGCAAAGTACGCCTTCATGCAAGCCCACTGCGGGGAATTCAGGGTGTGTGCGATGTGCCGGGTATTGCGGGTCAACCGGTCGGGTTATTACGCCTGGTTGTGCTCGCCCAACAGTGAGCGCGCCAAGGAAGATGATCGCTTGCTTGGACTAATCAAGCACCACTGGCTGGCCAGCGGCGGTGTCTATGGGCATCGCAAGATCACCACGGATCTGCGCGATCTGGGTGAGCGTTGTAGTCGCCATCGGGTGCATCGGCTGATGCGCACCGAGGGACTGCGTGCCCAGGTGGGCTATGGTCGCAAACCGCGCTTCCATGGAGGGATGCAGTGCAAGGCGGCTGCCAATCTGCTTGACCGACAGTTCGACGTGACGGAGCCGGACACGGCCTGGGCGAGCGATTTCACCTTCATCCGCACGCATGAAGGCTGGATGTACCTGGCTGTTGTGATCGATCTGTTTTCCAGGCAGGTCGTCGGCTGGGCGATGCGCGATCGGGCCGACACCGAGTTGGTCGTGCAGGCCTTGTTGTCTGCGGTGTGGCGGCGCAAACCCAACACTGGTTGCTTGGTTCACTCGGACCAAGGGTCTGTCTACACCAGCGATGACTGGCGCAGTTTCCTGGCGTCCCATGGCTTGGTGTGCAGCATGAGTCGGCGTGGCAACTGCCACGACAACGCACCCGTAGAGAGCTTCTTCGGCCTGCTCAAACGCGAGCGGATCAGGCGGCGGACCTATCCCACCAAGGACGCCGCTCGCGCCGAGGTATTCGACTACATCGAGATGTTCTACAACCCCAACCGCCGCCACGGTTCAACTGGCGACTTGTCCCCTGTAGAGTTTGAACGGTGCTACGCGCAACGAGGGTCTTGAGTGTCTACGGAACCCTGGGCGTATCAAATGCCACCAAGCGCCCCGCATGGCGGCTTGCTGCACAGCGGCTTCTAGCTCGGCAAGAGGGTCGGCAGGGATTTGCGTAAAAAAACAGCCAAAAGTGAGCTAACTAGCTGTCAGCAAAGGTTTTTTAAACGACTCCCTGCCGACCCTCATCCCGGCCTCCCTCAGTAGCCCGCTTCTTTCTGATGCCGGAAGGCCAAGACGTACACCGCATCGGCGGTCGATTCGTGGCGATACAGGGCGACATAGCGGGAATACCCGAACGCTATCACCAGCTCGCGCAGCTCCGGCAGTGGCCGGCCAATGTCCGACGACTTCTCTAGCAGCAGGAATTGCCGCTCAATGGCATGGCCGGCGCGCTAGGCCGCTTCCGGGGCCTTGGGCCACCAGGAAGCGCCGGTAGTCAACCAGGTGCGGACTTGCTCGCCAGTCAGGTGGCGGCCGGTTTCCTGATAGGCCGTCCAGGACGCCAAGCTTCCTGCCTTGAAGCTCTCGCGCGCTTCCTCGCGCTGCACGTGAGTTTTCGATCGCTTCCAGCATAATCCAGTAGGCCGAGCGGCGGCGCTGGCTGGCGAGCTGCTGGACGCGGCTTTTCAGGCCGTCATCGATCTAGAGGTATGTTGCCATAGCCCAGCCTCTCTTATCATTCGGTGATACCTTGTGTTAATACACTTCCCCTGCCCTGCCGTCCATGCGCTGAATCTGTCTTGACGGTCGGCAGGGATTCGTACAAGGACCTTTTCACACAGCTAGTAGCTCGCTTCTGAATTTTTTTTAAACGAACCCTCGACTCCACCGGAAGGTTCCCGACGCGACTTCAATTTGCGCGGCTTCGCGCAATTGTTCCAGCCACTGGCGGCGCTCATCGGACAAACCTCGCGTGAACGCCTCAAATCCATGTCGTTCCGACACCACGATTGAGGGCCGCTTTTGAGTCCCCCGGAACCTTGATATCCAGACCAACAAGTCCTCTATGTGAGCGCGGAAGGGATCGCCAAGTCCATCATCGGCCGATGCCAGCGCCAGCGGCTCTGCCATCCACCCTTCTCGCCAGTAAAGGCCACCGGCGTTGCGGTAAAGCAGGCCCGATAAGCGAGTAGTCCAGCCGCCACCATCCACCTTGCCCCGGGGTTCAAAGGGTTCAACCTGAACCACCAGCAGCGCGGCCGGTTCCAGGCTCATCAATTCCGATAGATACCGAAAGCGGTTGTGCTCCCACTTGGAGCACGACGGCTTGCGCGGCTTGGGTTGGCGGTGGATTACATGCACAGCGAAGGGCTCAGTTTGATTGGTGAGTGCTGACCAAGAAGCCAGGCCACCCAGGCCGCCCTAATGCTAAGAGCTTTCTACAATTTAGTCGCTATAGAATTAATAGCTTTGATGGCTAAATCACGATAATCTTTATTCACTTCTACACGGTGTCCGCTGATATTAAGCTTGCCCGTCTTCAATATGTCGAACGGTGTACCACGAGCAAAGGCTACTACACCTGTTGTACCAAAATCGCGTATTTCAACTATACCGTCGGTGACTTTGTTGAAGGTGAAATGCTCACCATATGAATTAACCAAGTCAATCAAATCAGTGTCGATCCCAGACAAGACTGCGGCGTAGGCCGATGCAGAACCCATGTACTGAGTTAGGCGATTTTTCAAGATTAAGTGCACTTTCGGGAGCGATCGGCCAGCCACCTTCATTTTGCTGGCAAACGTGTACTGCTCATATACCTTTGAAGGAAGCTTGAGGCCGTAGATGAGCGAAAACGCATTCTGGATTGCGCGGCGCGATGAGTCATCAGCCATCACCGGAAGCACAACGCGATCAGCCGCAGCGAGCACAATCTGCGTATACATAGAAAAACTCGGATTTGTGTCAATAAAGACAATGTCGTAGTCACTATCGATACGAGCCAAAAAGTCACGCAGCCAGTCGATTACCCCGAGCCATGTGTTTACCCCTGGCAATTGTAAGTTTGCCAGTGAATTCATTGCTATGGCTTGCAGTTCAAGTAACGGGTCGCCGCAAACAAGGTCGATAGACTTCGGAATTGACGAGTTGTACTTCCACGGACTGGTGATGTATTCCTTCGCATTGAAACTCGGGATCTGGTGAACGGAGGGCATGCGCAAATCGAAGTAGCCACCGATACTGCACCGAGGGGTCATGCCCTGCCGCTCAAGAAGTTTACCGCTACCGCCATTCTGAAGACCACCAAGAAACAACTCCGACATATTTGCCTGAGGACATATGTCTATGGCCAAGATGCGTTTCGTTGGATTACTTTTTGCATATTTGCAGATAGTCTGGAAGGCAAGGCTTGTCTTGCCTGTCCCACCTTTATTGTTCCAAATTGCGTAAGTTAGCATTTCATTCAATCAAAGGTCAAAAAAAGACTCTATCAGAGGTCGGCAGGAATTCGTGTAAAAAACAGCAAAAGTGATCTAACTAGCTGTCAGCAAAGGTTTTTTACACGAACCCCTGCCGACCCTCAGCCACGCTCGACCATCGCTACCTTTGACGATGCACTGAGAGCCCCATCGCCAATTCCGCCGATGACGGCAGCCGCCGCTGGATCTCGCATCGCCGCTTCTGACGATGAGATCTACTCTTTGACATTTGAGGGACCGAACTGCGGGGTTCTCCCGTCTGCGGCCGCGAGAACCGGCTATTCGACGGTCGGCAGGGAATCGTGCTGAACAGGGCCATCTATTTCGTACCGAGGTACGTACTACGTGATTACGTAATGTTTTGGGTTATGTCAGGCCACAAGTCCGCCATGCTCTAAAGCGGAATAATTCTGGTTTATCCCGCCTGATAGCGTTGAAAGCCCGGTTCTCCAGGGGGGCGCAGTATGGAACTTCCCCATCGCGCAGGATCAGGACGAGGGTCGGCAGGACGGCCGATATGCTTGCAAGGGCGCCACAAGACTTGCTATTACATTTAAATTCAATGACTTGCCCGAAAAATGGCTGTTCTCGGAACGATTCCCGGCCGACCCTCGGCAATGCCTGCCTGGGCAGAGATTAGCTCAAGTGCCTGCGCCTCATACGCATCGACCATTTGCGTGGTCAAGGCCTCAGCATCCAGGCGTTCGGCCCCCCAACCAGTTTGGGCCGCGCGCATTGCATCGTTTGCCGCCTCCTGGCGCACGGCGTCAACCGTAGGGAAAACCGGCCTGGTCAAACAGCGCCTCGGCGGCGGCAAAGATGCGATCACGCGTGTCCTTGGACAGATCCATGTACAGCTCCGTGCGGATTAACCAGTAAGAATAAGAATAATATTATTCTTACTGGCCAAGTGATTATTTCGTGACATTTTTCAGGGGTTCAGCCGACATACGTGTAAAAATCACTCACAGAATCCAATTTCTCTTGTAAAAACATGACTTTGCCAGATAAAACGGATTCCCGGCTTTTAGGCGATCAACGGCGAGGTGAAATCTCGCCGCGATCTTCCAACCAGGTGCGGACCATTTCGCCGGCGAGCTTGCTCAACGCGTACACCGCAACCAGGCCAACCAGCCACGGTGCAGCCATGTCGGCCATCTGCTCGGTGTACGCGCTCGCGTGCGGATCGTTCAGCACGAACAGCAGCATGGCGAACAGAAAGTACAGCGTAAACACAACGCCGAAGCCGACCAGGCCAGCGCGTGACAAGCCACGCAAAAGCGGCAGCAGCTGAGCGTGCAGAAACGTATTCATGGCGGAACTCCATCGAAGGACGGACAAACTCTAGCACTGCTGTCGCAGCTACTTTGGCCAGCCTCGCTGTAATGGAGCGCGAGTTGATCGTCAAGCGCACCCGTGCCGGACTGGAAATGGCCCACCAGCTTGGCCGCAGAGTCGGCCGCAAGCACCTACACCAAGGACCAATGGGTGACTGCGTGGAATTGGCCGTTATGTGCGCTGGCGGCCTCGCCGCGAGAGTGCTTGCAGCGCAGCCTTGAATGATCGAACATCAAACATCACTGTTTGATAGATCGATCATGACATCACCCATGTCCATCACCACCTTGGCCGCCCTCGCCAGTGCCGGCGTGCTGCGCACCGTGCAGCTGGTCGGCCAGGTCGGCGGCTACACCGTGATGGTGCGGGTGGGCCAAACCGAAAAGCAACTCACCGGCCAGCGTGGCGAGCCACGCGTGTTTGCCTCGCTCGACACCGCCGCCACCCAGCTGCTGGCGCTCGGGGTGACGGTGTTCGAGGTGTTGCCGGCCAACTACGTGCGTGCCCCGAAGGTCTACCGGCGCGGTCGCCCGGCCGCGTTGAAGGCGTTGGACAAGCTCCAGCGCCAGGCCAAACCCGCCAAGCCCAAGCCGGCCAAGAAGCCGGCCGGCGCGGCGACGGTGGCCACCGCCGCCAAGATCCTGCCCAGCGAGCGGGCGCAGCTGAAACTGCCCGGCTTGCCGCGCACCCGGAAAGCTGCCCGTGCCACCAGAGCATCCCCATGACCACTGCAACGCGCCTGCAGCTGCAGGCCACGGTCGATGCGATCGCTGCCCACGCCTACATCGCGCCACCGCGCGTGAGGCTCTGGCGGCATCGCAATGCACGCTATAACGCGCTCACGCACACCATCGCGGTGTCCCAAACACTCGCGCTCACACTCGATGCCAACCAGCGTTACACCTTGCTCGCCCACGAAGTGGGCCATGCCCAGCGGCGCGCGACGATGCTCAAGCGGGTCGGCAGCTACTTCTGGCCGCCAGCGCTCGCGCTGGTGGTTGGCGCGATGACCGCTGCCGCTGTCGGCAGCTTCGCCGCAAAGCCGCTCCCGCAGACCTTGTGTGCGCTTGTGCTGGGCATTGTTGCAGCCGTGGTCGCTGGGCAGCTTGCCGAGCGCACCGATCGACGCGCCCGCCGGGACAGCTACGCCGAGGAACTGCGCGCTGACCGTTTTGCCAATCGCATGGCCGGTGATCCGGCTGCTATGACAGCTGTGCTGCACGCGTGCGCCCGGATCGAGGATGGCGGCGAGCTAGGTGCTGAGGCAGAGCGACGCATTGCCTTTGCACAAGACAGTTCAACGCGAACCGGCCAGTCCAGACCCTCTGTTTGTCATCGGCGCCGCTTGAATGAACCTTGTGACCTTTGGTCGCAACCTATTCCTTTCGGGCTGCGGGCGCGATCAGTTCCTTCTGCTCAGGTAGCGGACCGGGACGGAAGCGCCCTCCCGCTCGCGCTTGCGACACGGCAAACTGCACATCATCTTCGGCATCAGAATGACTCTTAATCGAGCTTTGCCTCTTCAACCCTTGCAGTACACCCTGTGCCTCAAGATGAGTTGCCGGCTCTTGCGTCGTTTGCTCATTCGTGGTCCGGCCAGCGTGTTGCTCGACCACATATTCGCTCGCTTTCCCACTGGCGCCTGTGACGTTGAAGCATCCCATATAAGAACCCCTACTTAGAGTGCGGACTGCCAACTTCTCATGAAAAAGCGTAAACCTGCTTTAACCGAGCGAAAAACCGTGTGGACCGGCGAACTACTGCCCAGCGATCGGGCCCAGTTGAAATTAAGGGTCGGCAGGGATTCGTGTAAAAAACAGCCGAAAGTGAGCTAATCGCTGTTGGTAGTGGAGTTTTGTTACCCGGAAATATCCGCTAACTCACTGATGCAATGGGTCAAATCCGAGCTTGTGAGTCATTTTTACACGTATGTCGGCTGAACCCCTTTCACACTTCGACGCAACGCGCATAGCCGCCCGCGCGCCTCTTGGCACGACGTCTGCGCTTGGGTTCGGTAATGTGCGCCGGCAGTGACGCGGCTCGGGGCGGCAACGGCCTGATAATTGCCGCGATGCCCCAGCCAGCTCACCGCTTCCAGCTTCAGTGGTCACGTCGCTTGCAGCGGCGGACATGGCATGTCGCTTGGGAGGTGCCCATGCAGCTGGGAAGACATCGGCAGGGCGTGATTGACCTGGTGGTGAGCAACGGCAGATGGACCGTGGCCATCGGGCTGGACAACCGAACACCGCGCAAGAAGTCGATTCGCAAGCTCACGGTGTTTCCATGCGACCGGGCCTATGTGATCTGTCGCAGCGGATTGATCCACCGGGTGAAGTGACGGCGGCCGCGCTGTTGTGCGCGTAGCGCACGATGACCGCTCTACCACTGCGCGTTGATCGATACCCTCGGCCTGGCCAGGGCCTTGTCGTCGCCACGCTTGCCACATCACTCCCTGCTGACCTGCTTTTGCGGTGAGGGAGCCGCCGGCACTGCGCCTGGGGCTTGATTAGGCCGCGCGGTGGTTGGCGCAGTGCCGGTGGGATAGGGGCGCTGGCGCCCCTATCCAGGGGTGCTAAGCCTCGACGTTCGGGCAGGTGAGCGAACTGTCATCCTCTGGCTTACGCCTTCGACCGCTTCAGTGTCCATTCGTCAATCATGTCCGCCCAGTCCTGCAACATCGCCGTCCGCTGCTCACGGTACTCGGCCTTGTTGTAGACAGCCCTGACGCCTCGCTGTTCGTGCGCCAGGCATTTCTCAATCCAGTCCGTGTTATAGCCGGCCTCATGTAGCAGCGTGCTTGCAGTGCGCCGCAAGTCATGTGGCCCGAACTTGGCGAGTGACTTCTCTTCCTTCTGCGCCAGCCGATATGTTAGCGTCAGCACCTGGTTAAGCGTGGCGCTACTCATGGGCAAGTCCGAGTCGTATCGCGACGGCAACACGTAGTCCGATCCGCCGGCAAAGGTCTTGAGGGCAATGAAGATGTCCAGCGCCTGCCTTGACAGGAACACCAGGTGCGGATTGCGCCGCTTCATGCGCTCCTTTGGGATGGTCCAAAGCGCATCACTGAAGCTGATCTCGCTCCATGTCGCGTTGGTCAGCTCGCTCTTGCGCACCATCGTCAGCAGCAGCAATTTGGCGGATGCTCGGATAGATGGCGTTGTGCCGATGCGCTCCATGTACTGGTACATCAGGCCGATCTCATGGGGCGTCAGCGCACGGTCGCGCGGCTCGAACTTGGCGATAGTGGTCGGCCGCACCAGCTCTGCCGGATTCTCGACCTTCTGGCCGCGCTCAATAGCCCAGCGAAAGACCTGCAACACCACCTCGCGAGCATGCACAGCGGTCGCCGGTGCTCCGCGCTCCACGATGGTATCGGTCAGTGCGCGCAAGTCCTCGTGGGTGATCTCCACAAGCTTCTGATTGCTGAATTTCGGCTTTAGCTCGCGTTCGTAGACTGAGCGGCGCATGTCGCGGGTGGAATCGGCCATCTGGTAGCCCCGTAGCCACTTTTCCGCCCAGGCCCCGAACGTCTCCGCGTCCTTGACACGGACCTTGTCCCGCGCCTTTTCCTTGGCCGGTGACTTCCCGGCCGCGATCATCTTCTTGGCCTCGCCCAACCGCTCGCGTGCTTCTGCCAGGGTGATGCCGCCGACACCGTAGCGGCCGAAGGTGATGGTCTCCTGCCTACCGTGGATCGAGTAGTTGTAGCGGAACGAAATCGCTCCAGCGGCCGTGACGGCTACATAGAGGCCGTCGCGATCATTCACCTTGTAGAGCTTGTCCTTCGGCTTGAGGTTGCGCAGCTTGGTATCGGTCAACATGGTTCTCGGCCTGATTCAATTCAAATACCATGATCCAGAAGCCGGCCAATCCTTGCGTAAAATAACAATAAAATCATCGCGTTACGTAATTTCGATACCATGAAAATCCGCAAGGTGGTTACATGGCATCGGCGCCTTCTCATGCCATAGAAGCACTCAATGCCATCTCTCATGCCATGAAAAAACGGCGCTTGGCGATACTATTCATTGCAAGATGGCGCCGAACGAAATCACAAAAAATCCTGCAATGACGAGGACTTAGATATGTTTTCGTGCTACTAGATGCCAGCCGGTGCCAGACGCCGGATCATTCCCACTCGATCGTCGCAGGCGGCTTGCCGGAGATGTCGTAGACCACGCGCGAGACGCCGCGCAGTTCGTTGATGATGCGATTGCTGACCGTGCCGAGGAAGTCGTACGGCAGGTGCGCCCAGTGTGCGGTCATGAAGTCGATGGTTTCCACCGCGCGCAGCGCGATCACCCATTCGTAGGCGCGTGCATCGCCGACCACACCCACCGATTTCACCGGCAGGAACACCGCGAACGCCTGGCTGGTCTTGTCGTACAGATCGGCCTTGCGCAGTTCGTCGATGAAGATCGCATCGGCCTTGGCCAGCAGCTCGGCGTACTCGCGCTTCACTTCGCCCAGGATGCGCACGCCCAGGCCTGGGCCCGGGAACGGATGGCGATACACCATCGTGCGAGGCAGGCCGAGTTCGACACCGAGACGACGCACTTCGTCCTTGAACAATTCGCGCAACGGCTCGACCAGACCTAGCTTCATGTGCTCGGGCAGGCCACCGACGTTGTGGTGACTCTTGATCACGTGCGCCTTGCCGGTCTTGCTGCCGGCCGACTCGATCACGTCCGGATAGATCGTGCCCTGCGCCAACCACTTGGCATTGGCCAGCTTGTTGGATTCTTCGTCGAAGATATCCACAAACAGGTTGCCGATGATCTTGCGCTTGGCTTCCGGGTCGCTCACGCCTTCGAGCTTGGCGAAGTAACGATCGGCCGCGTTGACGCGGATCACCTTGACGCCCATGTGCTCGGCGAACATCGCCATCACCTGGTCGCCTTCCTGCCAACGCAGCAGGCCGGTGTCGACGAACACGCAGGTCAGCTTGTCGCCGATCGCCTTGTGCAACAGCGCAGCGACCACCGACGAATCGACGCCGCCGGACAGGCCAAGAATCACTTCGTCATCGCCCACCTGCGCGCGCACGCGCGCGATCTGGTCGTCGATGATGTTGGCCGCCGTCCACAGCGTCTGACAGCCGCAGACATCGACCACGAAGCGACGCAACAAGGTCTGGCCCTGCAGCGTGTGGGTCACTTCCGGATGGAACTGCACGCCGTACCAGCGCTTGTCCTCGTTGGACATCGCCGCCACCGGTATGCGGTCGGTCACTGCGGTAACGGTGAAACCCGGCGGCACCTGCGAAACGTGATCGCCGTGGCTCATCCACACATTCAAACGCGAGGCACCGGCATGATCGGTCAAGCCGGCGAACAGCGCATCGGCCGCCACAACATCCACTTCGGCATGGCCGAATTCGCGTTGGTCGGCCGCTTCTGTCGCTCCGCCCAGCTGCGCAGCAAGCGTCTGCATGCCATAGCAGATACCGAACACCGGCAAGCCGCTGTCGAACACTTCCTGCGGCGCAACCGGCGCACCCGGCAAGGTGGTCGATTCCGGCCCACCAGACAGAATGATGCCCTTGGCACCGAATCCGGCAATCTCGGATGGATCATGATCCCAGGCCCAGATTTCGCAATACACCCCGATCTCACGGATACGCCGCGCAATCAGCTGGGTGTACTGCGCGCCGAAATCGAGGATGAGGATCTTGTCGGTATGGATGTTGGTCATTGAGGGCCGGGATTGGGGAGTTGGGATTGGGGATTAGCAAAAGCGGAAGCGACGACCGCTGCCAGATGAGGAAGCGGTAGGCTCTTGCGAATCCCGAATGCCGAATCCCCACTCCCGCGCGCTGGCTTACCCAGCGCGATAGTTCGGCGGCTCTTTCGTGATCTGCACGTCGTGGACATGGCTTTCGCGTTGGCCGGCGCCGGTGATCTTGACGAACTTCGGCTTGGTGCGCATCTCTTCGACAGTGGCGCAGCCGACATAGCCCATGGTCGCGCGCAGGCCGCCGATCAGTTGATGGATGATGCCGCCGACCGGTCCGCGGTACGGCACGCGCCCTTCGATGCCTTCCGGCACCAGCTTGTCGGCGTCGCTGGCGTCCTGGAAATAGCGGTCCTTGGACCCCTTCTCCATCGCGCCCAGGCTGCCCATGCCGCGGTAGCTCTTGTAACTGCGGCCCTGGAACAACTCGACCTCGCCTGGTGCCTCCTCGGTACCGGCCAGCAAGCCGCCGACCATCACCGTGGACGCACCGGCGACCAGCGCCTTGCCGATATCGCCGGAATAGCGGATGCCGCCATCGGCGATCAGCGGAATGCGGTCCTGCAGCGCTTCGGCCACCATGTCGACCGCGGTGATCTGCGGCACGCCGACACCGGCGACCACGCGCGTGGTGCAGATCGAACCCGGGCCCACGCCGACCTTGACCGCATCGGCGCCGGCATCCATCAACGCCAGCGCGGCATCGCCGGTGACGATATTGCCGCCGATCACCTGCAGTTGCGGATAGGTCTTCTTGACCCAGGCCACGCGATCGATCACGCCCTGCGAATGGCCATGCGCGGTATCCACGATCACCACGTCCACGCCCGCTGCGGCGAGCAGTTCGATGCGCTGTTCGGTATCGCCGCCCACGCCCACCGCCGCACCCACCAGCAAGCGCTTGGCGCCGTCTTTGGCAGCGTTGGGGTTATCGGTCTTCTTCTGGATGTCCTTGACCGTGATCAGGCCGCGCAGCTCGAAGCTGTCGTTGACCACCAGGATCTTTTCGATGCGGTTGCGATGCAGCAGCTCCAGCACTTCCTCATCGCTGGCGCCTTCGCGCACAGTGATCAGGCGATCCTTCTTGGTCATGATGTGGCGGACCGGATCGTCGAGCTTCTTCTCGAAGCGCATATCGCGGCTGGTGACGATGCCGACCAGCTCGCTGCCATCCACCACCGGCACGCCGGAGATGTTGCGCGCGCGGGTCAGCGCAATCACTTCACCGATCGTGGTGTCGGGGCTGACCGTGAACGGCTCGGTGATCACGCCGGATTCGAACTTCTTGACCCGGGCCACTTCGCCGGCCTGCTGGGCAGGTGTCAGGTTCTTGTGGATGATGCCGATGCCGCCCAACTGGGCCATGGCCACCGCAAGGCGGTGTTCGGTCACTGTGTCCATCGCGGCCGAAAGAATCGGCAGTTTCAGGCGCAGATCGCGGGTCAGCCGGGTTTCCAGGCTGACATCCTTGGGCAGGACGATCGAATGAGCGGGGACGAGCGAAACGTCGTCGTAGGTAAGAGCTTCAGCCTGGATGCGGAGCATCGGCGGACCCGAGTTTGGGGAAGCGCGGCATTTTACCCTGAAAGCCTTCACGAAGACACAACGCAGCCGCAATGCTGCGTTACGCGCGTGCCTCAGCCGGCTGCGTCGGCCGCTTCCAGCGTGTTCTGCATCAACGTTGCGACCGTCATCGGCCCTACCCCACCCGGCACCGGCGTGATCCAGGCCGCGCGCTGCACGGCGGCGTCGAAACCGACATCGCCAACCAGACGCCCGTCTTCCAGGCGATTGATGCCCACATCGATCACCACCGCGCCCGGCTTGACCCATTCGCCCGGAATCAAACCCGGGCGACCCACCGCGACCACCAAAATGTCGGCATTGCGCACGCTGGCTTCCAGCACCTCGGGCGGGGTGAACTTGTGGCAGCTGGTGACCGTGCAACCGGCGATCAGCAGTTCCAGACCCATCGGCCGGCCCACGTGATTACTCACGCCCACGATGGTCGCATTGCGCCCGCGCACCGGTTGGTCGGTATGCCCGAGCAAGGTCACGATGCCGCGCGGCGTGCATGGGCGCAGGCCGAATTCGCGCAGCGCCAGATGCCCGACATTCTGCGGATGGAAACCATCCACGTCCTTGCGCGGGTCGATGCGCTGGATCAGGCGATTGGCATCGGGAATGCCCGGCAGCGGCAACTGGATCAGGATGCCGTGGATCTTGGGATCGGCGTTGAGCTGGTCGATCAATGTCGCCAGCTCGGCCTCGCTGGTGCCGTGCGGTAAGTCGTAGTCGAAAGCCTCGATGCCGACCTTCTCCGCCGCGCGCCGCTTGTTGCGCACATACACCGACGAGGCCGGGTCGCCGCCGACCAGCACCACTGCCAACCCGGGGCGCGCCTTGCCGGCCGCCACGCGCGCATCCACCCGCAGCTTCAATCCGTCGAGCAGGTCCTCGGCAATGCGGCGGCCATCGAGGAGGCGGGCCGGAGCAGAGGCAGCTGGCGCGGAAACGGTCATGGGGCGTCAGGTGTAGAGTCGAAGGCCGTCTATTGTCCCCGATTCCGTCATGACCGACACCACCTCAACGCCCGATTCCATCACCACCTCTATCGAAGCGGCCGCATTTCGCCGTCTGTTGCAGCATCTCAACCAGGACCGGCTCGATGTGCAGAACATCGATCTGATGATCCTGGCCGGCTTCTGCCGCAATTGCCTGGGCGACTGGTACCGCGAAGCCGCAGAAGCGCACGGCCGACCGATGAGCAAGGATCAGGCGCGCGAAGCGGTCTATGGCATGCCGTTTGCCGACTGGAAACAGCAGCACCAGAAAGACGCCACCCCCGAGCAGTTGGAAGCCTTCGCTGCTGCTCAACGTACGCACGGCTGAGTCGATCGGCTGGCGGCTGACGCATGGGCGCCGGCTACGTTGGCGCCCAATGTGTTTTCTCGACCAGCCAATGCAAGCGCAGCGCTGAACATGTGTCGGCGCTCACCCTGCACACGTGGCTCAGTCGCCGGTCGCTTCTTCTACCTGATTGGCCTGCGGCACCGCATCGGGATTGAGCGTGCGGCTTTCGCGCCGCGGCGGGGTAAATGGCGTGGGCTTGGGCACGGTCGGCGTGATATTGCCGTACATCAGCCCTGACACAGCACCGGCACGCGTGTTGCCGGCCGCAATCTCCAATTCGAAACGCTCCGCATCGCGACGCCGGATCTCGCGCGCGATGGTGACGGCCTCGTCCTCGTCCATGCCCAGCTCGACCAGGGCCGCTTGACCGAACGCCACCGCCGACTCGAAGGTCTCGCGGATCTGGTAATCCACGCCGGCAGCGACCAACTGCAACGAATGCTCACGATCGTACGAGCGCACCAACAATCGGGCGTGCGGGAACTCGCGCGTTGCCAGCTCCACGATGCGATTGGCCGCCTCGGGGCTGTCGACGCACACCGCAATCGCGCGTGCGCTATGCGCACCGGACGCATGCAGCACATCCAGCCGGGTGCCATCGCCGTAGTAGATCTTGAAACCAAACTCCTCCGCGCTCTGGATCATCTCGATGTCGTTATCGATGATGGTCACGTCCACATCGCGCGCCAGCAGCGACTGGCTGGCGACCTGACCGAAGCGCCCGAACCCGATGATCAGCACGCTGCCGGTCTGGCCATTGACTGCTTCCACGCCCTCCAGCGACGGCTTGGCGGCTGGCGTCAGCCGGCGCTGCAGCAGCACGAACAACGGTGTCAGCGCCATCGACACCACCACGATCGCGGTCAGGCTGGCGTTGACCTGTGCATCGATGACGCCGGAAGCCGATGCCGCAGCGAACAGCACGAACGCGAACTCGCCGCCCTGCGCCATCAGCACGCCACGGTCCAGCGCCTGGCGATGATCGCTGCGCATCAGCCGTGCCACCGCATAGATGCACACGCCCTTGCCGACCATCAAGGCCAGCACGCCGGCAGCGATCAGCTGCCAATCCGCCGCAACGACGTGCAGGTCCAGGCTCATACCGACGCCGAGGAAGAACAGCCCCAGCAAAATCCCGCGAAACGGCTCGATGTCCGCTTCGATCTGATGCCGGAAGGTGGATTCGGACAGCAGCACACCGGCCAGGAACGCCCCCATCGCCATCGACAACCCACCCACCTGCATCAATAGCGCCGCGCCCAGCACCACCAACAAGGCAGCCGCCGTCATCACCTCGCGTGCCTTGGACGCAGCCAGGATCCGGAACAAGGGATTGAGCAGCCAGCGCCCTGCCACCAATAATCCGACGATGCAGGCCAGACCGATGCCGATGTCCTGCCAGCGCTGCGACGCCGCCTGCGGATCGCCGTTGGACCCCATCCAGGCCACGATCGCCAGCAGCGGCACGATCAACAGATCTTCGAACAGCAGAATCGCCACGATCTTTTGACCCGGCGGCAAGGCGACATCGCCACGCTCGGCCAGCAATTGCATCACCACCGCCGTGGAGGTCAGCACGAAGCCGGACGCGGCGACAAACGCCACCGGCGGCGCAAAGCCGAGCAACATGCCGATGCCGGTCAGTACCAGCGTGCAGACCGCAATCTGCGCGGTCCCAAGACCGAAGATCTCCTTGCGCAGACTCCACAAGTGAGACGGCCGCATTTCCAGCCCGATCACGAACAGGAACATCACCACGCCCAACTCGGCCACATGCAGGATCGCCTGCGGCTCATCGAACAACCCCAGGCCGAACGGACCAATCGCCAGTCCCGCGGCCAGGTAACCCAGCACCGAGCCCAGGCCGAGACGTCGGAATAACGGGATCGCAACGACGGCAGCGCCGAGCAGGACGACGACGTTGATCAGTTCACTGGATTCGGCTGCTTGGCTCATCTCAAGGATTCTAGCGGCACAGGCTTGGCGCTGCCCTGCACCTGCGTGCGCATCGGTCGATCAGCCAGCGCTTCCACATCGATCTCGACCAGCACGTCGACCCTGATCTGCGACGCCCCAAACGACGAACGACGCCAGATGGCGTCGTTCGTGGATGCAGGCAATGACCGGGCAATCAGCCGCGCGCGTCGGCCTCGGCCAATGCAGCACGCAGGATTTCCTTGGCCGGCCCACCATGCTTCTCGTGCTCGAGCGCGAAATGCACCGTGGCCTCGATCAGGCCGATATGCGCGCCGCAATCGAAACGACGGCCTTCGAAGCGATACGCATCGACAGTTTCCTGCTTGAGCAGCCCGGCAATCGCGTCGGTCAGCTGGATTTCGCCACCTGCGCCTGCACCGGTTTCTTCGAGCAGTTCGAAGATCTTGGGGCTGAGCACGTAACGACCGACCACCGCCAGATTGCTTGGTGCCACTTCCGGCTTGGGCTTTTCGACGATGGCGTTGATACGCCCCTTGCGACCATCGAATGCATCGGTGGCCACGATGCCGTAACTGGCGGTCTTGTCGTGCGGCACGTCTTCAACGGCAATGACGCTGCCGCCGGAGGCTTCGGCCACATCGGCCATCTGGGTCAGCGCACCAGCGCCGCGGTTCCAGATGAGATCGTCAGGCAACAACACCGCGAACGGCTCGTCGCCGACCACGGCCTTGGCGCACAGCACCGCATGCCCCAGACCCAGTGCCTCGGCCTGCGTCACGAAAATGGCGCGCACGCCTTCGGGCAATGCATGGCGCACCAGCTCCAGCTGTTCGAGCTTGCCGGCGCGCTCGAGCTTCTGCTCAAGCTCGTAGGCCTTGTCGAAGTAGTCGGCGATCGAGTGCTTGTAGCGATTGGTCACGAAGATCAGCGTATCGCAACCGGCCTGGATGGCCTCGTCGACGGCATACTGGATCAACGGTTTGTCGATGATTGGCAGCATTTCTTTCGGCACCGTCTTAGTTGCCGGAAGAAAGCGGGTCCCAAGACCTGCGACGGGGAATACGGCCTTGCGAATACGCTTGCTCATTAAAGTCTTCTGACCTCACGTGCGGGGAATGGAACGACCGTATCAGATCGCGTGTCGACTTTCCGTCGAGCAGCCGCAAAATCCGGCATCAGACCGCCCAACACAGTCTCCATTGCCTTGATGTCATAGCGGTTAACCGCCTCACGCAAGCGCGTCACCAGCTGCAACACCTGCTCGTGCGAGAACTCGCGCACACCGGCTTCCAGGATCTTGGGATGCGCGGTGGGACGATAGTCTTCGTCCGAATAGAACAGCGTTTCATGCAGCTTCTCGCCCGGACGCAAGCCGGTATAGAGAATCGCCACATCCTTGCCCGGCTGCTTGCCGGCAAGCCGAATCATCTGCTCGGCCAGCAAGCGGATCGGCACCGGCTCGCCCATGTCCAATGTGTAGATCGCACCATGCGAAGCGGAGGCAGCGGCCTGCACCACCAACTGGCAGGCTTCGGGAATGGTCATGAAGTAACGCGTCACATCCGGGTGCGTCACCGTGACCGGCCCGCCCTGACGGATCTGCTCACGGAACAACGGCACCACGCTGCCGGCCGAATCCAGCACGTTGCCGAAGCGCACGGTGATGAAGCGCGTCGGCGCATCGCGGGCGTCAAGACTCTGGCAGATCATCTCGGCGTAGCGCTTGCTCGCGCCCAATACGTTGACCGGCTCGACGGCCTTGTCGGTAGAGATGAAGACGAACGTTTCGATACGCGCACGCTGACAGGCGCGCGCCACGTTCTCGGTTGCCAGCACGTTGTTGCGCACTGCTTCGCGCAACTGTTCTTCCAGCAACGGCACCTGCTTGTAGGCGGCGGCATGGAACACCGCATCCGGAGTCGCGGTGTTCAGTGCATACGCAACCACGGCCGGGTCACCGCAATCGCCGAGCACGCGCACCACTTCGATATCGGGGAACAGCCGGCGCAGATCCGAATCGATGGTCAGCAATGCCAGCTCATCGATTTCCAGCAGCACAATCCGACGCGCACCATGCCGCGCGCACTGGCGACAGACTTCCGAGCCGATCGAACCGCCGGCACCGGTGACCATCACCGTCTTGTTGGTCAGCCAATCGCGGATCAGGCGCCAATCGGGCGTGACCGGCTTGCGATTGAGCAGGTCCTCGATCGCGACCTCCTTCAATTCGCCAGGCAAGGAGCGCCCTTCCAGCACATTGATCAGCTTGGGCACCATGCGGAACGGCAAACCGGTGCTTTCGCAGATCGCCACCACGCGCTGCATCCCCGAGGCATCCAGCGACGGAATCGCGATCACCAGCAGCTTGGCCGCCGTCTCCTTGGCGATCGATGCGGCCTGATCCAGGTTACCCAGCACGTTGAGGCCCTGGATCTTGGCGCCATGCAGATTGCTGGCGTCGTCCAGATACCCGACCGGTACGAACGTACCGCTACGACGAAGATCGCGCACCAACCCTTCAGCAGCGCGACCGGCGCCCAGGATCAACACGCGCTGCGCGGCATCGCCGGAATGCGCGATCTGATAATCCTTCCAGGCGCGATACAGCAGACGCGGCGTCCCCAGCAATGCCGACAGCGCGAACGGATAGACCACCAGCACCGACAGCGGCACCCCGTCCAGGCGGTCGTAAGACAGCGCCAGCACGATCGCGACCAGACCAAGGAAACTGGACTTGAAGATATTCCACAGGTCCGGCACCGAGGCGAATCGCCACAGCCCGCGATACAACCCCATCTTCCAGAACACCAGCCCCTGCGCGACCAGCACCACCGCAGTGCGCCAATCCCACAGTGGAAGGTCGGGCGCGTCGCGCAGCATCGAGTAGCGGCCGGCATGCAGCAGTTGCCAGCACACCCACACCATCAAAAGATCGTGCAGTACGACTGCCGCTTGCGGCAACACTTTGGTCAAACGGTCACGCCAGGAAATCATAAAAGTCCATTACTCAGGAATTGCGCAGTCCATCGCGCAGAAAGTGCCAGATCGCGGTAGCACCCGCACCCCAGGTCAGGGCACCGACTACCCGCATCCAAACCGGATCATGACGAATTAACACATACAAGCAGAACGCAGCGACGCTGAAAGCGAAATAAACACCCGTTACCGGAACGTGCGTCTCAAGCCGGCGTGCAAGTCGTTGATAGACGTGCTGAGCATGTGGCTCCCACCAACGTTGCCCGGCGAGCATGCGAGACAGCAACGTGAAGCCGGCGTCTACGAGAAATGCGGTCAATGGCAGCCAACCGATCCACCAGCTCACCTGCCCCGTCGCCACCGTGAGTGCGAGCAACGCGGCCAGCACATATCCCAGCGCGCCACTGCCGCCATCGCCCAGAAAAATGCGCGCGCGCGGAAAATTGAACGGCAAGAACCCCAGGCAAGACGCCGCAACTGCAAGACCCGCCCATGCCCATGCGCCGGGCAGGACAAACGCAAATGCCAACGCCGCCAATGCCGCCTGGCTGGAAGCCAGACCGTTGATGCCGTCCATGAAATTCCAGACGTTGATCAACACGACAGACGCCACTGCGCTGAGCACGCCATCCCAGACATTGCCAGTGGAGTGACTGACCAAGACTCCCAACGATACCGATGCCGTCAGATGGATCGCAAAACGCAGCCTGGCCGACAGTGGACGATGGTCGTCCCACCAACCCACACCCGCCACCAGTACCAGCCCGACGGCGAACCAGCCAATGACCAGGCGAGCAGCTGGCCAGAACACCGTGGCAGCGATGCAACCAAGCAGGATTGCAGCCACGATCGCCATGCCACCACCACGCGGGGTGGCGACGACATGGCTACGGCGCTCGCCCGGCTGATCCAGCAGGCGTCGGTGCAAGGCATAGCGGCGCAACAGCCAGGTTCCCAGCGCTGCGACCACCAGGTGCGCCAGGCACCACAGCCAGACCTGCGGCATTAGACGACCGCGTAGTTCAACAGCGGTTTGACCGTGCCCCATTCCTTGCAGCTCGGGCATTGCCAGTGATGCGTCTTGGCGCCGAAGCCGCACCGGGTGCAGCGGTAGCTTGGGTTACGTACCAGCAGCTGGTCGGTGATGTGCTTGAGATCCTGCAGCGTGCCAACCGGGTCGCTGCCTTCGGCCAGGGTGAGATCGATCAACGCCGATTCGCCGCGTACCGAGGGCCGGTCCCTGAGCTGACGCCCCAGGTACGCCAACGCAGGCGCCACGCCATCCTGCGCTTCCATCAACTGGGTCAGCGCCAAGACCGGTGCGATGCCGCGATAGTGCTCGGTCATCTCCGACAGGAAGTTGCGCGCACCAGCAATGTCGCCGACCCGGCGATAGGCCGCCATCAATGCAGGAATGATTTCCGGCAGGTATTCCGGGTCATGCCGCGCCGCTCGTTCGAATGCGCGTACCGCCGCTTCGTCATGACCGCGCTCGGCTTCGATACGGCCTTCCAGAATGCCCGCACGCACGGACGTACCGTCGGCCTGATAGGCGCGGGCGACGGCCTGCAGCGCCTCGTCGGTCTTGCTCGAACCGCGATAGCGATCGGCCAGCTCACACTCGAATTGGGAAATCAGCTTGCCCATCGGCTCGCCGGTGACTTCTTCGTAGCGGGTGGCGTTGTCGATTGCTTTTTCCCAATCGCGCTCGGCCTGATAGATGCCAATCAGGTGCCGCAATGCCTGTGGCGCGCGTTGATCCAGCTGTGCCAACTCGGTGAAGACTGTTTCGGCGCGATCCAGCAGACCGGACTTCATGTAGTCCTCGCCCAGCGCCAGCAAGGCCTGCACACGCTGCTGATCGGTCAGGTCGGCGCGCTGCACCAGCCCCTGATGCAAACGAATCGCACGATCGACTTCACCACGACGACGGAACAGATGCCCCAGCGCGACCTGCGTTTCGAAGGTTTCCTTGTCCAGTTCGGCGATGTGCAGAAACAGCTCGATCGCCTTGTCCGGCTGCTCGTTGAGCAGATAGTTCAGACCGCGAAAATAGGTACTGGAGAGACGACTGACCTGCGTATCGCCGTGGCGCTGACCGCCACGACGGCCGACGATCCACCCGCCCAGTGCTGCCAGCGGCACAAACAGGAAGAACCAGATCCACTCGGTCAGAAATTCCATACGTACTTACAGTCCATCGATGGGGCGCGTCTGGACTGCGGCAGGCGCAACGGGCCCGGCGTCGACGCGACTGACCGCAACAGCCTTATTGGCCTGGCGCAATCTGGAATAGAGGGGAATGACAACACTGACCAGCACCATGCCGGCACCGATCAACACACCGACCAGCAGCGCGACGATGATCGCGACTCCGGAGGTCGTGTGCACACTTGAGAACAGGAAATCGAGAGTGACATCCTGAGAATTGACCGCACCGATGATCAGACCGGCCAGCAGGAAGGCCAACATCACCAGCAAGCGAAACACCTTCATGGACAGACTCCGTCGGGAAGGGGCCTAGCTTAACCGAGCCGACATAAACACAGCGGTAGAACGATCTTCAATCTGCCGCATCGGCCAGATCGACGGGCACCACGGAGCTGACACGCTCACGTAATTCCTTGCCCGGCTTGAAGTGCGGAACATGCTTGCCCGGCAGCGCAACCGATTCGCCGGTCTTGGGATTACGCCCCAGACGTGGCGGACGGTAATGCAGCGAAAAACTGCCGAACCCGCGGATTTCGATCCGATCACCATCGGAGAGCGCTTGCCCCATCATTTCCAGCAGCGATTTGACTGCCAGATCCACGTCGTCCGACTTCAGATGCGCTTGGCGTTGCGCCAGGATTTCAATCAATTCGGACTTGGTCATGGGAAGACTTGCTTTTTTCGACTGACACACTGGAATCGGCCCGGGGCAAGCCCGGGCCGATCCATCACGCTCTTGCGAGCGCTACGCGCTTACTCGGACTTGTTGCTGTTCAACTGTGCACGCAGCAGCGCGCCCAGCTGAGTCATGCCGCCCGACGCTGCGGAAGAGGACTGGTATTCCTCCATCGTTTCGCGCATTTCGGCATCGTCCTTGGCCTTGATCGACAGCTGCAGGGTGCGGCCCTTACGGTCCATGCCCACGAACTTGGCTTCGATCTTGTCGCCGACCTTCAGGTGCTGGGTCGCGTCGTCGACGCGCTCGTTGGCGATGTCGCGTGCAGCGACATAGCCTTCGATGCCATCGGCCAGGTCGATCGTGGCGCCCTTGGCGTCCACTTCACGCACCACGCCTTCGACCTTCGAACCCTTCGGGTTGGACGCCATGTACTGACCGAACGGATCCTGCTCCAGCTGCTTGACGCCCAGGCTGATGCGCTCACGTTCCGGATCGACTGCCAGCACAACGGCTTCCAGCGTGTCGCCCTTCTTGTAGTTGCGCACGACATCTTCGCCGGTGGTGTTCCAGCTGATGTCGGACAGGTGAACAAGACCGTCGATGCCGCCGTCCAGACCGATGAAGATGCCGAAGTCGGTGATCGACTTGATCTGACCGGACACCTTGTCGTTCTTCTTGTGGGTGGCAGCGAAGGTTTCCCACGGATTGGCGGCAACCTGCTTCATGCCCAGCGAGATGCGGCGACGCTCCTCGTCGACATCCAGCACCATCACTTCGACTTCGTCACCAACCTGCACAACCTTGGACGGGTTGACGTTCTTGTTGGTCCAATCCATCTCGGAGACGTGCACCAGACCTTCGACGCCCGGCTCGATCTCGACGAATGCGCCGTAATCGGTGACGTTGGAGACCTTGCCGAACACGCGGCTGTTGGCCGGGTAACGACGGGCGATGTTGTCCCACGGATCTTCGCCCAGCTGCTTCAGGCCGAGGCTGACGCGGTTACGCTCGCGATCGAACTTCAGCACGCGCACGTCGAGCTCGTCGCCGACATTGACGACTTCGGACGGATGGCGCACGCGCTTCCAGGCCATGTCGGTGATGTGCAGCAGGCCGTCGATACCGCCCAGATCCACGAACGCGCCGTAATCGGTCAGGTTCTTGACGACACCCTTCAGGATCGCGCCTTCCTGCAGCTTGTCCATCAGCTGCTCGCGCTCTTCCGAGTGCTCGCTCTCGACCACTGCACGGCGCGAAACCACCACGTTGTTGCGTTTGCGGTCCAGCTTGATCAGCTTGAACTCGAGTTCCTTGCCTTCCAGGTAGGCCGGGTCGCGCACCGGGCGCACATCCACCAGCGAACCAGGCAGGAACGCGCGAACATCCTTGATGTCCACGGTGAAACCACCCTTGACCTTGCCGCTGATGCGGCCGGTGATGGTTTCGTTCTTTTCCAACGCCTCTTCCAGCTCGTCCCACACCATTGCGCGCTTGGCCTTCTCGCGCGACAGCACGGTCTCACCGAAGCCGTTCTCGATGGAATCGAGGGCAACCTTGACCTGGTCGCCTACGCCGACATCGATCTCGCCAGCGTCATTACGGAACTGCTCGATCGGCACGATGCCTTCGGACTTCAAGCCAGCGTTGATCACCACCACGTCGCCGCGCACTTCCACGACGGTACCGGTGACGATCGAGCCCGGCTTCAGCTTCGCCAGATTGGCTTGACTGGCTTCGAACAGTTCAGCAAAAGATTCTGTCATTTGAATTTTACTCAGTTGAACACACGGGCGTTGATCGTCGGATTGCGACAGATACAAGCCGCCCAGCCTGTTGGTCGACTCCGGACAGCGAGTCGGTTAAGTAGTCATAGAACCGCCACACGGGATGTGCGGCAGAGCCTTGGAACGCCTTACGGTCGGCGGGACGTGCCCGCTTGCGGAACGCTTACGACGACGTGCGAGCGGCTAACAACCCGACCACACGCTGGACGACATCTTCGATTCCCATCCCGCTGGTATCGATCAGCACGGCGTCTTCGGCCGGCCGTAATGGCGCCACCACCCGCTGCGCATCACGCGCATCACGAGCCATGATCTCGCGCAGCAGGTCGTCAAAGATAACCGAAACACCCTTTTCCATCAACTGTTTATGGCGACGGCCCGCACGTTCTTCGGCACTGGCGGTCAGAAAGACCTTGAATGCGGCATCGGGGAAGATCACCGTGCCCATGTCGCGCCCATCGGCGACCAAGCCGGGGGCGCGCCTGAATGCGCGCTGGCGCTCTTTCAAGGCGCTGCGCACCTCGGGAATGGCCGCAATCGCAGAGGCCAGCGCACCGGTCGTTTCCAGGCGCAACTCGCTGGTGGCATCCACGCCATTGACCAGCACCCGCAGCCCCGCCTCGCCGGCGTCATCGAAATCGACCTTGGTGTCGAAGGTGCAACGCACCAGCGCCGCCGGGTCGGACACGTCCAGATCGGCCCAGCTCGCTGCAACACCGACGGCGCGGTACAGTGCGCCCGAATCGAGGTAGTGCCAGCCCAGCCGGGAGGCCACGATCCGGCTCACGGTGCCTTTGCCGGCACCGGAGGGTCCGTCGATGGTGAGGACGGGCGAAAGGTCGGTCATTCAGGTTTCCGGAAGGTGATAAGGCGCCAGTGTAGCGCCGCTCGCAGCGATTCGGATGCAACCACTTGAAAGCACGACGAAAAGCCGGTTAGAATTGCCGGCTTAATTCCGGGTGCACCCTCGATTGCGGGCACTCTTCCATCGAATCCAACCGTTTACGCCGAGGTGTGCCATGAAAGTCCTGTCCTCCCTGAAGTCTGCGAAGACCCGTCACCGCGACTGCAAGGTGGTCCGCCGCCGTGGCAAGGTGTTCGTGATCTGCAAGTCGAACCCGCGTTTCAAGGCGCGTCAGCGCTAAGCATTTGTTGCGCGTGTGAGACCCGAGAAAGCCGCCTCCGGGCGGTTTTTTCTTGGCTGATGTTTCCTGGCCGATGGAGACTTCACCTGCATCGTCTTGACGGACACCGTGATGCGCCTGGGCACAGCGGTCGAGGACGTCTCGGCGCAGCGCGTCAGAACTTGCGCGTCGTCAGCGTGCGCAGCACTGGCACCAACGTCTGACCTGGTTTTTGCTGTAATCACCATTCGAAGTCTTGTCCACTGGGGAGTAGATGACATGCGCAACCGTTTGTTTGTGATGCCGCCGATCATGCTGGCAATCGCGCTGATGGGGATCAGTGCCGTTGCCTCGGCCGACACACTGTTGGTCGATCGTGCAAAGCAAAAGCCCGCCGCCGCCATGCCCTTGCGTGGCGACAGCATGAGCCAGGTCGAAGGCCGTTACGGCGCGCCGCAGGAAAAGCTGGATCCGCGTGGTGGCCAGAAGCGTCAGTGGCCGACCATCCATCGCTGGGTGTATCCGGCTTTTACCGTGTATTTCGAAAAGAGCCGGGTGATCGACGTGGTGGCCAATCAGGCCGATGCGAACGAGATCGGGCCCAAGCCGCTTTGATGCGAGTCCCTCGCAAGAGCCCGCACATCCATGTGCGGGGATTGAATTAACAGCCTGGGCTCGCTTGGGTATCGATAGGTAATTTTCAGGTATGACCGACAGCGTTCGCTTTCCTGCCGAGTGGGAACCTCAATCCGCCGTGTTGATCGCGTGGCCGCATGCGGGCACCGATTGGGCCGAGCGTCTGGCCGAGGTGGAAGAGACCTATATCGCGCTGGTGACGGCGATTTCCCGTTTCGAGCCGGTGATCGTCTGCGTGGCCGATGACGATCTGCAGATTTATGCCGAAGCGCGGCTGCGTTCGGCGCGGGTGGACATGGCGCGCGTGCGCTTTGTGATCGCCGCCTACAACGACACCTGGCTGCGTGATTCGGGGCCGATCACGTTGCGCCAGGATGGCGGTTTCCGGCTGATGGATTTCCGCTTCACCGGCTGGGGCGGCAAGTTCGAGGCCAGCCTGGACGATCAGTTGGTGACCTCGCTGGATGCCGCGCAGGTGTTCGTGCCGGCGCAGGTGCAGACGGTGGACTTTGCGCTGGAAGGCGGTGCGATCGAAACCGATGGTGCCGGCACGTTGCTGACCACCTGGAAGTGCCTGCACGAGCGGCACCCGCAGCGCACGCGCGAATCGTTGAGCACCGACATGGCCGCATGGCTGTCGCAGGAGCGCGTGCTGTGGCTGGATCACGGCTATCTGGAAGGCGACGACACCGACTCGCATATCGATACGCTGGCGCGCTTTGCCGGCCCGGATGCGATCGTCTACCAGGGCTGCGATGTAGCCACCGATTCGCATTACACCGAACTGCAGGCGATGGGCGCCGAACTGGCTGCACTGCGCAAGGCCGATGGGCAGCCGTATCGGCTGTTCGTGTTGCCGTGGGCCGAGCCGATTCTCGACCACGGCCGTCGTCTTGCGGCCTCGTATGCCAATTTCCTCATCGTCAACGGTGCGGTGCTGATGCCCGCCTATGGCGACAAGGCCGATGCAACTGCGCAGGCAGTGCTGGCTGAAGCATTCCCGCAGCATGAAATCGTGCCGGTGCCGTGTCGGGCGCTGATCTGGCAGAACGGCAGCCTGCACTGTTTGACCATGCAACTGCCCGCCGGTCTGTTGGCCGCCTGAGTCTCATTCCTGTTCCGGCCGGCAGGCCGGTGTTACGCCATGGCGCGCTACCCTGTGCGCCACCTAGTTGGATGCTGCCATGACCCGTCATCTCCTTCCCGTCGCGCTGATCCAGGAGCGCAACCACGGCGACGCCGAGGCCAATCTGGCCATCATCGAATCGCGTGTGGCCGAAGCCGCTGCGCAGGGCGCCAAGCTGGTGCTGCTGCAGGAACTGCACAACGGCGCGTATTTCTGCCAGCACGAGTCGGTGGACGAATTCGATCTGGCCGAGCCGATTCCCGGCCCCAGCACCGAGCGCCTGGGTGCATTGGCCAAGCAACATGGCGTGGTGCTGGTGGCCTCGTTGTTCGAGCGCCGCGCTGCCGGGCTGTATCACAACACGGCGGTGGTGTTCGAAAAGGACGGCCGCCTGCTCGGCAAATACCGCAAGATGCATATCCCCGACGACCCGGGTTTTTACGAGAAGTTCTACTTCACGCCGGGCGATCTGGGCTTCACGCCGATCGATACTTCGGTGGGTCGTCTCGGCGTGCTGGTGTGCTGGGATCAGTGGTACCCCGAGGCTGCGCGCCTGATGGCGCTGGCCGGTGCGGAGCTGCTGCTCTACCCCACCGCGATCGGCTGGGATCCGGACGATCAGCAACCCGAACAGGAGCGTCAGCGCGATGCATGGGTGCTCAGCCATCGTGGCCATGCGGTAGCCAACGGGGTGCCGGTGCTGTCGTGCAACCGCGTGGGGCATGAGCCTTCGCCGATGGGCGCGTCGGGCATCCAGTTCTGGGGCAACAGCCATGTGCTGGGGCCGCAGGGCGAATTCATCGCCGAAGCCGGCCAGGAGCCGACGGTGCTGGTATGCGATGTCGATCTGCAGCGCAGCGAGCATGTGCGGCGCATCTGGCCGTTCCTGCGCGATCGCCGCATCGATGCGTATGGCGATCTGCTCAAGCGTTACATCGACTGACCGCATGCCTGTCGAGGTACGCGAGGTCCGCGAGGCGGACATCCCGGCGATCACCGCCATCTATGCGGAGCAGATCGCCGGGGTCAACAGCTACGAATACAGCGCGCCGTCGAGCGACGAGATGCGCACGCGGGTGCGCGCCACCGTGGATGCGGGATATCCGTATCTGGTCGCCGAACGCGATGCTGCGGTGGTCGGTTATGCCTATGCTGGCGCATACCGCGCACGCTCGGGGTATCGCTGGACCGTGGAGAATTCGATCTACCTTGCCTGCAACATGCAAGGACGTGGCATCGGCAAGGCCTTGTTGGGCGAGCTGATCGCACGCTGTGAACAACACGGCTATCGACAGATGATTGCGGTGATCGGCGATGCCGAGAATCAGGCATCGCGACGGCTGCATGAACGTTTTGGTTTTCGCACGGTCGGAGTGTTCACCGGAATCGGCCGCAAGCATGGCCGCTGGCTGGACGGTTTGCAGATGCAACGCCCGCTCGGCCCCGGTGACACCGCCCCTCCTTCTGATGAATGACCCAATGACTGAGCAGACCACCCACGTTCTGGACGATGCGCTGTCCGGCCAGCCGCACCGCATCGTCGAACGCGATGGCGTGCGCTACACCTTGCTCGGCACTGCGCATGTCTCGCTGGCCAGCGTGGCCGCGGTGCAGCGGGCGATCGGCAGCGGTCGCTACGACGCGGTGGCGGTGGAACTGGATGCACAGCGCCTGCAGGCGCTCAGCGACCCGGACGCCCTCGCCCGCCTGGACCTGGTGCAGGTGATCCGCAAGGGCCGCGTGGCCTTGTTCGCAGCGAACCTGGCACTGGCGGCTTATCAGCGCCGCCTGGCCAAGCAGCTCGGCATCGAGCCAGGTGCGGAATTGAAGGAGGCGGTCAATCTGGCGCGCGCACAAGGCTTGCCGGTGCATCTGATCGATCGCGAGGTCGGCCTGACCTTCAAGCGCGCCTCCGGGCGGCTGGGATTCTTCGGCAAGATGAAGCTGGCCGGCGGCCTGCTGAGCGGCCTGTTCGCCGCAGATGAGGTGGGCGAAGAGGAAATTGAAAAGCTCAAGCAAGGCGACATGCTGGAAGCGAGCTTCGGCGATTTCGCCAGCGAAAGCCCGGAGCTGTACGAGACCGTGATTGCCGAGCGCGATCAGTACATGGCTGCGCGTCTGCGCGAGGAAGCCAACGCCGGTCAGCACGAGGTGCTGGCGGTGGTCGGCGCGGGACATCTGGCTGGTCTTGCGCGGCATCTGGAACAGGACACCGATGCGCCCGGCCCGCTGCGCGAGTCGCTGGAGTACGTGCAGCAGCGCAAGCGCATTCCGTGGATCACCCTGGGCGTGCTGGCAATCATCATCGTCGGCATCGGCATCGGTTTCTGGCGCGGCGGCTTGAGCATGGGCGCGGACCTGTTGTTGCAGTGGGCGATGTACACCGGCGGCCTGGCGGCGCTGGGTTGCCTGCTGGCCGGCAGTCATCCCTTGAGCATCCTGACCGCTGCTGTGGTCGCACCGTTCAAGCCGTTCCGGTTGAGCGTGCCGACCGGCGCGTTCGCCGCGTTGGTCGAGGTGCATATGCGTAAGCCGGCCTATGGCGATTTCCTCACCCTGCGCGACGATGCGCAGACCTTGCGCGGCTGGTACCGCAATCGCGTCTCGCGCGTGGTGCTGACGTTCTTGCTGACCAACTTCGGCAGCATGGCCGGTGTGTGGCTGGCGGGTGTGCAGATCTTCAATCGTCTGCATGGGTGATTGGGGTGGCGCGGCGTTGCGCCGCAATCCGTTGCCTTTCGTAGGAGTTCCCCTGGGCGCGATGGGGCATTCCCGGTAACGCTCCATCGCGCCCAGGGCGCTCCTACGAGAGATGGAGCACGCGCCAGGTTACGGGGCGGCAGGTGCGCCCGGCGCTAGCTGCAAACGCACCCACACGCCGTAGTGGTCCGAGGCCCAGCGACCTTCGGCGTACGGCGCGTCGAACAGGATGCGTGCTTCGCGGGCCAGCAGGCGGTTCTGCTGGAAGAACACGTGGTCGATCCGCGCCGGCTTGTCGAACACGTGCAAGTTCAAGGTGCTGACCGTGGCGTCGCTGTTGCGATGCACGCTGCCGTAGCTGTCGCCATAGCCCTTGCGTAGCGCTTCCAGATCGAGGGCATCGGCAGCGGTATTGAAATCGCCGGCGATCACGACAGGTGCTTGATCGCTGTTGGAGGAAATGAAGTCCAGCAGGTCGGCGACCTGGCGGGTGCGCGTGGCAGTGCCGCGTGCATCGGCGCGTTCGTTGAGATGGGTGACGTAGACGTTGACTGGCTGGCCGTCGACATCGACCTGCAAATGCGCGGCGACGCGGTAATCGTCCAAGGGCTGCAACAGGCGCTGATGCATGGCCAGCACTTTACGCCGGCTCAATAATGCATTGCCGTAGCGCTTGGGTGCACCGACCGGATCGACCGAGGCGAAGGTGTAGTCGTACCCGAGCTTGCGTGCCAGCCAGGCAGCCTGATTTTCCACGCTGCTCCGCCGTTCGATCACTTCCTGCAGCGCAATCACATCCGGCGCCAGTTGCTTGAGCTGTTTGGCGATGTAGGCGCGACGTGCCGGCCAGTCTTCGCGGTCGTGATGCAGGTTGAGCGTGACCAGGGTCATTTCGCGCTGCACCGCGTCCGGAGACTGCACTGCCCGGGATACGCCTGCTGCTTGATCGGTCTTGTCTACCTGTGCGGGTTGCGCAGCCTGCACGACGTGGGTGGCGTGGGTGGCCTGCGTGGCGTGTGCAGCGACAGCGCACAGCAGCAGTGCCACCCACACGACCGGCCATCCGGCACGTCGCCGCGCCGGCGCTGCCCGGGTAGGCCGACGTGCGTCCTTCATTGCGTAGCGCGCTCGGCGCGCCGCACCGCGCTGGGCACATCGATCTGCACATTGGCCGGCAGTTGCTGGATGCGCAGTTCGCCGTTCTGCCACTCGGCCGATTCGCCGTTGATGCTGGCCTTGCCCGGCGTGCCCTGGTACGGCCATGGCAACACCACCCCACCCGGCGGCAAAATCAGGCCAGGCTGCAGTTGCAGCACCAGCTGCTTGTCGGTGCGCTGCAAGGTGTAGTTGAGGCGCCCGTACGGAGTGCGCAATTCGGCAATCCCGATTCCCTTGCCTTCGAACCAGCGCGTGGGCGTGCCGGCCGCAATCACCAGGCTGGCATCGGATTCGCGCCCGTAGGCAAACATGTCCAGCACCGAGCGCACGAAGTCCGAGGCGACCCAGGCATGCGGCAGATCGCCGACGAAGAACGGCGTGCGTGGCGTGCGCGAGACCACTTCGGCCCATTGATTCCAGGGTTGCGGCGCGCGGTCCTTGAAGAAGAATGCGGTGGCATCCCAGGCGCGGTCGCGCCAGCCCAGGCGCACGAACGCGGCCACGTTGCGCCATTCGTACGGCGTGTAGTCCTTCCATTCGCGCTTGCTGTCGCGGCGGTCGGAGAACTCCTTCCAATAGCGCTCGAAGGTATTGGTCAGCAGATCCTGCGGCAGGCGTTGCTGCTCGCCGCCCGGTGCCAGCGCGATGGTCGTTGAGGTCGCATCGAAGTCGCCAAGTTCGGCAGAACCCGGCAGGAAATCCAGGTTGTGCTGGCGCACCGCCGCACCCAGCGAGGCGACCAGGTCGCCACTGAATTCATCGCGTGCGGTGCTGAAGCGGGCGACCTCGTCAGGCTTGTCGAGCGCGCCGGCCAGCATCACCGCATCCTTGCAGCCGCGCAGCGCCCAGAAGTTGTCCCAGTACGAATGCACCGGCTTGGCCGAATAGCCTTCGTGGCTGATCGACACCGGCATCATTCCGTAGAAGGCCGGATTGCGCATGAAGTTGTCTTCGGTGCGCTCGCTGGCGCGCAGCGTTTCCATATAGTCGTAGGCGCCGGTGACGTGCGGCCACATCTTTTCCAGGAACGCCTTGTCGCCGGTATAGCGGTAGTACTCGGCGATGTTGAAGATCAGTTCGCCATGGCTGTCGTTCTCCGGCACCGGGTCACTGCCGCGGTCGTCCACGCAGCACGGCACCATGCCGTTGTCGAACTGATATGGCGCGAACCAGTCGACGTACTCGCGCACCACGTCTTCGCGGCCGAGCCGCAACAGGCCCTCGGAAATCATTGCGCCATCGCGGATCCAGCTACGCGAATACGAGCGTGTGCCCGGCTGCAGACGCGGGCCGATACGCGAGATCAACATATGCGCCAGTGCGGTGCGCAGAGTATCGACCACCGGCTTGCCTTCGGCCGGCACGCTGATGCGTACGCGATCGAGCTTGCTGCGCCACTGCTGGGCAACCTGCTGTTGCGCCTTGTCGGCATCGAAGCCGGCCGGCAGTTGCGCGGTGCCGGTTTGCGGAATCACCAACGCCACTTCGCGCCGTTGGCCAGGCTCCAGCTTCCAGCGATACAACAGCACGCCCGAGGCCAGACCGGTCTCGTCCTTGACCTGGGTGATCGTCGGCGGTGTGGCGGCGGTGAGATGGCTGACGTCCATGCCGCTGTCGAAGGCGCTGGCAAAGCCGGCATCAGGACGCTGTGCGGCAAATACGCGCGGCTTGCCGTTGACGCTGACCTGCGCGCCGTCCACGGCCAGTTGCTCGATCCGGCTGACGCCGCCCAGGGTGTTGAGGAACTGCGCCGGCGGGTTGACCTGGAACGGACGCACCGCCAATGCCAGGGTGAAGTCGCGCGCTTCCTTGCCGGTGTTGTGCAGTTGGTAGCGTGCGACCAGCTGCGCCTGATCCGGTGTGCCCTGCACGAAGGCAGTCACTCGCAGATTCATCAGGTCGTGGTGCCAGTCGACACTGGGAATCGGCAGGTAATCGTCCTGCAGGCTCTGCTCGCTGCTGACGTCGGACCAATGCAGCAGCTTGCCGCCGGTGACCACGAACGGTTCGATACTGAAACCGCCCTTGCCCACTTCCACCGCGCCGTCTTCGCCGATCAGGCCCTGCTCGGTGCCGCCATCCAACCCCAGGATGGTCCAGTACGGCTGCTCGCCGGAGAAACCGCGCGGATAGCTGCCACGCGGCATCTGTGCGGCCAGCGACTTGATGAAGTCATTGGGTGTTGCGGCGAAGGCCAGCGGCTGCAGCTGCACTTCCTTGATGCCGTAACGCCAGTTGGGGCCGTCCTTGAGATCGAAACGCAGATAGCGCGCCTCGGTGTCCGGCAGTGCCAGCCAGTCGGTGCCGCCGGCACCGGCGGTGACGGTGCGCAGATCGCGCCAGCCGCGCCCGTCGCTGGAGGCGCGCACCATGTATTGCGAGGCCTGCAAACCCGGCACCCACTGCACCACCGCGCCGCCGAATTCGCGGACCTTGCCCAGATCCAACGTCACGGTTTGTTGCTTGACCGCACCGCTGAGCCAGAAGGTCTCCGGCTTGCCGTCGGCCAGGCGTTGTTCCAGTGCGGGCGCGGTGTCGGTGATGGCCTCGGCCTTCAACGGCGAGGTGTCTTCCGGTGGCAGCGGTGTGAGGGTCAGCCGATCGAAGCACACCGAGCCCTTGCCACCGACCTTGTTGTAGACGGTGAATTCCACATCCGCGCTGCTGCGCAGCTGTTTGTCTGCGCCAGGACCCCAGGCCTTCTCGATATTGCGCTTGCGGTAGTTGAAGGTGCTCCAGTTCTTCGGGAAATTGAAGCCCGGCCGGTTGACCCACCACACGTTGTCGCCGCTGGCATCGATCAGCTTGACCTGCAGATCGTTGGAGGGCGATTCGCCGCGCAGCGCAAAGCCGATGCGGTAGTTGTCCGGATACTCGATCGGCAGGTTGCGACGGATGCCGACATAGCCGGACACGCCGTTGAAGTTGTAGTCCAGGCACAGCGCATGCCCGCCAGATGTGGTGGCCACGGGCCGCAGCGAACCGCTGACCTGATTGGACACCACCAGGCGCCAGGCGCCGATGTCGTTGAAACCGTCGAGCACGCGCTCCTGCGCCTGCGCCGCGCCCGCAGACGTGACGACAGCGGCCATGGCAAACAGTCGCAGGAATACTGGCTTCACCCCTTCACACTCCCCAGCAGAAGACCTTGGATGTAGTAACGCTGCAGCGCGACGAACAATAGCAGCACCGGAATCACCGTCACCACCGCGCCGGCCATCATCAGTTCCACGTCCATGATGTGCTCGCGCGACAGTGCCGCCAGCGCCACCGGCAAGGTGTATTGCTCCTGGTCGGTCAGCACGATCAGCGGCCACATGAAGTCGTTCCACGAGCCCATGAAGGTGAAGATGGTCAAGGTGACCAGCACCGGCTTGAGCATCGGCAGCACGATCTGGAAGAAGATGCGCATCTCGCTGGCGCCATCGATGCGCGCGGCTTCGATCAGCTCATCGGGAATGCTGCGCGCGTACTGGCGTACCAGAAAGATGCCGAACACCGTCGCCAACGCCGGCACCACCACCCCGCCGATGTTGTTGACCAGATGCAACTGCTTCATCAGCAGGAACAACGGCAGCATCGCCACCTGCGCGGGGATCACCAGCGCGGCCATCAGGATCTTGAAGATGCGCTCGCGGCCGACGAACTGCAGCTTGGCGAACGCATAACCGGCCATGGTGTTGATCAGCAACGAGCCGAGCGTGATCAGCCCGGACACCATCAGGCTGTTGGCGAAGTTGCGCGCCATGCCGGTGCGCGCGAACAGCTCGTGGTAATTGGCCAGGGTGAACGCCGAAGGCAGCATCGGCGGCGGGAAGCGGCTGGCCTCGCCGGTGGGCATGAACGACACCGACAGCATCCACAGCAGCGGCGCCAGGCTGACCAGCGCCAGCACCAGCAAGCCACCGTTGATCAGCACGGCATTCCAGCGCGATTGGCCGACATCACGACTCATATCAAATCTCTCTTGCGGCCGAAGCGCAGCATCACGGTGGTCACCGCCAGGATGATCAGGAACAGCAGGAACGCCACCGCCGACGCGCGGCCGAGGTTCCACCACTTGAAGCCTTCCTCGAACATGAAATACAGCACGCTCACGGTGCTCTGCAGTGGGTCGCCGCGGGTCATCACGTACGGCTCGGCGAATAGCTGGAAGTAGCCGGAGATGGTGATCACACCGACCACCATCAGCACCGGGCCGAGCATCGGCAAGGTGATGTGCAGGAACTGCTTCCAGCGCGAGGCACCGTCGATGCGCGCGGCCTCATACAGATCCTGGGGAATCGCCTGCAGCCCGGCCAGGAAGATCACCATGTTGTAGCCGAAGTTCTTCCACACCGCGAACAGCATGATGGTGGGCATCGCCCAACGCGGGTCGCCCAGCCAGTCGATCGGGGCGATGCCCAGATGGCTCAAACCGAAGTTCACCAGGCCGTATTTGATGTGGAACAGATAGCGCCAGATCACCGCCACCGCCACCAGCGTGGTCACCACCGGGGCGAACAATGCGGTGCGGAACACCGCCTTGAAGCGCGAGGCCTTGGCGTTGAGCAGCAATGCCGCGCCCAGCGACACGCCGATCGACATCGGCACGCCCAGCAGCACGAAATACGTGGTGTTCCACAACGATTTCCAGAACAGCGGCGTCTGCAGCAGTTCGATGTAATTGCCCAGGCCGACGAAGCGCAGATGGCTGCTGTCGGCCAGCGCATAGAGGTCGAAGTCGGTGACGCTGAGCACCAGCGCGGCGAACACCGGCACGCCGAAGAACATGCCCAGCACCAGGATCGATGGCGCGGCGAACACCCAGCCGGCGACGGAATTGCGCTTCATCATCGTGCAGCCTCCTTGTCCGCTGCTGTGGCCGGCACTGCGGCAGGCGTCACCGCAGGCGTTGCTGATTCACCCGCCGGACCGACATGCCCGCCTTCCTGTTCGAAGATCCAGCGGCGCTTGGCCAGAATCTCGTCCACGCGTTTATCCAGTTCCTGCACGGCGGCCTCGTGCGATTGGCCGCCACGTACCACGCGCTCGGTCACCAGACGCATTTCCTGCACGATGCGCTCCCACTCCAGCACCTTGGGCGTGGCCTTGACCCGCTCCAGCTGGTCGCCGAAGGCATGCGCCAGTTCGTCGTTGGCCAGCGAGGGCAACTTCCAGGTGCTGCGCCGCGGCGGCAGGTCGCCGATGATGGCGTGGAAGCGCGCCTGCACCTGCGGCTGCGACAGATATTCGATCAGCTTCCAGCTGGCGTCCTTGTGCTGGGACGACTTGAAGATGACCAGGCTGGAACCGCCGGCAATGCCCGCACCCAGACCGTTCGGACCCGGCAACGGCGCGGTGCCCCACTTGCCTTCCATGCCCGGCGGCTGGCGCAGCTTGAACTCGCGCACGTTCCACGGGCCGGACAGATAAAACGCGTAATAGCCGTTGAAGAATTCGTACCAGACATTGGAGACCTGGGTCTCGGAGACCTTCGGCGCCCAGCCTTTTTGATACATGTTGTCGTAGAAGCCCAGCGCCTTGCGGAAGCCTTCGCCGCGGAAGTTGCCGTAGTTGTCGTGGTCGCGCAGCAGGCGGTCGTCCTGTTGCAGCGCGAACGACAGCTGCTGCTCGAATTCGTTGAGCGGCATCAGGATGGCGTAGCGGTCCGGGCCGACCTTGCGCTTGATCGCCGCCATCACCTGTTCCATCCCGGCCCAGGTCTTGGGCATCTCGTTATAGCCGGCTTCGCGCAGCAGATCCCTGCGATAGAACAGCAGCCGGGTGTCCACATACCACGGCACCCCATACAAGGTGCCGTCGACCAGATTGGTGTCCCACACGCCCGGGAAGTAATCCTGCGGGTCGACGATCCTGGAGCGCGCCACGTACGGCTGCATCGGTTCCAGCGTGTCGAGCAAGGCGAACTCCGGCAGCCAGGTGTTGCCGAGCTGGCACACGTCCGGCAAGCCATCCGCAGCGAAGGCGGTGAGCAGTTTTTCGTGCGCTGCCGTCATCGGGATGTTCTGCACATCCACGCGGATGTCCGGGTTCTGCTTCTCGAACTCGGTCACCAGCTCGGCGACCACCTCGGCCTCCTTGCCCATGGCCCAGAAGCGCACGGTGGTCTTGGCCGGGTCGGCGCGGTTGCATCCCGCCGCACCTGCACACAGGGCGGCGGCCAGTATCAACAATTTCAAAAGGCGCACGGATTACTCGGGTTTGGGGCGTTGCGAGGAGTTTTGCCGCTGCGACGGATCCTGCTGGGCCTGGGCGGCGGCGGCACGCGACTCGGCCATGCCCAGCGAGCGGGCAGCGGCTGCCTGCTCGTCCTTCTTGGGCAACGGCTGCGGCTCGCCTTCGGGGGTGAGCCAACCGCCGGTGAAGCCGGCGCGTTCCAGACCGGCGCGGATGTAGGGGTTCTTCTTCATCACCGTCCAGACGAATTCGTTCTGGTAGTTGGCGATCATTGCCAGGATCGGACCCTGGTCGATGGCGATGTAGTCGCTGGCCACCCAGCCGCGGTCCGGCACCATGCGCCCGGTCTTGAGCGGGATGTCGTAATTGAAGCTGGGGTTGAACGAATCCAGAAAGCCGTAGCTGGAATACAGGAAGTCGCCGTAGCGCTTGTGCATTTCTTCGGCCGCCGGAATCACCACTTCGGGTGCGAACACAATGGAGGAGATCGCCGCCGACGGCACGATGGTGCCGTCGTCGAAGTTCTCGCGCAGGCCGGCGCCGCGCGAGGAGTAATGGCGGAACTGACGCTGCTCGCCACGGTATTCCTGGCTGGTGTTCTGCGGGCCGTCGCCGGCGGTCAGGCCCCAGACGTTCTCGCCGTAGTCCTTCCACTTCATCGGATTGTCGATGGCGTAGTCGCGCTGCGCCAGCGTGGCGCGGCGGCTGTTGAGGAAGTAGTCGATGCCGCGCTCGCGCATGTACTGGTCCTGGATATCGCGGAAATCGATCCAGACGTGGCTGTATTGGTGACCGAACAGCGGGCCGAAGGACAGGTATTCCTGACCCTGGTAGACGCCCCAGTCGTTGTTGTAGGTGCGGGTCCAGCTGGTCCACGCCTCGGCATCGACGCCGTGGGTGGGCGAGCCGAGCGCGAGGATGTACAGCATCATCGCTTCGTTGTAGCCCATCCAGTCGTGGTCGATGAAGCCGCTCTCGGGGAACCAGCCCATCGAGATCAGCGGTGCACGCTGCTGCAGCCAGCGCCAGTCCACACGCTTGTACAGCGTGTCGGCGATCTGGCGGATTTCTTTTTCGCGCGGGTCCTCGCCGTCGTAATACGACTGGGTGAACAACACGCCCATCATCAGCAGCGCGGTGTCCACGCTCGACAGCTCGACCCAGCTGTCGTACCGGTTGCCCTGCTGCATGTCCAGGAAATGGTAGTAGAAGCCCTTGTACCCGGCCCTACCGGTCCGCTGCGGCCCCATTGGCGCATCGCGGAAGAATTTCAGTGTGGTCAAGGTGCGGTCGATCGCCTGATTGCGGCTGATCCACCCATTTTCGATCCCGATCGGATACGCGGTCAGCGCAAACCCGACCGACGCGATACTGGCGAACGGGCGCGACGGAAACCGATCCGGTGCCAGTCCGTTGAGTTCGTTGGTGGTGTCCCAGAAAAACTGGAAGGTGCGACGCTCGATGTCCGAAAACAGCGGCGGCAACGGCGGTTTGACCGGCTTGGGTGGCAACTGCGCTTCCACCAGAATGACTTTTACCGGCGCCTTCTTTTCGGCCACCTTGGGTTCCTCGGCCTGTTTGCATGACGCCAGTACCAGCGCGCCCAGCAATAGTGGAATCGTCAACCAACGCGAAGTCCTGCCCCTGTTCATCCGCCCCCCACTTGTGTAATCGATTACATCTCGCACGCCAACCTACCCTATCCAGGCGCCGAGTTCGACCGCCCTGACACTGCCAGGGCGGTCGAGTACCTCACCAGTTCAGGCCAAAGGCCAGACGGAAGGTACGCATCGGCGACGCCAGCACACCGGTTGGTGTGCCGTAAGCCGTGTTCAAGTCTTCAAGTGTCCCGGTTTCGCCGTTGAAGTTGGCGTAGTTCACCCAATTGAACACGTTGAGGATATCCGCACGCACGTTGAATTTGACACCGCCACCGGTATCCCATTCTTTATTGGCCGCGATGCTGAACTCCTTGTAGCCCAGCGTGCCGTCCGGCTTGAACTGGACGATGTAGCACTGGTCGTTGCCGGCCACGCAATTCTGGCCATAACGCGCGGTCTGGCTGGCCAGCGACAGCTTGCCGGACAGCTTGATCTCGTACGGCAGCTCGTAGATGCCGGTGACCACAAGACGGTTCTTGGCGATACCGCCGGCCTCACGCCAGCCGTAGTCTTCCACGCGTTCGCGATCCAGTGCGTAATGCTCGCCGAACTGGCGGTTTTCCTTGGCATCGGAAAAGGTGTAGGCCACGGTCAGGCCCCAGCCGGATTCCTCGTCATAGGGCTTTTCGACCTGCAAGGCGAGTTGGTTGTTGCGGGTTTCCACGCCATTGGTGCCCAGCACGATGGCGCTGTAGCCATCGGGACCATCGTTCGGCGAGCCGGAAGTGGTACCCGGCTGGAAGAACGAGCCGTCCGGCAGACGGTTGCCGCGCACGAACGCGAAGCCGTCATGACTTTCGATACGGCTCAAGGTCACATCGGTGTACCAGTCCTGGCCCCACAGCGGCACCATGTTGCGCATGCCGATGCTGTATTGGTCGGAGTACGGGGTCTTGATGTTGTTGTCGATCAGGTAGACCTCGCGACCGCCGCCGCCGGTGCTGTTGGCCGTCAAGGTGTTCAGGCCTTCCTGCGTGCTGTAGGCCGGATCCCACGCGGTGCACGGGTCGCCCAGGCAAGCCGGGTTGTTGGCACTGGTGAAGTAGTAGCTATAGGAGTTGAACGAGTTGTTGAGCTGCTCCAACGCCAGGTAATCGAAGATGTTGCGATCGTACGCACGGCCGGCACCGCCGTAGATCACATGCGCCTGATCGCCGAACAGATCGTAGGAGGCACCCAGGCGCGGCTGCCAGGCGTTCTTGAACGCCTTGCGGTTGTTGCCGGTGCTGATGAAGTCGTTGATGTTGTAGTTGGCGTTTTGCAGGTTGGGCCAGTTCTGCAGCGCACCGGCGACGTCGGAGGGCGTCACGAAGTCCAGAAACGCCGGGGATTCTTCGTAGTCGTAGCGCACGCCCAGGTTCAGGGTCCAGTGCTCGTTGACCTCCCAGTCGTCCTGCAGGTAGATGCCGTACTGCTTGTTCTTGGACACCACCGAGCCGCCGCCTTCCACCAGCGGCGCACCGAAGCGCACCCGATACGGCGTTTCGACGTCGCTGAGGATGTTGTAGTAGTACTGCGGGTTGGCCGGGTTGAACTGGGTGGAGTTCAGATCGATGCTCTTGAACTTCACGCCCATCTTGACGGTGTGCGCGCCGTGCCATTCCAGGCTGTTCAAGGTCAAATCGTCCTGGAACGTCCAGCCCTTCTGGCCCTTGCGCTGGAAGCTGCTGCCCGCGCCTGCGGCGAGCACGTCGGTCTCGTTACCGCGGTTGGGCGTGTAGCTGAGCACGTAGCCGGTGCCGTTATTGATCGGGGCCTGGTTCCAGAACGCGCTCTCATAGCTGAGGTTGGCCTCGTTGAGGAAGTTTGCACCGCTGTACTGCCAGCGCAGGTTGGCGCGCTTTTCTTCCTGGCCGTTGATGCTGCCGTGCTCGAGGGTCGAGGTGCCGCCGACATCGTTGAGCTCGTCTTCCTTGCGGTACTTGCCGCTCAGCTCGAACAGGTTGTTCTCGCCGATGGTCCAGTCGATCTTGGCGAAGTACAGGTCTTCCTTGAACGGCGTGCTGTAGGTGGCCACCAGCGGCTGCAGCTGCGTGGGCAGTTGGTCGATGCGGTCGGAATAGATCGAGCCGGGGATCACCACGTTCGGGGTGGTGTATTCCTTGGCCTCATAGGCGATGAAGAAATGCGCCTTGTCCTTGAGGATCGGGCCGCTGAAGGTCGCGCCGTACTGGGTTTCTTCGAAGTCGTCGCGCACACCGGCACGCTTTTCCAGCGGGCTCTCTTCGCGCCAGCCGTCGTTGCTGGTGTCCCAGAAGAAGCTGCCGTGGAAATCGTTGGTACCGGACTTGGACGAAGCCACGATGGCCGCGCCGCTGACCTGGTCGAACTCGGCCTTGTAGTTGGAGGTGATGACCTTGTACTCGCCGATCGCCGACTGCGGGAACGGGTTGCCGCGGCTGGAATCCTGGCCGCTGACGCCGCCGGTCAGCACATAGTTCTTCTGGCTCACGCCGTCGATATAGACGTTGGTGCCTTCGGCCGAGGTGGCGCCCGAGCGCACCTTGGTGGTGCCGTTGGCATCGCGGGTGAACTGTACGTTCGGCACGGTGTCGGCCAGTTCCAGGAAGTTGCGCGTGGCACGCGGCAGGTTCTGGATCTGCACGTTGGAAATATAGGTGGCGTTTTCGGAGGTGCGGGTTTCCACCAGCACGGGCGGAGCCTTCACCTGCACCGCATCCAGCGTGGTGGCGTTACCACCGTCGGCCGTGGCAGGTTCGCCGCCGACGCCCAGGTTCAACGTGGCGGTCTGGCCGACCTGCACGGTGACGTTCTGCGAGGTGGTCTGGCCGTTGGCGGTGACGTCCAGGCGGTACGAACCCGGCGGCAGGCCGCCGAGCGAATAGCCGCCGTTGCTGACCTGCACGCTGCGGGTCAGGCCGGTGGCGAGATTGGTGGCGGTGACCTGGGCCTGGGTGGCAGGTGCGGAGTCGACGGTGACCTGGCCGCGGATGGTCGCGGCAGCACTCTGCGCAAAGGCCGGTGCGGCGCCCAGCAGCAGGCAACTGGCCAGGGCGCAGCTGAGCAGCTTGCGCGCCGGACTGGCGGAATAAGGGTTGTGGTGGCGCATTGGTCCCTCCAGGGATCGGTACAGAGTGTTGTTGTGGCGTTGCGGTCTTGCAGGAACGACCGCTGCGGGGGCAGCGGGAGCGGACAGAACGTCCGCGAAGAGGTCAGTGGCCAGACAAGCAGGTCAGGACCGAATGGATCAGCAGCGACTGGAGTCAGAGGCCAGGCTCGCCGGCACCGCAGGAGGCGCGGATCACCAGCTCGGGCGTCAGCCACTGGCGAATGCCGTCGTCGTGACCGGTCTGCTCGACCAGCCGCATCAGCCGGGTCATCGCCTGCCCGCCCAGATGCGCGATGCTGACCCGCATCGTGGTCAGTGCCGGATGGACGAAACGGGCCAGCGGAATATCGTCGAAACCCGCCAGGGCCACATCGCCGGGCACCGAGACATCGGCCTGCGCAAACGCGTACAGGCAGCCCAGCGCGGTCATGTCGTTGGCGGCGAACACCGCATCCGGCAACGTGCCGTCGGCCAGCATCGCCAGCCCGGCGCGGTGACCGGAGGCCTCGTCGAAGTCGCCCGGATATTCCAGACCCTGTGCTTGATCGCCATGCGCGGCGATCGCATCGCGGAACCCGCGCAGGCGTTCGCGCGCATCGAAATTGAGCGCCGGCCCGCCGATGAAGGCGATCCGCCGATGGCCGGCGCGCAGCAGATGCTCGGTCATCGCCACAGCGCCGGCATGGTCATCGATGCTCAGCACCGGGTAATCGGCACCGGGCAGATGCGCATTGATCAACACCGTCGGCAGCGCCTGCGGCAGGTTGTCGGTGAGAAAACCCGGCTGCTCGGCGTAGGGAGACAGCACCAGCAAGCCGTCCACGCGTCCGCGCATGGACTGCAACGCCCTGCCCTGCGCTTCCGGGTCGCCGTGATAGCTGGACACCAGCAGATGCTGGCCGGCGGCGCGCGCCGCACCATCGATGCCGCGGATCAGTTCGGAAAAGAATTCGCCGTACAGATCCGGCAGCACCACACCCAGGGTCTGTGTGCGTCGGCTGCTGAGGCTGCGCGCCGCCGCATGCGGGCTGTAGCGCAACCGCGCGGCCACTTCCTGCACCAACTGGCGCACCGGCCCGGCGACGTTATCGTGCCCATTGAGCGCACGCGACACCGTTGCGACGGAGACCTGTGCTTCCCGAGCGACATCTTTGATGGTGACCGCACCATTGGCCATTCGTGTCGCCCTCCGCGACCGAGTTCCCAAAACTGGCGCGGACTGTAAGCGTTTTCATATGAGGGCGTAAACCCCCATCTTCACATCAATGAAAACGCTTACAGATCAACTAGCTGCAAGTGATGAATAGGTGAAAGATTGTGCTGCGTCGCAACAATCCCGCACTGTCGTGTCCACCAGCGAAGCACAACGTGGATCACGGTTGGGGCAGTTTGTTCCGCCATGTCAGGGGACAGTCGACCCCGTAGGAGCGCACCTGGGCGCGACGGGCCTTACCGATAACCCCTGTCGCGCTCAGGTGCGCTCCTACGACGGCTGACCTGGTTACCCGGCCTCACCAGGCGCAAACGCCTCGATCGACAAGGCATGGATATCGGTCTGCATCATCTCGCCGACTGCGGCGTACACCGCCCGGTGGCGCGCCAGCGGCGCCTTTCCAACGAACGCGGCACTGACCACGCGCACATTGAAATGCCCGCGCCCATCGCGCGCGCCGGCATGCCCGGCGTGGCGATGGCTGTCGTCCACCACCTCCAGCTCGCTCGGCGCCAGGGCCGACTGCAATGCGGCGCGGATCCGCTCGACCCGGCTCATGGCAGCACCCGCCGGAACGGGCGGACCTCGGTGCGCACATAGACGCCCGCCGCCACATATGGATCCGCATCGGCCCAGACGCGCGCCTGTTCCAGCGATTCGAATTCGGCAATGACCACGCTGCCGCTGAAACCGGCCGGACCCGGATCCTCGGCATCGATGGCCGGGCATGGGCCCGCCACCAGCAAGCGGCCGGACGCCGCAAGCGCCTGCAAACGTGCCAGATGCGGCGGTCGCGTCTGCTGCCGCGCGGCCAGTGCGTCGGCCTGGTCATACCCTTCGATTACGTACCACACACGCCACCTCGCCAAAGACTTGAAGATCACTGCCGGAGATTCTAGCCGTGTCAGCGCTGGACACCGCCCCCGCGCACGCATTACCCTTGGCACCACTGCACACGCAACCGGACACAGCGGCCCGTCGGCCCAGGCCCCACGCCTCACTCGACGACCGATTCGCTGCCTACCACCGGCCCGTGTAGACGACCTCCTCGCTGTTCCGTCGCCGCATGCCACGTGGCGCCTGTTTTCATGTGGATTGGCGTATGTGGATTTGTGGGATCGTGCCGGCACAGGCGCGACATTAGATTGCAATTACTCAAGGCAAAGCCCTGCAGGCGCGGCTCAGACCGCGGCCGGCGACCGTAACACCCGATGTCGACCTGATGAATTCCGAACTCGCGCACGACGCGAATCCGCCAGCCACAAGCGCGCCGCCACAGCAGCAGGAAATGCCGCTGGCGGTGGTGCATGGGCAACCGGTGCTGCAGATCCCGCAGGATCTGTATATTCCGCCGGATGCGCTGGAAGTCATCCTGGATGCCTTCGAAGGTCCGCTGGATCTGCTGCTGTATCTGATCCGCCGCCAGAATCTGGACATTCTGGATATCCCCGTCGCCGAGATCACCCGGCAGTACGTGGACTACATCAATGTGATGCAGGAGCTGCGCTTCGAACTGGCGGCCGAATATCTGGTGATGGCCGCGATTCTGGCCGAGATCAAATCGCGCATGCTGTTACCGCGCCCGCCCAGCCAGGAAGGCGAAGAAAACGACCCGCGTGCCGAGTTGGTACGCCGGTTGCAGGAATACGAACGCTTCAAGCAGGCGGCCGAGGATCTGGATACCCTGCCCCGCATGGGCCGCGACAGTGCGCCGGTACAGGCGCATCTGCCCGAGCGCGCAGCTGTCAAGCTGCCGCCGCCGGTGGAACTGAAAGAAATGCTGATGGCGCTGTACGACGTGCTCAAGCGCGCCGAGCTGTTCACCGGCCATGCGATCAAGCGCGAGGCGCTGAGTGTGCGCCAGCGCATGGGCGATGTACTGAGCCGTCTGGACGATGGCAAGTTTTACCGTTTCGAATCGCTGTTCACTGCCGAAGAAGGCAAGCTCGGCGTGCTGGTCACCTTTCTGGCGCTGCTCGAATTGGCCAAGGAGCAGTTGCTGGACATCGTGCAGGAAGCGCCGCTGGCGCCGATCTACGTGAAGTCGCTGGCGTTGGGCAATACCAATGCGCCGTTGCAATTCTCCAGCGAATTCGACGACAGCGATGCCGCCAACGAACCTATCTGAAGCCGATCACCGAATGGATCAAGCGTTGATCACCCGCATTATCGAGGCCGCCCTGTTGGCGAGCAGCCAGCCGCTGACGTTGGCGCAGCTGCAGGGCTTGTTTCCCGAAGAAGAGCCGGCGCCGCCCGGCAGCGTCGAGCGCGCGCTTGAACTGTTGCGCGAGGGCTGCGCCGACCGCGGCGTGGAACTGGTCGAGGTGGCCTCTGGCTTCCGCTTCCAGGTCAAGGCCGACGTGCATGGCTGGGTTGCCCGGCTGTGGACCGAACGCCGCACCAAGTACACCCGCGCCACGCTGGAAACCCTGGCGCTGATCGCCTACCGCCAACCGATCACCCGCGGCGAGATCGAGCAGGTGCGCGGCGTGGCGGTCAGCAGCAACATCATCCAGGCCCTTGAAGAACGCGAATGGATCCGCGTGGTGGGTCACCGCGACGTGCCCGGCAAGCCGGCCCTGTTCGGCACCACCAAGGGGTTTCTGGACTACTTCGGGCTCAAGCGATTGGACGAGCTGCCGCCATTGTCTGAGTTGAAGGACATCGCCGAGCTGGAACCGCAGCTGCCGCTGGACCGTGATGGTCAGCTGGATGGCGCAGTGCCGGCATCGGCGGCGATGGATGCAGCGCTGGGTGAGACGGATGCCGATGCGGCAGACGCGGACTCTGATGGCGACAGCACCGATGCCGAATTGGATGAAGAAACACACGACGCCGGCGATGCAGACAACGCCGCCGACGCCGAAGACCCGATCGACGCAACACCGCAACACTCCGAGCATGCCTCGGCGCAGGACCAGAACACGTTGGACCCAGACGACGCCCGTGAGGGCGCCCCCGACACCGCGCCGGGCACGCGCGCGGATGCAGTGAACGAAGACGAAGACAACGCCGTCGCGACGACGACCGTGGCTGTTGACGAAGCC